>JAUXAL010000014.1 GCA_030619925.1 Phycisphaerae bacterium | reverse complement strand
AAGGCAGAAGGCAGAAGGCAGAAGGCAGAAGGCAGAAGGCAGAAGGCAGAAGGCAGAAGGCAGAAGGCAGAAGGCAGAAGGCAGAAGGCAGAAGGCAGAAGGCAGAAGGCAGAAGGCAGAAGGCAGAAGGCAGAAGACAGAAGAGCTGCTTCGCAGAGTAACAGGCCGATTCTGCCGAACTATCGTGAAAGCGGTTTCTCACCGTAAACTCTTGTATGAGCGGCCCAGGCTGGACACCATGTGCGATGCCAGCGCATGAGCTTGCCAAGAGCCGAATCTGGCCTGCGGTCTGCATAGGGACATATCTTGCATCCATGACAATAACCCGCCAAAATTCGGGTAACTACTCCGAATTGCTCAGCTTTTTGCGTTTCGTCTTTATCAATAGACATTTTATGTTCATCCTTTCTTCTACTTTATAAGATCCCGCTTGACTCTTATGTCTTGTGCTCTTGTGCTCGGAGCCTCTGGCAAACTGAAAAAGGCTTTGCTGGTGGCGGTTACGGCCTGGGCGAAATCAGCCAAGTCCATCTGCTTTAATTCGGCTAAATACTTGGCGGTGTGGACCATAAGGGCCGGCTCGTTTACCTTTTGCTTTCGCATCGGCTCCGGCGACATGTACGGACAATCAGTCTCGAGCATCAATCTGTCAACCGGCACAATTTTGGCGGCCTGGCGGGTAAGCTCGGCATTTTTGAAAGTAACTACGCCGGTAAAAGAGATGTAAAAACCTTTATCGAGAACAATCTTTGCCTGCTCCGGCGAGCCGCTGAAACAATGAAAAACCACCGGTTTTACACCTGGGCCGAACTGCTCTAAAATGTCCATCGTCTCATCGAAGGCCTCTCTGCAATGCACAATCACCGGCAGGTTCAGCTCTCGGGCGATTTTTAGCTGCTGAGCGAAGGCCCGTTTTTGGTCAGGCTGTTTCGAAAAATTATAATGAAAATCCAGGCCTGCCTCGCCGATGGCGACGACCTTTTCGCCTTGTGCAAGCTCTTTCAATTCTGTTAGTGCATCAGCGGTTACATCCTTTGCATCGTGCGGGTGAATTCCAATGGCCGCGTACATATTCTCGAATTTGCCGGTAAGTTCGATGGCTTTTCGGTTGTGCTGCGGGTCGGTGCCTATGGTTATCCACCCGGTAACGCCGCCGGCCCTGCTGCGTGCTAAAACATTCTCGACGTCGTCGGCCAATTGTTCAAAGGTCAAATGACAGTGTGTATCAATCAGTTCCATTGTTCTTATGGCACAAAAACGTTTTCGTAATGTCTTATCTGCGGGCGGCCTGTTGGCGCCAGCACTATCGTAACAACATCAAAGCGAAAAGGGCGGTTTTCTATATTGTTGGTTGCAAGAAAATACTGAGCAGTCCTGAGCAACCTGGCTTTTTTAGAATGTGTGATGGACGATTCGGCTGGTCCAAAGGTTTCGTCGGCTCTGGTTCTGACCTCAACAAAGACCATGGTGCTGTCGGCATCAACCATAATCAGGTCGATTTCGCCGGTCTTGCAGGAGAAGTTGCGAGTGAGTTTTTTGAGGCCTTTTCTTTTCAAAAACCTCAGGCAGCGTTTTTCACCCCACCGGCCGAGCAGTGTCCTGTCGGCCAATAACCTGCGTTTGTTTAATACTATGCCCACCATAGTAAATAAAACCCCCAAATAAATGGGGGGCTAAACGATTTGTTATTTGGAGATGGTGTGGCCGCTGTGGCGATGGGCCAGCTTGACGGCCTTGCCGGTTCGCTCGCGGAGGAAATACAATTTTGCACGCCTTGCTTTGCCACTTCGAACCGGCCTGATATCGAGGACGTTGGGTGAATGAAGCGGGAAAATCCGCTCGACGCCCTCGTTATTGACAATTCGCCGCACTGTGAACGTTTCGTTAATGCCCCGGCCCTTGCGTGCGATTACCGTGCCGGTAAATACCTGTTTGCGCTCTTTGTCACCTTCTTTGATAAGGCAGTGGACATCAACAATATCGCCTATTTCGAAGTGCGGTATTTTCTTCTTGAGACTTTTGCTCTCAACCGCATCCAACATTTCTGTTTTCACTGATCTATCTCCTTATCAATTCGTATCTCGTTCGAGATACGGTACGAAGTATACTTGCTTTTGTGTCTAAGAACAAGGACTTTTTCAAAAATTGCAGCTTTTGGGCGTTTCGGGCACAAATCTGCATAGATACAAGCCTGTTGTGCGGGCTGGCCTGTGTCTTGATAGGGTCAAAACCGGCGACTACCTCCAGTTATCCTTGCTTGGCGTCAGTTTTGACGGGCCAATTCGGCGAGTCGGTGCGGGCGGTTTTGAGGTAGTCCTCAATCGTGGCAATCACGTCGGGACATTGAGCGGCGATGTCGTTAGTCTCGGCGCCGTCTTTAGCCAAATCGTAAAGCTCCAGCGGCCTGTCCAGCGCCGGGCGCACGGCCTTGTAGTTACGCCAGCGGACTGCCTGCCCGAGATTTTTCGCGGGCGATTCCCAGTAAAGGAAGCGGTCGTCCGTAGCCTGCTTTCTACCGAGCAGCGCAGGCAGGACACTGATGCCGTCGATATTGTTCGGCGGTTTAACGCCGGCGAGTTCGGCCAGGGTCGGCATGACGTCGGCAAAGTACCAGGGCGCGCCGCTGGTCTTTCCTGCGGGCACTTTGCCCGGCCAGCGGACAATCATGGGCGTGCGAATGCCGCCTTCGTACAGGCTGCCCTTGTTTGCCCGCAGGGGCCCGGAGCTGTCGAAAATCCCTTCCCAGCGTCTGGCCGCACCGTTGTCCGAGCAGAAGAATACGAGTGTCTGCTCGTCGATGACCAGGTCCTTCAGCAGCGACATAATGCGCCCCACATCTGCGTCCAATCGTGTAATCATTGCCGCGTGCACCTTTGCATCATCGGGCCAGGGCTTGTCGGTGTAAGGTTCTGTGCTTGGTATCTCGTACTTTGCGTGCGGGATGGTGTATGGCAGGTAGAGAAAGAACAGCTTATCCTTGTGGCGGCGAATGAAATTCAGGGCAAAATCTGTGAACATGTCGTGCGAGTACTGCTTTCGCTGGCCGTCCTTATTTGCTTCAAGGATTACTTTTCGTTCGTTGCGCCATAAGTAGGGCGGATAGTAGGTGTGTGCACGTCTCTGGTTGAGATACCCGAACCATTCACCGAAGCCCTGCCGGTTTGGGATGCCGGTATTACCCGGTTCGCCGAGGCCCCATTTGCCGGTGATACCGGTCGCGTAGCCGGCTTGTTTTAGCACTTCAGCGACGGTGACGTCTTCGGGTTGAAGCGGAACACGGCGCTGTGGGCCGCCGTTATCCAGAACCAGGGTACCTCCCACTCTGCCGGTGTTACCGCGAACACGGGTGTGGCCGGTGTGCTGGCCGGTCATCAGGACGCTGCGCGACGGCGCGCAAACCGTATAACCGGCGTAGCACTGCATGAAGCGTGTGCCCTCGTCGGCAAGCCGGTCGATGTTCGGCGTTTTAATCTCCTTTTGGCCATAGCAACCAAGGTCACCGTAGCCCAAATCGTCGGCCATGATGAAGATGATGTTCGGCCGCTTTGCTGGCTTTCTATATCTGGCAGGTTCAATCTTACAGCCGGCTGAAGGTATCACCACTGCCACGGTACCGCTGGCTGCGAGAGATAAAAATTCGCGTCGGTTCACCTCGTTAGAAAATTTCGCTTCATGTTCTTTTGGGAATTGATTGTTCGCTTCTAACCGGGATTGTTCTGTGTCCTTGTCCATTTTCGAATTTCTAATGGGGTTCAATCGTTCCATGAGTTTTTTCCTTTCTGTTATGTGGTATTAGTAGTCTGTCACCCGATAAATGCGTGGTGGTTACTGGTAGTTACTCCAAGCCATCCCCAAGCTCGTCCCGGTTTTTCGGGACTCGCTTGAGGCTGCCACCCGTCATTATTTTCCTTTCTATTTCCGCCTCGTGTTACTGTCCGGCTTCTTATCCCAGGGCTGAGGCGGCGTCGGGTCATACTTTGGTCTGGCGTCCTTGGCGGGAAAGGATTGTACGACCGCCTCAAGTCTTCTGCGTGCGGCGAGGACCTTCGGGTCTTTGCTGTCGAGCAGGTTATTGGCCTCTGCCGGGTCGGCGAGCAGGTCAAACAACTTTGCACTGCTGCCGTCGAGGACCCAAAGTTTGTACTGCTTGTCACGTACGACACGATCAGCGAATTGCACTTTGGGCACGACACCGGCGTCAGTAAGTTTCGCGCCGCCAAAGCCCATAGCCATAATCCACTGACGGGGAGAATCGCTTTGCTTACCTAATATAAGCTTTGCGATGGAGTGACCGTCAATGACGGCATCTGCCGGCAGTTCAGCTCCAGCCAGTTCTGCAAATGTCGGTATCATGTCGGTGAAGTCGGTCAGGGCGTCGGTTACTACGCCGGCCGGGACAAGTCCGGGACAGTTGACAATGAACGGCGCGTTGACGCCGGGTTCGCCCAGAGTAGCTTTACCGCCTCTGACGCTGCGTCCGTTCATCCGCGCGCTGATGCCCTTGCTCGTGCCGTTGTCGGTTGTAAAGAATACGATTGTGTTGTTACGAATTTTCAGCTCGTCCAGCGCCTTGACCAATCGGCCGACGGCGTGGTCGGTGTAGCGAACCATTGCTTTGTGCCGGTCGAGTTTGTCTTCGGCGTCGGGGTCAAGCGGCGTGTTGGTCAGCGGCCCGTGCGTCAGGGCCATAGGGAAGTACAACATCATGGGTTCGGCCTTGTGGCGTTTCATAAAGTCAATCAGAAAGTCCACAAAGACATCGGTGCCGAACCTGCCCTCGTAGGTTTTGCTGACGCCGGCGGAGTGGATGTACGGGTCCCAGTAGCGTTCTGCGCTGGGTGGGTTCTGGGATTCATAGCCGGTCCACATGCAGTACTCGTCGAAGCCATGTTCTTGCATCGCGTCCGGCTGGACGCGAAAATCGCTGATTTGCCATTTGCCGGCTGCGGCGGTAACGTAGCCGGCGGTCTTGAGCACTCGCGCAAAAGAGATATTGTACTTGGAATCGAAATGGCAGCCGGCCCCCCAACGCGGCACATCCCAGTGGTTGACCCAGCCGTGCCGCCACGGGTACTGCCCGGTCAAGAGCGTAACGCGGGTAGGTGTGCACTGGGGCATTGAGTAGGCATTGAGAAAGCGCATTCCTCCTTCAGCCAGCCTGTCAAGGTTGGGCGTTTCCATTTCCTCGCCGCCGTAGCAGCTTAGCCACTCAGGGCCGAGGTCGTCGACCATTATGAAGATGATGTTCGGCTGCTTTGCTGGTTTTCTATATCCGGCAAGTTCACTCTCACAGCCGGCTGAAGACATCGCCGTTGCGGCGGCACCGCCGGCCATCAGATTGAGAAATTCGCGTCGTTCCATTTTTTTCTTTCCTAATTTTAAGATAACTTGTGGGCCAAAACCCACCCTACTACTTTGTTAGGTGCCTTTGGCCTTTTCGGCGAGTTCGTTGCAGTGTTTTCGCAGAGACTTCAGGATTCCTTGGTATTTATCGTCTTTTGCCAGGTTGATTGTTTCGGCCGGGTCGTTGTCCAAATCGTAAAGTTCCTCATAATCAAAATCAACATAGCGGGCGTACTTCCATCGCTGCGTGCGGAGGGCCTCGCTTTTGGCAATCGTTTTGTGTTCGAACAAATGCTCGTAAAAGAAATCAGTTCGCCACTTCGGTCGTTTCCCGTTCAGCAAGGGAACTAAGCTGCGGCCTTGCATCTGTTGGGGCACTTTCAAGCCGGCCAGTTCCAGGATTGTCGGAGCAATGTCCACGTTAAGCGCCATCTGGTCGAGCGTGACACCGCGGCGTTTTCTGTCTGCTCTGGGATCATAGACGAGAAGCGGTACGCGAATCGATAACTCGTGAGGGAACCATTTTCCGGCAAGGCCGTACTCGCCGAGATAAAAGCCATTGTCACCGATGAGCATTATGACTGTGTTATCGTCGAGATTGAGTTGCTTTAGCTGGTCCCGGATTCGCCCAATAACGACATCGACGCCGGTAATAAGACGGTAATAGCCCTTGACGGATTCCTGAAACTTTTGAGGGTTCGGAAAACGTATCTGCCATCGCCTGCGGGCCTCGGAAGTCTGAAGGAATTCCGGCAGGGCTTGGAAATAGCGCGTCTCGGCCGTCTTCGGAGTTGGAATGGTTACATCCTTGTAGAGATTCTCATAGGCCCGGTCGTAAATGAACTGGCGCGGGTCTCTATCCTGAACGTGAGGGGCCTTGAAACTTACCGACAGGCAAAACGGCTGGCCGGCGAAGCCGGGTTTGTCCGGTCCGGGGCTTGCCCCTGGTGAGCAGCTCTGCAGGAATTCAATCGCCTGCTCGCCCATAATCTGCGTCAGATGTTTGTAGTTGCCGTCCTCGTCTTTGTGTTCGTATTTGCCCTGGCCGGCAAAGCCCTTCCAGTAGTCATATTTGTCAACCGGCAGTTCTTTATTTGGTCCCACTCCATACTTTCCTATAAAGCCGATTCGGTATCCGGCCTGGCGAAGCAGCATCGGATAAGTCTGGGTCAGTGCCTCCGGTGAAAAATTCTTCCTGAAGTTGTCTATGCCGTGCCGGCGTGTCCATTGGCCCGAAAAAATACTGGCACGGCTGGACGCGCATATTGAGGTGGTGACAAAGGCATTGGTAAATCTTATGCCGTTTGCCGCCAGGGCATCCATATTCGGGGTCTGGATAATAGTATTGTTGGCACAACCCATCGCGTCGGCTCGATGGTCATCGGTCAATAGCAAAATGATGTTCGGCTGAGCCATCCCCAAAGCCTTCGGCTTTGAAGCTGCCACCCAGCTACAACCGGTGAAAGGTGTTAGTGCCGCGGCGGAACCGCCGGCTACGAGACTAAGAAATTCGCGTCGATTCATCTTCTTCATTTTTCTCCTCTTAGGGATACGGTATGCACTCGTACTACGTAGCGAAGGCTACTTCGCAGAGTAGTACAGCATACCCTATTTTTTATTGTTGTCTTTTAGTAAATCGGGTCGCCATTTTTTTGTTCGTTCGAGGGCCTGCTGTTTGCGCCATTCGGCTATTTTGGCGTGGTCGCCACTTAACAAAATCTCAGGGACCTTCATGCCACGAAAGACCTCCGGCCTTGTATATTGCGGATATTCCAAAAGGCCGGCGCTGAATGAATCGTCCTTCGCTGAGTCTTCATCACCAAGCGCGCCGGGCAATAATCTGACAACCGCATCGATGATTACCATAGCCGCCAGCTCGCCGCCGTTTAGGACATAATCGCCTATTGAGATTTGCTCGGCATCGAGGCCTATGCGAATTCGCTCGTCAAATCCTTCGTATTTGCCGGCGATCAAGATGAGGCGCTTTTCGGCGCTTAGCTCGATTGCTTTTGCCTGATTAAATTTCTGTCCCTGGGGGGTCAGCAGGATGACGCGGCCTTTGTCCGGCGATAACTTCCGGACATGTTCGGCGCAGTCAAAGACCGGGCCGGGCATCATGACCATACCGGGGCCGCCGCCATACGGCTTATCGTCAACCTTTCTATAATTGTCGGTTGCGAAATCTCTTATATCGGTGAGAACAATTTCAATCAGCCCCTCGTCCTGCGCTCTCTTTAATATTGAGCAGCTCAAAGGTGATTCAAAGACTTGCGGAAAAAGCGTAAGAATATCGATACGCATAATCACGTCACTGTTGGTTTGCATTATTACGTGCTTATAACCCCCCAATAAATTGGGGGGTTGAATATGGGCTCTATTCTTTCTCGATTTGCGGTTTTTTCTCAACCTCTGCTTTGGCCTTTGTCTTAGGCTTCTTTTCAGCTTTTGCTTTGGGTTTCTTTTCAGCCTTTGCCTTAGGCTTTTTTTCAACCTTGGCTTTTGCTTCAGGTTCGGCCTCGGCCTTTTCCTCTACGGCTTCGGCTTTGGCCTCGACTTTTTCTTCCACTGCTTCGGTCTCGGGCTTGGCTTCGGGTTCGGGCTCGACCTTTTCTTCGGCTACCGGAGCTTCGACTTTTTCTTCAGCTACCGGAGCTTCGACCTTTTCTTCAGCTGCCGGAGCTTCGATTTTTTCTTCAGCTGCCGGAGCTTCGATTTTTTCTTTAGCTACCTCGACCTTTTCCTCCACAGCTTCGGTTTTAGCCTCGGGTTCGGGCTCGGCTTTTTCCTCAACTACCGGAGCTTCGACTTTTTCTTCGACTACCGGAGCTTCGACCTTTTCTTCGGCTACCGGAGCTTCGACTTTTTCTTCAGCTACCGGAGCTTCGACCTTTTCTTCGGCTACCGGAGCTTCGACTTTTTCTTCAGCTACCGGAGCTTCGACCTTTTCTTCAGCTGCCGGAGCTTCGACTTTTTCTTCAGCTACCGGAGCTTTGACCTTTTCTTCAGCTGCCGGAGCTTCGACCTTTTCTTCGGCTGCCGGAGCTTCGACCTTTTCTTCGGCTACCGGAGCTTCGACTTTTTCTTCAGCTGCCGGAGCTTCGACCTTTTCTTCGGCTACCGGAGCTTCGACTTTTTCTTCAGCTACCGGAGCTTCGACCTTTTCTTCAGCTGCCGGAGCTTCGACCTTTTCTTCGGCTGCCGGAGCTTCGATTTTTTCTTCGGCTACCTCGGCCTTTTCCTCCATAGCTTCGGTTTTGGCCTCGGGTTCGGGCTCGACCTTTTCTTCAGCTACCGGAGCTTCGACCTTTTCTTCGACTGCCGGAGCTTCGACTTTTTCTTCGACTACCTCGGCCTTTTCCTTGGATGCCTCAGCCTCTTTTTGAGCGGCAATTCTTTGAGCTTTTGTAAACAGCTTGCCCTTAGCGCGGGCTATGGCCTTGGCCTTTGCCAGACGGGCAGCTTTTTCTTCAGCATATTTGTGCTTTAGCCCAGCGCGAAGCAGGATTTGCGAGACCGTATCGCTTGGTATCGCTCCTTTATCGAGCCAGTGCCGGACGCGCTCGAGGTTGAGCACGACCTGCTTGGCCGGGTCTTTTTCAATCGGGTCGTAATGGCCCAGCTTTTCAAGTATTTTGCCGTCACGCGGCGTGCGCGATTCGACCGCGTTGATTCTAAAGAACGGCCGATGCCGCCTGCCTATCCTGGTCATTCTCAACTTTACTGCCATAATTTTTTCCTTTCTTTAATTTATAATCAATTCCCGTGATCTGCCCACTGCAAATCACGAAACACGTTTGCAATGTAAGGCGTAACCATTTATGAAAATCGCCAGGTTCGCCGGGTCAATCCGGGCGTCAGCTGCGATTCTCTGTATCTGCTGGTCAGTCAGACTGTCAGCGTTTTGTTTTTCGGCCGGCGTCATTATCGCCACTGCCTTTTTCAACTGCTCTAATTCCTCGGCGCTCGGGGCCGCCAGCATTGCCAATTCGCTGGTGCCCTGGATGTCTTTAAATTGGTTTCTTACGAGTTTGCCGAATTCGTTATCAGAAAACCGAGCTATTTTATCCAGGTATTGCTCAATTGAAATCATTTTTATTATTGCCGTTTTGTTTTTTCTCCTTTTTTAAGGTAACGTCGCCCCTTCGGCAAGCTCAGGGCAGGCTTACCGGCGACGGCTAAATAAACCATCAAATAAATTTGAGGGCTAAACGACCCTCCAATAAATTCGGGTAAACCCCCCAAATAAATTTGAGGGCTAAACGACCCTCGAATAAATTCGGGTAAAACCCCCAAATAAATTTGGGGGCTAAACGACCCCCCAATAAATTGGGGGGCTAAATATTTATATTATCGATCGTTATTTTTTCCTTAATGGCTTTGGGGTTACGACCCATCCGGCTGGACGCTGGTTTCTACCCTTTCTATCGAGGTCACCAAGGTCGTCGCGGGCTTTTTCAGCTAAGGCAAGAAGACGTTGCACTACATCAGGATGTTGGTCGGCAACATTATTTGTTTCGCCGATGTCAGCTTCGAGGTCGTATAGTTTTAACGGCATAGATGTAGCCTTTGCCTGGTCGCGTTTTTTAATCTTGTACGGCAGATGAAGTTTCCACTTGCCGGAGCGCACGGCCTGCAACTGGTCTACCCTATAATAGTAGAAGGCCTCGTGCGGCGATTTGGCGCTTTGTTTGCCGGCCATAAGCGGCCGGATGTCCTTGCCGTCTATGATGCGGTCGCTTGGTGGTTTTGTGCCGGCCAGTCGAGCGAAAGTGGGCATCAGGTCCATCGTGCAGGTCAATTCGTCGCATGTTTTGCCTGCCGGAATCCTGCCGGGCCAGCGCATTACGCACGGCTCACGCATACCGCCTTCCATTGTACTGCCTTTGAATCCTGAAAGCGGCAGATTGCTGCCGCCCCAGCGTTTAGCTGCGCCGTTGTCGGAGGTGAACACAACTAACGTGCGGCCGTCAATGCCGAGCTTCTTGAGCGTGGCCAGGATTTCGCCGGTTGACCAATCAATCTCTTCGGCTGCGTCGCCGTAGCCGCCGTTGGCGCTCTTGCCGCGGAACCTTTCGCTCGAATGCACCGGATTGTGTACCATCGTGTGCGGCAGGTAGACAAAGAAGGGTCTGTCCTTATTGGCGGTGACGAACTTAATCACCTGCTCTGTGTAGCGCTTTGTCAGGGTGTTCTGGTCAGCCGGCGCTTCGATGACCTTTTCGTTTCGCAGCAACGGCAGCGGCGGATTTTTGGGCCGTTGCTCGGCTCCCATATCGTTGCTGTAGGGGATGCCGTAATAGTAGTCGAAGCCCTGCCTTGTGGGCAGAAACTCGGGTTGGTCTCCTAAATGCCACTTGCCAACGCAGGCGGTGGCGTAGCCCTGTTCTTTGAGCACTTCAGCGATGGTGATTTCATTCGGATTTAGTCCCTTCTCGGCAACCGGGAAGAGCACCCATTCGTGCGCGCCGCTTTCGTGCATATTAACGCGCCGGGGATAGCAGCCGGTCATCAGACTCGACCGGGATGGCGTGCATACACCGCTGGTTACATAAAAGCTGGTAAAACGCATGCCTTCAGCAGCCATGCGGTCGATGTTCGGCGTGCGGTGCTTCTTCGAACCGAAGCAGCCGAGGTCGCCGTAGCCCAAATCGTCACAGAAGATGATGATGAAGTTCGGTTTCTTAAGGGAGCTTTCGTTTTTTGCTGAGGAAAGTACTTCCGTGCAGCCTGGCAGGATAGTCCCTGCCATAGCTGCACCGGCAATCGCCAAAAAATCGCGACGGTTTACCCCGTTAGAAAACTCCGGTGTCGTTAGATTCTTTTTCATAATGACCTTCTTGCCCACAAATACTTGCGCTATTGATTTGTGTTTTCCTGAACACCGTCGCCCCTTCGGCAAGCTCATGGCAGGCTTACCGGCGACGGCTAAACGACCCTCGAATAAATTTGAGGGCTAAACGACCCTCGAATAAATTCGGGTAAAACCCCCAAATAAATTTGGGGGCTAAACGACCCCCCAATAAATTGGGGGGCTAAATATTTTTGAATATATTGCGTCGCCGTTCCGGCGACGGCTAAACGACCCCCCATAAATTGGGGGGTCAATACTGAACATTATCGTCGCTTAGTTTTGCCCCTTCGTTTTATGACTCTTTTTCTCTTTGAGCGCTGCTTTATTTTTTTGCGTGCCCCCATAGCCGCACCGAGCGAGTCCATACTGAGTCCGCCTGCGAACAGATTCTTAAGGCCACCGATACCTCCGCCGCTCATGGCTTTGATCATATCCCGGCTGCGCCTGAATGTCTTTACCAAACCGGAAACATCATGCGCTTCTACACCGGCGCCTGCAGCTATTCGTCTTCGCCTGGACGGGTCTATAATGTCCGGTTCGCGTCTTTCCTGGGGCGTCATCGAATAGACAATAGCTTCGGTCTGCTGGAGCTCTACGCCGTCGAAGTCCAAATCTTTGAGCTGGCTCCCCATCCCAGGCATCATTTTGAGTATATCCCTGATACCGCCCATTTTTTTGACGGCCTGCAGTTGCTTTAGAAAATCATCAAAGCCGAAGCTACCTTTGGCCATTTTCTTTTGTAGCTTCTGTGCCTCCTCGGCTTCGAAATGCTCCTGAGCCTTTTCCACCAGCGTTACCACATCACCCATTCCCAGGATTCTGCCGGCCATGCGGTCGGGGTGAAACTCTTCGAGTTTGTCGAGCTTTTCACCGACTCCGACGAACTTGATGGGCTTTCCGGTTACGGCCTTCACACTCAGGGCGGCGCCGCCGCGGGCATCACCATCCAGTTTTGTAAGGATGACGCCGTCAAGCTCAAGCCGCTTGTTGAACTCTTTGGCCGAATTTACGGCATCCTGGCCGGTCATCGCATCACAGACTAAGTAAATCTGGTGCGGGTTGACTGCTTTTGCGACATTGGCCAGCTCAGTCATCATCTCCTGGTCTATATGCAGCCGGCCTGCGGTGTCGAGCACCACCACGTCGTAGTTGTTTGTTCGGGCGTGCTTGACAGCATTTTTTGCTACCTTTATGGAATTTTTGCTGTCCTCGCTATAAACTTCGGTTTCTATCTGCCGGCCCAGAACAATCAGTTGCTCGATAGCAGCCGGTCTTTGCAGGTCATCAGCCACTAAAAGTGTTTTTTTGCCGTTTGCGACCAGATATTTGGCAAGTTTCGCGGCGGTGGTGGTCTTGCCGCCGCCCTGCAGGCCGGCTAACATAATTATAGTAGGTCCGGGTGAGACAAAATAGATGCGGGTATCGACCGGCCCCATCAGCTTTGTCAGCTCATCGTTGACGATTTTTACCAGAACCTGGCTGGGATGAAGGCTCTTTATTACCTCAGCGCCGATGGCGGCCTGCGTAACGTCTTTGCAGAACTTCTTTACCACGTTGTAGTTGACGTCCGCCTCCAGAAGGGCCTTGCGGACGTCTCGCATAGCGTCCGAGATGTTCGCTTCGGTAATCCGTCCTCGGCCGGCCAACGACCGGAAAACTGAGTTGAATTTCTCGGTTAGTGACTCAAACATGTCTCGATTCTCGTTTCTTGAGCTTTAATCATTCCGGCAAAGCGAGAATTGTAAGACCAGAGGGGTGATTTTGCAAGGGCAAAAGGAGCAAGTCGGATGAAATCCTGTAATTTCGGCGATTGACAGGAATGAGAGGTCATAATTGTGTTCAAAATTTGCGTGGCTTTTGCCGGTGCCGAATTGCGATAAGTTCAATTGTCATAGGCTGTTATTAAGGATACAGCGTTTCGCCAAGGTCAAAAACCACTTTTTTATTGAAAGTTCATTAAGAAATATGTTTGCAGATAAGGGAAAACAGAAGTATATTACTCGCAACGCTCAGATTCTTAGTGACCAACTGGAGGACAAGTTAAGCAAAAGTGAGCCTGTAAGGCGTTATCTTATAAGCGTCTGGGTATTTGAGGAGTGTTTTAAATCTTGGAAGGAGGCATATCATGTCAAGAAAATTGTTCTGTTTGGTTTCTGTTGCGTTGGCCGGCGGATGCACAAGTTTTTTGCTTTGAGCGTTTCGGGATACATTGGGATTTGAATCTCGAAATTATTTCGAATTTCAGCGAAAAAAAGGGATGTTTTGAGATGCGAGTTGCGCTATAGTGTTCTATATGGAGGAAAAAATCATGTTGGAGACAAAGCTTGTAAGATACTTAGTCTGTCTGGCGGTGGTACTTGGTTTTTCAGCTACCGGAGCCAGAGGGGGCGATATCCTATTTGTAATAGACGATCTGGCTAACATCCACGGCGGTGACGCTGTGATAAAACACTTCTTTGAAGGGCTTGGGCACACGGTGATGTATTTTGATGACGATGAAGATGAAGTAACCACTGAGTGCGCCGCCGCTGCCGTGGATTTGGTCTATATTTCGGAGTCGGTGAGTTCTGAGAAAATAAAAAACGAAATCACAGAGATCGAAACTCCGATTATCGTGGCCGAGCCTTATTGCTTTTATGAGATGGGGATGTCATCTGTTGAGGCTGCAGATCAGACTCTCGATTCTGTGAGTATCGGGATCATCGAGCCCGACCATCCTCTGGCAGCCGGATATAGTGGCAATGTAGCTGTTCTGACGGAACCCGACGAGGGCATGCTTATACCGGGACCATCAAGGGCCGGCGGCGACGCGGTTGTCATTGCGAAAGGTTCGGGGGACAGACAAAAGAACGCGGATGTTTATTTTGTGTATGACAAGGGAGCTGCCCTGGCTCGGCCTGCGGGAGACGGCAGCGGCCGGGTAGCGGCGGATATTCGCATTGGTTTCTTTGCTGCTTCTCCGAAGGCACAGGCATTGTTGTTTCTGCAAGGTTATGACCTGCTGGAAGCGGCGGTCAACTATGCGCTGGGTACGACCGCCGGCGTAAAGGCCTGTGACGCCGGCGGTGCGACGATACAGGAGGACACGGCGGCGTCGATTACCTTAGGCGGTAGCGATATTGACGGGGATCCGCTGACCTACAGTGTGGTAACAGGTCCGTGCCATGGGTGCCTGAGTGGGACAGCGCCAAACCTGATCTACACGCCAAGGGCGAATTTCAACGGGTCGGACAGCTTTACCTTCAAGGTCAACGACGGCACGGCAGACAGCGCTGTTGCAACCGTGTTGATCACGGTGACGGCGATCAACGACCCACCGATGGCTAATGATGACAGTGTGACGATACAGGAGGACACGCTGGTGCCGATTACCTTGGCAGGCAGTGACCTTGACGGGGATCCGCTTATCTACAGTGTGTTAACAGGTCCGTGCCATGGGTGCCTGAATGGGACGGCGCCAAACCTTATCTACACGCCAGAGGCGAATTTCAATGGGTCGGACAGCTTTACCTTTAAGGTTAACGACGGCACGGCAGACAGCGATGTTGCAACGGTGTCGATTACGGTAACGGCGGTCAACGACCCACCGGTGGTCACTTATGACAGTGCGACGACGCAGTTGGACAGGCCGGTAGTAACGATTGATGTACCGGTGAACGACACTGACGTGGACAAAGAACCGCTCACGGTAACCGCTGTTGCCCAGGACATCGAGGGCTTAGCGGCCATTAAGACCGATAGCACGCTGAGTTGTGTACCCGACGCAAACGTCTGCAGTACCGATGTGGTCACTGAGACCTGCAGCGAGGGTGAAGGCGGAATCGAAATCGCCACGGTGAATATTGCAGTCAAGGTCAAGGCGGTCAATGCTGAGCCGGCGATCATTTCGGCACCTGTAACCGCAGTTGAAGTCGGTGCGTTATACACTTATGATGTTAATGCCACGGACCCGGATATGGGAGATACGCTGACTTACTCCTTAACCGCCAAACCTGCAGGTATGACCATAGAACCGGATACCGGATTGATACAGTGGACACCGGAAGATGCTCACGTAGGGACTAATGATATAGTGGTCAAGGTTGTAGATAGCAGTGATATTCCAGCTTCAGATACCCAATCATTTACCATCACAGTAAATCCAGCAAGCTTACCCCCGATAATAACCTTGACCATAGCAGATGGCTACGATGAAAAAGACCAAAAAACATTGTTAGAGGACGGTAAAACCAGCGTTGTCCAGGCCAGTAACGACAGCTGGTGGGAAACCGGGTTTGATTCATATACATCCTACGATTTTTCGGACGTATCTATCCCAGCAGGTGCGACAATAGCGTCGGTCGTTATTAATGTGGAACACTTCGAGGAAGAACGATTTTCCTCGGGAAAATTGCAATGGGGCATAGGGACGGGCTGGCCAGGTAATCCGGTGGTTTGGACGTCAACAGATGCTCCGGTGCGTGAAGGGCAATGGAATGAGGCGATAGACTCGTGGGATGTTACGAGTTTTGTGGATACACCTGAAAAGGTAAATTCCTTTCAGTTACAGATTAAGAATAATGACAATGTTGGCAAGAGAAAAACACTGGTAAATTACATCTACGCGGTAGTTAAATGGTATTAGGGTCGGTGTAAGAAAATAGCTGATACCAATCGCACCTGATGAGGAGACTACGCGGATTTCGCCAGCCGGCAAAGCCACAATCGAGGCCGGACATTGTATATCATATCTCCTTGTGCTGTAATACCTTATGCGAATTTAGGGATTCCTCGAATTCTCAGGTATAAGCAGGGGTGAGAAAATCAAGGCAAAAAACCCGAAAAAAAATAGCTAAATTAGGAAATTTCGGCAATTTAGCCATTGATTTTTGGGGGAGAATTAGGTAAAATAATGAAAATCAGCTAAAATGCAAAATAAAAAAAAAGCTGAATTTTTGAAATTAATTATTGACATCTTACAAGAAAGTAGGTAAAATAGGGGAAATCGGCAAAATCGCAAAGTTAATTTAGAAATTAGTTGTTGACATGGAGGAAGAAAACTGGTAAGATTCATTAGCTAAAGCGCGTAGCCGTGTATGCCAGCTTTATTGGCGGGTGATAATTTGTTTGTCCAGCACCAATTTTTCTTTGGTGCTGGAGTGAAAGTGAGGAGAGTGAAAGTGAGGAGAGATGAAAAGACATCAAACGTTCCTTATCTTTACGCCCCACTTTTAACCCCTCTGGCGACCCAGCAACGCTGGGTTCTGATTTGAGTTAGATGAGCAGGAACCGCTGAGTAGCTAACAGCGGTCGGCACTAACGGAAGAGACGCCGAGAGAACAAATCAAAACGGACTGCCTGAAGGACAACGGATTGGGAAGCAATTAAGGTTGCTGCGGGCGGTCGGCAGCAGAGAGAATGTCGTTAGAAATTGGGGGAGGAAACGATGAAGAAATTAGTAATGACGTGTGTGGTGGCGATGGTGCTGTCCGCTGGAATTGGCCGGGCGAAGGTGCAAATTATTAAGCCAACTCCTGCTGAGGCATTCGTCAAAATATCCACTACGTCGAATGAAGATAGCCTCGGGACCGCTGGGTTCCCAGGCATTCATGATTTAAAATCGGTATTAACGGTGCAGGTGGAATCTAACTGCTTACACGGCTCGATCTTTGCCTCTACGGATGGGTTTAGGCATCCGGGCGGTTTCATACCACCTGAGCACATTTCCATAAAAGCACCGGTAACGGGTGGATTTGTCCTGATGACAAAGCCGGTGGCTATATCGGAGACGGTGTTTGGGTCCCATAACATTATGCTAAATTTCAGGGTGCAGACCGGGCCCCAGCACCATGAGGGAAAATATACGGGAACCCTTATACTTATGTTGATGCCGCCGTCAACGCCGCCGTCAATGCCGGGTTACAGATGGCGATGAAACAAGAGAGGAGGAGTGCGCTGCGTATATGGCGCGTTGATTGGTAAATTGAATAAGCCCAGGACCCATGGATAGGTGCTGTACAAAAAGAGAAATCCCCTTCTAAGGGACAGGGGAGAAAGGAGGTGTGGTAGTGAAAAATTCGTAACTCGCGAGCAGAACAGCGTTTGCGAGCCGCCTGAAGAGGCTGGCCCAGACTTTAGGCATCAAAACGATTGTCACTGGAAATGATAATCAGAGGTTGGAAATAGTAAACCTCATGGGCCCCGGCGAGGTGGGTGCCAAAGCGGGCATACCCGCTGGAGTCGGCCAAACAGATTTTTGCCCGCTATTGTGATTGTGCAGCTCAGGCATGTTTGGGCCTGGGCGAGAAAGAACTGTGTTAGCCCCACAGGCCTATATGGGCCTTTACGGAGCAACGGTTTTAGAGAGGGAAATAAAGATGTTAAAGAAATGTTTATTTGCAATTGCAGTGACAGCTTTGCTGGCAGTTATGGTACAGGCAGGAGTTGAAACCGACCCCTATGGTAGCTGTGATGATACGTGGGTGTACAAAGGCCATCCTTATCCCTGGCCCGTCGAGTACAAGAAGATCGAGATCTGTCGTATCCCGATATGGATGGAGGTAGGTTTTTGGGTGGAGATCAGGGATTGTGAAGACGCCGAGATCTTGTTGGTGCAGGTGGAATGCAAAGATGTCAACAGAGATGATGACAACTGGCCATGCTACACAGGATGTGCGAACATTGCGATAAGGACCAACTTCGAGGCATCCATCGATGGTGACGTGAGCCATAGCGGATGGGACATGAGCCATAAGGAGAAGTTCAACGGCAAAGAGCCTTTGGTAATCGCCGGCGATGGTGACTGGCACGAAATCGAAGCTTGTGTCATAGCCTACAACTTCAAGCTCTGGAAGGAGACAGCAGGCGGTGTCAAGGAGGAAATTGGTTACCTTAAGGTAAGGATAAAGCCGACAGGCGACCCGCTGTAGTAGAGCCTTTGAAGAAGTGTAAGTCACCCAGCAGGGATAGCGTTTATTAAGTTGGTGACGAACGTCTGTAATCTGCTGCAGTTCTGGTGACTGCTAAGAAAAGGAAGGGAGGGATGGATTATCCATCCCTCCCTAAATTTTTACAAAAAATCGTCAATTTGGGCGAAATAGGCAAATTAGACTTGACATTCAAGTAGAAAAATGGTAAGATTGGGCAATATCTTATGATAAGCAGAGGCGAAGTAAGTGCGAATGCCCTTATCAGAAGCAAGGACGTTAAGTTGCCAGAAAAGCCATAGGATTGCTGGTTGGCGGTCGTTATGAGGATTTTAGAAGGATTTACAAGAAGTAAAGAGGATAAATCGCCGAACAAGGTAAAAGCCGTAATATTGGCGCAAAATTAAGGAAATCAACCAGGAGGAATAAATCAAGGATTGAATATCAAACATGGATATGTGCCACGGGTGGAGCTCTTACAGTGGTATCAGGATTATAGAGCAAAATTCAAAAATTTTGAAACAGTTGGCATTCTTAATGCTATTTCGAGTCTCTCATTGGGAGGTGACGAATGGGGAGCCAAAATGGCCAAAATAATAGAGTAGATTGCTGCTTGGCTGGAGAGGAAAAGGACTGCGGTAATGGCAGGCTGCGTCCGCCCGCCAAAACCCTGTTTTTTAACGGTTCCGGTCTTGTTTGGGTTACCGCAATTGTGCTGGCTGTAGTTTTGTCCGCTGGACCTGCATTTGGACAGTTTATCATCCAGCCAATGAGGATGAACATTCCAGTCCGCCCCGGGCGGATAATCAAGACGCCGCTGAAGCTTAGCAGCATTGATCCCAACGTGGTCCACACAATAGATTTCTTTTTAGTCGAGCTGACCCAGTGGGAGGATGGCTCGTGGCGAATGATTGAGCCTAACGCTACTGACCCTAATGACCCTGATTTTGGTTTTGATACATCAAAGCTGTCCTCGTGCCTCAAGTGGATAAGCCTGAGCCGTGAGACTATTGAGCTCGGCCCGCTGGGGATGGATGAAATAGAGGTAAGTTTAAGAGTTCCTCGCGGTATCCGTGGATTCTACGCTGCGGGGATTGTTGCTTCGTTGCGCGCCAGGCCGGACATAGAAGGAATTGGTGTGGTCATACAATTTTTGGTTCCTGTTCTTGTTGAGATACAGGGTCGGCCGATGCGTCACAACGTAGAATATCTCGACGTTGGGCTGGAGTCCATTGAGAGCACTGGAGACTACCCGGCAACAACGCTGGTCTCAGTGAATGTTGCAAATAATGGTGGGACGTACTCCAGCCTGAAGGTCTTCACAAGGCTTAGAGGTTTTTCGGGTGGGCACTGGCGGCAAATTACAGAAACAGAATTTTCGGGGGCTGGCATCCTGCCGGGTGTCGAATTGAAGTTAAAAGGCAACATGGAGCGGCCTCTTTCGCCCGGGAAATACAGAATAAACGGGGTGCTCTATGTGGATGGCCGACGTGCAAAGATGTTTGGAAAGGAAGTGGATTTTGCCGGCCACCCGAGTGTTAAGGAGGTCGCGGGCGATGCGCCACTTATCCTGAACCCGAGCGAGGTTTTCATAAGCACGCTGCCGGGGGCTACGCGCACGGGAGTGCTAAGAGTATTTAACGGTTCGGATGAAACGGTCAATGTCCAGGCGTCTTTGGCATTACCGCCTGGTCTTATGAACGTAGTCTTCGGTAACGTGAGGGGAGATGATTTGGACTGCTCCAAGTGGCTGAAGATAATGCCTGACAAATTCACGCTCCGCAGCGGGGCCCAGCAGAGCATCCGTATTGTTGCAACGATGCCGAACGCCGTAGCGGCGCATCCCTGCTATTATGCGGTTCTGCGTCTGCAGTCCACCTATCCTGACGGTCAGAACGCCGGGGTAACAACCGCGTACACCTGTGTCGCAAACAGTAACGTCGAGGCCAGCCCTGTGGCCCACATACAGAAGCTAACCCTTGCCACGGTGGCGGAGCCATCCGAGTATCTTGTTGCCGTCAGGGGCGGTAATTTCGGAAGCGTCCACTTCACGCCCAGGTGCAGGATCGCAGTTACAGAGCCTGATACGGGAAGATCCAGGATAAGGAAATTGCTCAGCAGCAACAGGTCGGGTCTGATGCTGCCGTTTGAAGCCAGGGACTTCTCCGAAATTCTTGATTTTTCCAGGGTCCCTGCCGGTTCGTACCGTGTTACAGCGGCTTTAGAATACGCCCCAGACGTGAGAGCAACGAAACAAATGGCTATACGTGTCTCGGGCGGGGCGGGGGAGCAGAGATTCGTTGAAATCATGCAGTTAGAGGAGGAACTCGCACAGAAGATAGAGGTTCAATGGTAATAGGCCGGCAGAGGGATTTTTTGCTAAAGAAAGGTGCTGGATTGCCGATACAAGGCAGAAGAGCCGTAAGATTGCCGGTAAATTGTTACAGAAAGGGACGTTGACTTATGGCGAGGAAAAATATCGGTCGGATTTTATCGGGCGGTGCGATAATATTCTGCATCGTTGTGCTCTGCGCGCTGGACATCGACGTCCAGGCGTTCGAGGCGACCAAAGTAACCTATACTATCTCCGGTTCAGTAACTCTGAGCGACGGTTCAGGAGGTCTGGACGGCGTGACGATGAAGGGTTTGCCGAATGATCCTGTTACCGGCATTGACGGGAGTTACAGCGCCACCGTTGAGTACGGCTGGGGCGGCAGGGTTATACCGCAAAAAGACGGTTACACCTTCGAACCGGCCAGCAAGACCTATAGTAAGGTTACCGGCAACCAGAGTAATGAGGACTACACTGCGACAGTGAAGACCTTTACTATTTCGGGTACAGTAGATGGTATGGAGGGTGTAGTAATGAACGGCCTGCCGGGTAATCCGGTTACCGGCATGAACGGCACTTACAGCATCACGGTTGAGTACGGCTGGAGCGGCACGGTTATACCGGAAAAAGAAGGTTACACTTTCACACCGAATAGTAGACCGTACGACCTGGTTGCCAGGAACCTGACAAATCAGAACTACAAACCGGCATTAGTTACCTTTACAATTTCAGGTTCAGTCGGCGTGGAGGGCGTAGTAATGAGCGGTCTGCCGGGTAATCCGGTTACCGGCAGGAACGGCACTTACAGCGCCAGCGTTGATTACGGCTTCAGCGGCACGGTTACGCCGAGGAAAGAGGGTTACACCTTTGAGCCGGCTGAGCGGCAATACACTGAACTTTTCAGCGCCCAGCCTAATGAGGACTATACTGCGACAGTGATGACGTATACAATTTCCGGTACGGCGGATATAGACGGTGTAGAAATGCGCGGCCTGCCGGGCAATCCTGTTACCGATGCAACCGGGTATTACAGTGCCAGCGTTGACTACGGCTTCACCGGCAGGGTTACACCGACAAAGGAAGGTTACAGCTTCAAACCAGCCAGCAAGACCTATAGTAAAGTTACCAGCGACAAGAGTGATCAGGACTACGCTGCGACAGTGAAGATGTTAACCATTGCCGGTACGACTGGAATGGAAGGCGTAGTAATGAACGGTCTGCCGGGTAATCCGGTTACGGGCAGGAGCGGCACTTACAAAGTCACGGTTGAGTACGGCTGGAGCGGCACGGTTATACCGGAAAAAGAAGGTTACACTTTCTCGCCGGATAGTAAACCATACGGTTACATTACCAGGGACCAGACGAATCAGAACTACACTTCGACAGAGATTACCTATACAATTTCCGGTTCAGTTGGAGAGGAAGGCGTAGTAATGAACGGGCTGCCGGGTAATCCGGTTAGCGATAGGGCCGGCATTTACAGAGCCATCGTTAGGTACGGCTTCAGCGGTACGGTCACGCCGAGGCGGGAAGGTTACAGCTTTGACCCGCCTAAGCGGCAATACGATGATGTTATCAGCGATCTGGCTAATGAGGACTACACCGCGACGCTGGCACAGCATATCATCTCCGGTACGATAATCTCTGACAGAGGACCCGTCGAAGATGTATTCGTAGTAGCAGATATGGGAGGAGGTTCCGCTACGGCCGACGCGAGCGGCCGGTATGAACTCCCGGTGGATTATGGCTGGAAGGGCACGATTACGCCGACAAAGGAAGGTTACACTTTCGCCCCGGTTAATAAACGATACCCTTCTGTTACCAGGGATCAGACGAATCAAAGCTACACTGCGAAAGTCTTGACGTTTACTATCTCCGGCAGTGTGATTATTGGGGGGACACCCATCGATGGTGTATTGGTGACAGCAAGCGAAGGCGGAGGCTCCGATATCACCGACAGTAAAGGCAAGTGGATTGTCACGGTGCCCTATGGCTGGACCGGGGAGATTACGCCCACAAAAGAAGGGTTCGTATTCAGTCCACCCAGCGAGCCGTACACTAACATTACCCAGAATTATAGGGACGGTGCGCCGGAAACAATAGGGCGGCGTAGGCCCCCGGTGGGGCGCATGCCCCCGGCGCGGGAGCCCACCTTGCCGCCGGCGCGGGAGCCCACTTTGCCCCCGGTGCGCGAGCCCACTTTGCCCACAGTCGAGCCCCCTGAGGAGGTTGGGCCACCGAAAACGCCTTTGGAGGCGCAGATAGACAGGATACAAGCGCAATTGGCCGAACTTTTGGTTCAGGCAGCCGCACCAACAGTTCCGGCAATAGAAGGACCAATGGCTCCAGAAGAAGTGCTTATTACTAATACGTTTGTCGATAATGACCTTCCCACGGAGGTGCTCCAGACCCTCGCATCGCAGGCGGGTATTGCGATTATTCCGGATGAGACCATCGTTGGGACGGTAACCTGCGACCTCAGAGAGGTGCCGCTCGAAACAGCACTGGAAATCGTCCTGGCCGGCACTCCGTATGTTGTGAAGAGAACGCCGTATTATTACCTGGTTTGCTCAGCAGGCATAAATGACACGATGTTCCCGGTCGTGAGCGAAACGCGTCACATAAAACTGAACTATATCGCGGCCGACGCAGCAGTGGCACTTCTATCGACCGCTTTTCAGCTATACGTTCAGGGCGAAACCAACACCCACACAGTCTCTGTTACCGCACCGCCGACTTTGATGAATCGTATCGTCTCGGACCTGAAACAGATGGACCTGCCGCCGCGTCATGTCTTACTGGATGCGCGCATTGTCATTATGGAACGCGGTGACCTGCTGAACCTGGGTATCGAGTGGGGTTGGCCCAAGATTAGCGCCGGACTTTTTAGCAACGACCTGTACGGGCGTGGGGTTGGGACGCTGTCCGACTTCGGCGGCAAATCGCCGTGGGGCGTCTCGATCGGGTATACGCCTGATGCGACATTCACCAATTCGCTGGAGATGACGCTGAACCTTCTTGCCGAGAACGGCGAAGCGACCATACTGTCCAAGCCTCAGGTGTTAGCCCAGGATGGCAAACAGTCGCAAATCCAGGTTTTGACCGAAGAGTACTATATGCTGACCGCGCCGGATACGGGCTACTATGGGTACGGCCGTTCTGAACTACAGGAAATCACGTCCGGCACGACATTAACTATCACACCCCGCATCGGGGATAATAACGATATTACACTGGAGGTGGCTGTCGAGGTCAGTGACAGCATACCGCGCGGTAGAGGAAGCGATCTTCCCGTTGTTACGCGACGAACAGTCAGTAACGTCGTGCGTATCAGAGACGGCGGAACGGTTGCACTGGCCGGCCTATCGGAGAACCGGACAATTCTAAAGCGAAAGCGGGTCCCAGGGCTCAGCCGCATCCCAATAGTGGGATATCTGTTTAAGAATAACGAGACTGATGAGTCTACGCGGGAGATCGCTGTGTTCGTCACGGCACACCTGGTACCCGAGACCGGCCGACCCATCAATTTCGGCGAGCCGTCGTCCGGAGTTCGTCGGGCTCCGACCCGACCCCAGGTGGGCGGGGAGCAGGGATTTAAGATGCGTCTTCGAGAAAGCATGTCACGTTTCTGATCGGATGAAAAACATATTGGCAGGAGACAAGAGCTGTGAAGTCAATTAGGTACGAGTCGAGAAATGGTGGCGTGAATATTGTGTTGTTGCTGCTGGCGCTTCTGGCTTCAGGCGTGGTCGGTTGTATGCATCATAGTAGGGGCTTTGAGGTCGTACCCGTGAGTAACCGGTACGTACTTGCCCTAAGCTCCGACGATGTTGTACAAGTGATGCGCCGAGCCGGCTTTTCTGATAATCAGATTCTGGAGCTCGGAACAGACGTGCACGACGGAATGTTAGAATCGGGAGCAGTACAAATCAAGGTAGACGACAAGGTGGAGGTCGTTTTTGCTGCCAATGGTGATGATGTGTACATCGGTACTCGCCTGAGGGGTAACTTCATCTACAATGTGAAAACAGGTTGGCGTAGATCGGACAACATTTCGCCGTAGTTGAGCGGAGCTCTTTTGGAAAACGCCGCCTGGTAAACATTGGCGATGATCAACTCTACAAACCATCGGTGAGAAAGCCCAAAGCTTAAGTGTTGGTAGAAGACCGGGATATTTACGGCCTGCTAAGTGCTGAGATAGCCGACACTTGCAAGAAAAAGCTGATTTGGGCAGGTTTCAAAAATCCGCTGCCTTATTCAGATGCGCCGGGCGTGCAGCTATGCAAATGATTAGAGCTATCGATCTTTGTAAAACAAATGAAACTGATAAATTCACAAAAACATAGATTTTACCGCTGACAACACCCCCAAACAAGTTTGAGGGTGCCACCCGGGGTTCCATTAATTTTGAGGGTGCCACCCGGGGTTCCATTAATTTTGAGGGTGCCACCCAGGGTTCGGTTAATAACGCAAAGCTCGATAAAACGCAAAGCTCGATAAAATGCTAAGCTTGAAAGAAACACCGAACGAGAGACGTCCAGGCGAGAATGCACGCAAATAACTGCCAAATTGGCACAGAGCCGGAAGGGCAAGAAAACTGTAACAACTTGTTATTACAGCAATTATAATTTTCATTTATTTGGGCACGCTGTTTGCACTGTTATTGAGCATTAGGGTATATCTGTAATTGCAATTTCGTCTGCGTAGAAAAAGGGTTTAGCTATGAAATTCGACAAATTCACATTGAAGGCTCAAGAGGCGTTAGCAACTGCTCAACAGATTGTGATGGCTAAATCGCACACTGTTCTGTCACCATTGCATTTATTAAGCGCTGTTTGCGGCGACGATGCGGGCATTGCGGTTATGATTTTGAAAAAGATTGGCGCTAATGTTTCGCGGATTAAAGAGATGACGGAAAGCGAACTTGGTCGGCTGCCACAAGGCAACAGTAGTAATCAGCTTCTGCCTGACCCGGCCTTTAATCAGGTTGTTCTGGATGCCCAGAACCGGGCTGATGCGATGGGTGACGAATACTTGAGCGTCGAGCATCTGTTTCTTTCGCTTGCTTCGGTGCAAAGCGATGCGAAAGAAATCCTGCGCCTTAACTCGATTGCGCCGGAACAAATCGAAAACGCTCTAAAAGAGATTCGGGGGCCGGAAAAGATAACCGACCAAAGCCCGGAAGATAAATACAAGGCCCTGGAGCGCTACGGGATTGACCTTCTGGAGATGGCCCGGAAGGGAAAGCTTGACCCTGTTATCGGCAGAGACGAGGAGATTCGGCGATGTATGCAGGTCCTCAACCGCCGAACGAAAAATAATCCGGTACTAATCGGCGAGCCGGGGGTGGGCAAAACCGCAATCGTCGAAGGCCTTGCTCAGCGGATAATTGCAGGTGACGTCCCCACGGGTTTGAAAAATAAAAGGATTGTTGCTTTGGATATGGGGGCGTTGATAGCGGGGACAAAATTCAGGGGCGAATTTGAGGACCGGCTCAAGGCGGTGCTCAAGGAAGTCATCGGCGCCCAAGGACAAATAATACTTTTCATTGATGAGCTGCATACCGTAGTAGGTGCAGGCAAAGCTGAAGGCGCAGTTGATGCGGGTAACCTGCTAAAGCCATCACTTGCCCGGGGCGATCTGCGTTGTATTGGAGCGACTACCATCGACGATTATCGAAAGTATGTGGAAAAAGATGCTGCGCTCGAGCGGCGTTTTCAGCCGATTCTGATTGACCCGCCAAGCGTTGAAGAAACCATAGCCATTCTTCGAGGACTAAAGAGCCGCTACGACACGCACCACGGGGTTCGGATTACGGACTCGGCGCTTGTTGCGGCTGCAACTTTGTCAAATCGGTACATAACGGACAGATGGCTGCCGGACAAGGCGATAGATTTGATCGACGAGTCGGCCTCGAAGCTGCGGATTGAGAACGATTCGCTGCCTGCTGAGCTGGATAGTATTCGCAGAAAGATTGTTCAGCTTCAAATCGAACGCGAGGCACTGAAAAAGGAAAGTGACGATGCGAGTAAGGAACGATTAAAAAATACCGAAAAGCAGTTGGCCGGGCTGCAACAGCAGGACAAAAAACTCACGGCACAGTGGGAAGGCGAAAAGGGCCACATCGACCATATCAAACAATTGAAAGAAAAAATTGAAGATGCTCAAAACCGGTTCGAAGATGCTCAGCGCAAGGGTGAGCTGGAAACCGCTGCTCGTTTGAAATATGAGACGATTGCAAATTTGAAGAAGGAGCTTGAGGAAAAAGAGGCACAGCTTGCCAAATCCAGCAAAGGCAAAATGATCCGGAACGAAGTGACCGAAGAACATATCGCCGGCGTTGTATCCAAATGGACGGGGATACCGGTTGCGAAATTATTGAGCGGAGAGCGCGAGCGTCTGCTAAAGATGGAGGAGTCGATTCGTCGTCGCGTAGTTGGGCAGGATGAAGCGGTTGCGGCGCTTTGCAATGCGGTTCGCAGGAGCCGGTCGGGATTGGGGGACCCAAATCGACCCATAGGGACATTTCTATTTCTCGGGCCGACAGGCGTCGGCAAGACCGAGCTTTCCAAAGCGCTTGCAGATTTTCTTTTTAACAACCCGGCTGCTATGGTTCGGATTGATATGAGCGAGTTTATGGAGCAGCACTCTGTCGCACGGCTTATCGGCTCGCCGCCGGGCTATGTCGGTTACGAAGAGGGCGGACGATTGACAGAAGCTATTCGGCGCAAGCCGTATTCGGTGATTCTGTTAGATGAGATTGAAAAGGCCCATCCGGACGTCTTCAATGTGCTGCTGCAGGTCTTCGACGATGGCCGATTGACCGATGGCAAAGGCAGAACCGTGGATTTCAAAAACACCGTTATCATTATGACCAGCAATATCGCCAGCCAGCAGATTCAGCAGCTTACCGAAGAATCCGGTGCCGACTGGGAAATCGAGGCCCACGTTAAGGATGCGCTCAAGCAGGTCTTTAAGCCGGAATTCCTGAACCGGGTCGATGAGATAATCGTTTTCCATATGCTCACAAAGGAGGATTTAAGAAAGATCGTCGATATTCAACTGAATTATTTAGCTGAGCGTTTGAACGGACGCAAGATTGAAATTGAATTCACCGACAGTGCCCGCAGGCAAATTATGGACGAGGGTTACGACCCTGTTTTTGGCGCAAGGCCTTTAAAGCGTACGATTCAACAGCGATTAGAGAATCAGCTTGCCGCCGAGCTTTTAGCCGGCAAGTTCACCGACGGCGACAAGATAAAAATCGACGCCGACGCTCACAAATTCACATTCGAGAAAATAGAGACTGCCTAAGCAAGTTTCTGCGTGAATGTTCTTAAGTACAGCCAGCAAATCGTTTATCCTATGCACAGAATCAGACTCTGTACTGTAGTGTTCCGTCACAGGCGAAATGACAGCTCAAAACTGGTCAGCTTGAGTAATATAGATAGAAAACTCGAACTTGGCGTGCTTGTCAGCTAAAGTCGTTGGTAAATTTGGCCGATTGTGGCAAAAAGAGTTAGTTAAAACAGAGATCGAATTGTCAGCGGGTTATACGGAAGGAGATATTCAGATGAATAAGCGATGTTTTGTATCCTTAGCGGTGCCAGTTGCGTTGGCTGTCGCTCTCTCGGCTTTGCTGCCTGGCGAACAGGCTCTTGGCAAGAACAGCGGCGCACGTAGAGCCACGAATCAAGGCGAGGGAAAGAAAACGGGGCAGTTGGAAGGCCGTCCCCGTGGTTGGAGCAAGGGCAAGAAGGAAGGCTGGGAAAGCGAACTGCCCCCGGGGTGGAAAAACTGGGATGATGCTAAACGCCAGCAGTGGAAGCATGGCTTAGACCGCGCAAAGAATGCAGTACGCAGGCACACTGAGGCCCGCCTTAACGCGTCACTGCGTGCCCTTGAAATGGCTGCACGAAAGGGTGTGCCGCTGCAAGAGGCGGAGAATATGGCTAAGACCGGACTGGAGCGTGGGTTAGGCCCAATCGATTTTGACCCGCTCGGGAAGTTTGTGGTTGAAAGAGTGAGAGCGGGGGTAAAAGGCAAAGGGCTCTCCAAGGCGATTCATGAAGAGCTCAACCTGCGCCAACGAGAGCGCGAGAGATTGCGTGAGAAAATGAGCGAAAGGGTCAAGCAGCGCCATGAAGAGCATAAGAGACTGCGTGAGGGATTGAAGGAGAAAAAACAGTTAGGAAATCCTCAGAAGAGGAAGTCCCTCGAGAAGAGAGGAGAAGAACGAGAAAAGGATGTGGGTAAACACCGTCCCTCCCATCCCAAGGGAGCAAGAGGCAAGGGAGGAGGAAGGAAGTAGGGGGCAGTTACTTATCATTATGCCCACAAATTCACATTCGAGAAAATAGAGACTGCATAAGCATATTTTCTACCGAATGTTCTTAACTACAGCCGGAAAATCGTTTATCCTATGCACAGAATCAGACTCTGGACTGTAGTGTGCCGTCACAGGCGAAATGATGGGTGTTATTCTGAGCCCTTCGCTGTGCTCAAGGATAAACTCTGCGAAGAATCTGGGCAATGAAAGCTTGATTTCTTTTCGAAAGCCAGATGCTTCGCCTTCGGCTCAGCATGACCACCCCTCGAATCATATGTGATAGAGCAGTAGTTAAGGATGCCCACATGAACCCCGTTAGAAATTCCAATCGTGGCAAGAATATGAGGCACAAACCAAATATTTCTAATGGAGTGAACCGCAGGGAATTTCTCAAATCAGTAGGCTTCGCAGCAGCAATATTTGCACTGCCCGGATGTTCGGCCGGGACATCAGGATTTCCGAAGGCTGGCAAAGACATTAATCCAAAGCCGAACGTTCTTTTTATCCTCGCCGATGATTTGGGCTGGTCACAGATTGGTTGCTACGGCAGTGATTTCTATGAAACTCCCAATATCGACCGGCTGGCCGACGAGGGGATGAAATTTACCGACGCCTACGCCGCATGCCCCGTCTGCTCGCCGACCCGCGCCAGCATTATGACCGGCAAGTATCCCGCCCGCCTGCACGTGACCGATTTTATTGCCGGCGGCAGCTTTCCATACGAAAAACTCAAACAACCGAAATGGCAAAAATACCTGCCACTGGAAGAAACAACGATTGCAGAGGTCCTCAAGACTGCGGGCTACGCGACCGCCAGTTTCGGAAAGTGGCACCTCAGCATCGCCAAACAACCTCCGGAAAGCAGGCCGTATAATCCCGATAAACAGGGTTTTGACGAATCAATAATTACCTATAAGCCAAAGAGTAATCAGGACCCTGAGAAAGATGCTCATAATGTAGAAGCGATTACGAAAAAGTCCCTCGAATTTTTGGAAAAGAATAAGGATAGACCCTTTTTCCTCTATGTCACCCACAATACCATACATAACCCGCTCTTGGGCAAGAGAAAGCTGGTTGAAAAATATAAAAACAAACCCGGTTCTGATTTGCCCCAGAACAATCCTGTTGTTGGAGCGATGATTGAGGAGCTGGACAACAGCGCAGGCGGACTACTGAAAAAGCTGGAAGAACTGAAGATTGCCGATAAGACTATTGTTGTCTTTTTTTCAGACAATGGTGGATTGGAAAGTGCCGCTAAACAGACTCCCTTGCGCAGCGGCAAAGCGAATTTGTACGAAGGCGGCATAAGAGAACCTTTAATTGTACGGTGGCCGGGAGTGGTGAGGCCGGGCAGCGTCTGCGCCGAACCTGTAAGCAGCGTGGATTTTTTCCCGACCTTTCTGGAAATCCTCGGCTTAGAAAATAAGGCGAAAAAGCCGGATGGGGTCAGCCTGGTGCCGCTTCTCAAGCAGACCGGCCCACTTAACCGCAAGGCCATTTACTGGCACTATCCGCATTATCATAGCAGCAGTATCGGCCCTTGTGGCGCTGTTCGCAAGGGCAATTACAAGCTGATTGAATGGTTCGACGAGACTATTTGCGGCCCCGGTAAAAGGTTTGAGCTTTACAATCTAAAAAAAGACATTGGCGAGCAAAACAACTTAGCTAAAGAGATGCCGCGAAAAACCCGCGAACTAAAAAAGCTGCTGGCAAACTGGCGAAGCGAGGTAAACGCACAGATGCTCACGCCAAATCCAGACTATAATCCCGACAAGGCCAAAAAATCAAAGAAGTAAAGATTAGCTATGGGAAGTAGGTGACTGTTTCCCCGATTTGCTGAAGCTTGATCGTTCGAAACGATAATAGCTGGCGGAAAGGAGTCTTAACATGTCAAAGGTAAAGCGATTAAAGCGAAAACGGGCCTTGCAAAAGAAGTCCAATATCCGCCAGATGGCTTTACAAAAAAAGTTCGGTGCAACACTAAGGCCCCAAAAGTCGATGAAACACATGACCAGAGACCACCTCGATGTACTCCAAAACATCGAGTTCGTCCTCGTCTCGGGATATCGCAGCGAGCGGAGTATCGACGATCGCATTGTTGCCGATGTCTTGATAGCAGCCATTCTTGATGCCGAACCGGAGGATAGCCGTGCTCGATCGTTGAATGAGAGCTTGGAGAACATCCGTGTGCTTCGTTCCGATATCTCGGATGATATATGGCGAGACGGACTGCGAACTGTTCTTGAATCCGTTCACAAGCACTCCAGCTTAAAACCAGGCTCGAGGGGTTATCTTGATTTTGTCTCTGATTATGTTCCTTGATTAACCCAAAAAACCTGCGTTTTTGAAATTTATCTTGCAGTTTTTCCCGCAAAGGCCAGAATAATTCGGTACGATAAACGCAATGCGATAACGAGATACGAGAAAGGAATCTAAATGGCAGTTCAAAAGGTTTTAGAGCAGGTAAAAAAAGACAATATAAAATTCATTACCCTGCAATTTACCGATTTATTAGGCGTTATAAAGGAGCTCATCATACCGGTCGAAGGATTAGAGGACGCATCACGCAACGGCGTCTGGTTTGACGGCTCCTCGGTGGAAGGCTTTGCTCGAATACAGGAAAGCGACCTGTTCTTAAAGCCGGACATGGCGACTTACGCTGTCGTGCCCTGGCTGACGGAAAACGGCACGACCGCAAGGCTGATATGTGATATCTACCGCTCGGACGGTAAACCCTTTGAAGGAGACCCCAGATTTATTCTCAAACAGGCCGCCGCCGAAGCTGCAAAAGATGGTTTTGAATATAACGTCGGGCCTGAGCCGGAATTCTATCTGTTCAGAGCCGATGACGAAAGAAGGACCGCGCCCATAGATTATGACAGCTATTTCGACCTTTCTTCTCACGAAGGATACAAGGTCATAAAGAAGATAGTAGGCGCTCTCGAGAATTTTGGAATCAAGGTTGAAACGTCTCACCATGAGGTCGGGTTCGGGCAATACGAAATAGATTTTAATTACGGGCACTGCCTGGATATAGCCGACAAGGTGCTGACGCTGAAGTATTGTGCAAAAAGAGTCGCTCAAACCCATAATTTGCACGCTACCTTTATGCCGAAACCGATAATGGATATGGCCGGCTCCGGAATGCACATTCACCAGAGCCTGTTTGACATTAAAGCAAAAACAAACGCATTTTATGACAAAGACAGCAAATACAATCTGTCGAAAATCGCCTACAATTTCATTGCCGGGCAAATAAAGCATATCAACGCGATGTGCGTAATTCTTTGTCCGACAGTAAATTCGTACAAGAGACTGGTTTCCGGCTTCGAGGCACCTGTATATATTACCTGGGCTGCAATGAACCGCTCGGCCCTTTTGAGGGTGCCCAAATGGTTCAAGGCCAAGCAAGAGGCAGCGAGAATCGAGCTAAGATGTCCTGACCCTGCCTGCAACCCATATCTGGCATTTGCCGTTATGTTAAAAGCAGGCATGGACGGAATCAAAAATAATTTACAGCCTCCTGAGCCGGTTGAAGAAAATATATACACCCTCGATGGTGAAAGTCTGGTTCAGAAAAATATTGACGTTCTGCCAACATCGTTATCGGAAGCCCTGGATGAATTGAAAAAAGACAAGGTGATACAGGATGTTCTGGGTGAGCATTTGTTTGAAAGATACATTGACGTAAAGACAAAAGAGTGGGACGAGTTCAAAAAGCAAGTTACCGGCTGGGAAATAGAGACCTACCTGGACATTTTTTAAACTGCCTGGTTGGTCCTTGTTATGATTGAGATTCGCAAAGGCAGGTTGAGTGATTTAGAGCGCATCGTTGAGCTGCAGCTGCGGATGGCGCAGGAGACGGAGGGACTCGGGCTCGACAGGGACGTGGTGAGCAGGGGGGTGCGTGGTGTTTTCCAGGAGCCGGCGCGGGGGACCTACTGGGTGGCCGAGGAAAAGGGCGAGATTCTGGGAATGCTTTTGGCTATACCGGAATGGAGCGACTGGCGAAACGGAACGGTCCTGTGGATTCATTCACTCTACGTCATTCCCGAAGCCCGCAGACGCGGGGTGTTTAAGAAGCTGTATCTGAACTTGAAGAAACAAGTGGAGCAGTCACCGGAGCTGATGGGGCTGCGTCTGTACGTGGACAAGACAAACAAGCCGGCACAAGAAGTGTACGAAAGACTCGGTATGAACAAAGAGCATTACGAGCTATACGAATGGCTAAAGTAATGACGTCGGCAGACTTCTGCGGCGGTGCCGCCGAGACTTCAAGGCCAAATCCGGCGATTAACCCTTTTTCAGCTGGTTTTTTCGGTAGGAGCACGCCCAAAAAGATTTTGAGCGTGCCACCCATGAGACTATAGATATCTTCACCTCAGAGATTTACGGGTATGACAAAGGTAGTGGGCGCGGGTGCCAACCACAAGGACAAATAACCTAACGACGGGTGGCACCTTCAAACTTGTTTGGAGGTGGTTGAGCTCACGTAGGAGCGCGCCCAAAAAGATTTTGAGCGTGCCACCCATGATATTATTTATATCTTTGCGTTATAGATTTACGGGTATGCCGCGGCTGGCGAGGTATTCTTTCATTTGTTTTATAGTGTGATTGCCAAAGTGCGTGATTGAAGCGGTAAGCACTGCGTCTGCGCCACCGAGGACAATAGCATCGTAAAGGTGCTCGAGTTTTCCCGCTCCGCCGGACGCGATTACGGGGATATTGACCGCTTCGGTTACGGCTTTATTCAATTCGTTATCATAGCCTGCCTTAGTGCCATCGGCGTCCATAGATGTCAGCAATATTTCGCCTGCGCCGAGCTTTTCGGCTTTAACAGCCCAATCAACGACGTCAATATCGGTCGGTTCTGAGCCGGCTTTTACGCAGACCTGCCATTTGTGCTCGTGTTTTTTTGACCGGCGGGCGTCAATGGCCAGCACCACACATTGATTTCCAAAACGCTGAGCGGCTTCGGCAATCAGGTTGGGGTTTCCAACGGCAGCGGTATTTACAGAGACTTTTTCGGCACCGCTCCGCAGTAACGCGTCGATCTGGTCAACTGTCTGTATGCCGCCGCCTACGGTAAAAGGAATGAAGACATTCTCCGCAACCTTTTCGACAAGCTCGACAATCGTTTTACGAGAGCGAATGGTGGCGGTAATATCCAAGAATACCAGCTCATCGGCGCCGGCGTCGCTGTATCCGGCGCCAAGCTCTACGGGGTCGCCCGCGTCGCGAAGATTGCGGAACTTAACGCCCTTGACCACACGGTTATCTTTAACGTCGAGACAGGGAATGATTCTTTTTGTCAGCATAAGAACTTTCTTAAATCCTAATATCTAATTCCTAAATCCTAAACAAATTCAGAATCCTAATGTTCAAATTTTCAAAACTTACTCAAATATGTCATTCCTGCGGAAGCGGGAATGACAGGGGCGGCGTTTTGGTCATTTGAATTTTGGTCATTAGATGTTGTTTAGGATTTAGAGTTTAGGATTTAGAGTTTATTTTTTTACAAATGTCATAGAAATTCTGCAAGAGTTTCAAGCCGGCCTTGCCGCTTTTTTCAGGGTGAAATTGCGTGCCGTATACGTTTTCCTTCTGCACCGATGCAGGCAAATCAAAGCCATAGTCGGTAAATGCGGTCCTGGCCCGCGGGTCGGTGACATCGGCATAGAAAGAGTGTGCGAAATAGAAATGTTTTTCACCTCCAAGGCCGGCAAACAAATCCATATTTTCGGGCAGCTTTACCAGATTCCAGCCCATGTGCGGGATTGTTCTCCGTAAGGAGTCCATAGGACTGCCGGACGGGATAGGGACAACACTGCCGTAGATTAATCCGAGTCCGCTGTGTCGGCCGTATTCGCTGCTTTGGTCGAAAAGCATCTGGTAGCCGACACAAATACCCAGAAGTGGTTTGCCGCTTAAAGCGCTCTCTTTTATCAGCTCAGCAAGGGGGCCTAAGGCGCTGACAGCATAGCCGAAGGCTGCAACGCCGGGCAAAACGATGCCGGCGGCGGCTTCGATGGACCCGGGCTCGCAGCTAAGCTCCACCTCGCAGCCAATATGCCGAAATGCGTTGCATACGCTTTTGACATTACCAACGTCGTAGTCGATAACAACTATCATAATTCGTGACCCGTGGCTTGTGACTCGTCGCTCGATTTACCATTCGCCGGACTATACATTAACTATTCAAGCTGAAACGTCAAATAAGAATACTTGATAGGGCGATTAAGTAGGATTGATTTGCCCAGTGAGCAAATCCGCCGATAATCAATGAACCTTGAGCGAAATTTGCTAAAAGGCGTTTTTTTTACATTGCGTTTTATATTATGACAGCGGTGTTTTTTGCCGATTTATTCACGTGGGTTTGCTGTGATTAAGGAAGATATGAATGTGCGGCATAGTAGCTTATCTTGGTAAAAAGAGCGCACAGCCAATTCTTATAGAAGGGCTAAAGCGGCTGGAGTATCGTGGTTACGATTCGGCTGGTGTGGCGCTATTGGGCGGCGGCGCGATAAGGATCAAAAAAACCAGCGGCAGAATTAGCGCTCTGGAAGGGATTTTAGATGAGCCTGCCGGCGGCGAGAGCCTCGGCATCGGCCATACCCGCTGGGCCACACACGGCGAGCCAAACACCGTTAATGCACATCCGCATCTGGACTATACCGGCAAAATCGCTGTTGTTCATAACGGCATTATCGAAAACTACACCACATTGAAAACGTGGCTCCAAAACGAAGGAGTCGAATTTGCGAGCGAAACCGATACCGAAGTGATAGCAAACTTAATTGGCTATTTTTATGCCGAAGGCAATCAGGACCGGGAGGCAAAGAAATCCTACGGGCAGTCCTATGGACTCCTTACGGAGAACAAATTTGAATGGGCTGTTCAGCGGGCTCTTCAGAAGATACACGGCACTTTCGGCCTGGCGATTGTCTGCTGCGATTTTCCCGATGCCCTCATCGGTGCCAAAAAGGGAAGTCCCCTGATTTTAGGCGTCGGCGATAACGAATATATCTTAGCCTCGGATGCGGCTGCAATTGTAGAGCATACAACCCAGGCAATATACCTCGCCGACAACGAGATGGTTACCGTCAGGGCGGACGGGTTTGGTACCAAAACGATTGACAATGTCACTGTGGCCAAAGACCTCAAGCAAATTGAGTTTTCATTAGAACAAATCGAATTAGGCGGCTTTCAGCACCACATGCTCAAAGAAATTTTTGAGCAGCCCAAGGCTTTAAGCACTTGTATGGGCGGACGAATCGACCGCCGGAACAACAGGATTAAACTCGGCGGTATTGCATCGTATCTGCGTGAATTGACGCGTACCAAACGGCTCATCCTGACCGCCTGCGGAACGGCATTCCATGCCAGTTTGGTGGGAGAATTTTTGTTTGAGCTGCTGGCGCGTATCCCGACAGAAACGGAATACGCCAGTGAATTTCGGTATCGCAACCCAATTATCGAGGACGGCACCGTCGTGGTATCAATAAGCCAGTCGGGGGAAACGGCCGATACCCTTGCAGCGGTAGAGCAGGCCAAAGAACGTGGAGCTACGGTGCTCGGTATCGTTAATGTGGTCGGCTCTTCGGTCGCCAGGGCCACCGACGCAGGGATATATTTGCACGTCGGCCCCGAAATCGGCGTCGCCAGCACAAAGGCATTCACTGCACAGGTGGCGGTCCTGACAATGCTGGCGATTGAATTGGGCAGAAGAAGACATATCGGCAGCAACGAGGCGGACAAGCACATCAATGAGTTTTCGCAGATACCGGATAAGATAAGCCGAATACTCCAGCAATCCGACCATATTAAAGAAATTGCGTCGGCGAATATCGACCGGGACAATTGGCTTTTTTTGGGCAGAGGCTTTAATTATCCGGTCGCTCTTGAAGGGGCCTTGAAACTAAAGGAAATAAGCTATATTCACGCTGAGGGTCTGCCTGCCGCGGAGATGAAGCACGGGCCGATCGCTTTGATTGTTGACGGTATGCCTGTGGTTTTCATTGCCACATCCGGGCCGCAATATGACAAGATTCTGGGCAATATTGCCGAAGTCAGGGCGCGCGGCGGCAAAATCATCGTCGTCGCAACCGAAGGCGATAAGCATATCAAATCGGCCCTTGGGCGGACCGACCATTTGATCACCATTCCCGATGCTCCGGAGCTTTTGCAGCCGATGCTGACCGTTGTGCCGCTGCAACTGCTGGCCTATCACGCTGCTGTGCTGCGCGGGCACGATGTTGATAAACCTCGAAACCTTGCAAAAAGCGTTACAGTCGAGTAAACTGTTTCGCTTGATGATTAGACCCAAAACATCCGATACAGGCCGGCGTTGCCCCGGCTCAGCGGCCAAGAGGCTTCGCGGTGGTTTTACCCTTGTCGAGCTACTTGTTGTCATAGGGATCATCGCGCTTTTGCTCTCCATACTTATGCCATCGCTTAGAAAAGCCAGGTCTATAGCGATGCGCCTGGCGTGCGCGTCCAACCTCAAACAAATCAGTCTGGCTATGAACCTGTACCTCAACGGCAACGAGAACACGTATCCCTGTGCCCAGGACCCTGTCTCAACGGCCCCGGCCTACTGGCTGTGGATGGGACGGGGCTGGCGGGGCTTTGTCGAGCCTTATCTGGGCGGCAATATCGATGCGAATAATCCTTCGGCTCTGTTTTGTCCACAAGACCACATCGCCAAGGACAAATACGAGTCCACCAGTTACGCCTACTCGATGGCATTCTACCACAGCCCCGAGCAGATTGACGATATGAACAGCCCGGCCGACACGTACGCAAATCCTCAGCCCTCTGTGCCGCAGCGAAGCGTGAATGTAGCCAGGCCGTCTGGCAAGATTCTCATCGGCGAATGGCTCAGCAATCATCCACCCATCGATGATGATAAAGGATGGTGGTGCTGGCAAGGCAGCCGCAACTACCTCTTCGTTGACGGCCATGTCCGTTTGCTTGACGCTAAGCAGATTCGCCCCGCCCGCGACGGCCTTCCGGATGCGAACCTGACAATTCACGGCATCAAGGGCAGAGATTGGCCACGTTAGAGGGACCCCGCCCGGCGGGAACCAGGCCCGAAGGGCCGTACTCTGTCTTCTGTCTTCTGACTTCTGTTTTTGAGATTGGCTTTGATTGGCTTTGAATTGGGTTTGAATTGGGTTTGTTTTTTTGGACTGCGAAAGCGTCGTTTTTTCTGTAATCCTTTGTTATAAGTGAGTTTACATTCATTTGGGCTTTTCGGAAATTGGGTTTGATTGGCTTTGAATTGGGTTTGTTTTCACCAAGTGTCCAATTGGATTTATTTTCATAATCCGTTGTATTATATAGATTTACGTTCATTTGACTTTTTCGGAAATTGGCTTTGTTTTGCATAAAAAGTAGTCAAAACTTCGTAGTTTTTCCGCTATTTCGGCCTGATATGACAAAAAAGCACTGTTTTCCGGCGTTTTGTTAAACGATGGCAATTTGGGTAACCTCCTGACATTCCCGCGAAAGCGGGAATCCATTTTGGTCATTTGAAAATTTGAACCTTTGAATTTGTTTAGGATTTAGAGCTTAGGATTTCGTGCTTATGCGAGATACGAGTCACGAGCGACGAATCCGGGCGGTTTATGTTAGCCTTCTGGCAAACATGCGGGTATTTTAACACATTTTCAAACAAAAATCAACATAAAAACGACCAAAAATGCACCTTTTTTTTACCCCGTGAGATGATTACCTTCTATCTCACCGGCACCTCAATCTCATAATTTTTTATCCCCTTTGACTTTTCCCTTCTCTTCCGATATTCTTTCCAAAGAAAGACAACCGCACCCGGGAGCGGAAAACTTCATCGAAATAACGAGAAAGCAGAAATTAGGTGACTGTCCCTAGTTTTTTAATGAAATAGAGGAACCCTATGACTAATAGGACAGGTACTCTTCATAACTGGAATGAGTCAACCCTTTGGCAGAATATAGAGGATATTGTACATCCCGAGGGTGATGAGATACGTGCTTTACTAAGTAAGTGGATGCATAAGATTCAGACTATTCTATCACAAGCCTCTACTTCGCCCTTGGACTTTACATTACACGATTCGCAACACGCGTATAGAGTTGCCCAAAGGATTGTCGAAATCATGCCCACAAACGTCGGTGAAAACCTCTCCCTATATGAAGTCACATTGCTGCTCTTTTCTGCTTACTTGCATGACATAGGTATGTGCCCAAAGCAAGTAAGGATCACTCATCATTATCAATATCTTCTTACAGGTAGTTCAGATATGCTTTCCGACGAAGATAAAGAAGAATTTGATAGATGGCTGTATGATTGGAATTCAGAAATTGTAGTTCCAATATGCTCGGAGACCCCTTCGCGCGAGGTCCTTCATATTGCGAACTTAGCCATAATGCATTACTGTCGTTCCAAGCATGTTACTTGGGGGAATGATTGGATTCAGAACGAGCTATCGAGTGAACAGCTTGGCAGCTATGTTCACTGGTCTCACGATCTCGCTTTGTTATGCGCTAGCCATCATCAAGGATACCAGGATCTTATTGGTGACTGCTTTGATCCAAAGATAGTGGGAGCAACGCCAACTGTAGTTCATCTTCGTTATTTGGCAGTGCTTTTGCGTATAGCTGATATCATCGAATTTGATCCGGAAAGGACTCCAGATGTTCTCTTCAATCATCGACAGATTGATCCGGGCAGTGAAATATTTTGGCACAAGGACCATTATATCAACTACTTGTTGGAAAACAATCGCCTGACAATATCTGCAGAACCCCCAGATGCTCGTATCCATCGAGCCATCGATTTGCTGATTAATGATATAGAGACAGAACTGCGATTGGCAAGAAGAATTGACGATGAACTTCCATTTGAGAATTCACGGTTTCAGGAAGCCCCACTATATCATCAGTGGACAATCCTACCAGATATTCGAAAAGATTTGCGCCCTAAAAACAATGCCTATGAATACATTGATGGAGCTTTTCGTCCTGATACGCAGAAGCTCCTTCAGCTACTCTCCGGCAAGCAACTTTACGGACAAGAATTAACTTCTATTCGAGAGCTTCTGAGCAACGCATTTGACGCTGTAACTGAGCAAATCTCTCTTGAACGGCTTGAACAACCTAATCCGTCTGATCCGAAGCTTGAGTCGACGTTAGGAAATCTCCATGAAGTTGAACTTGCTATAGAAGAACGTGACGAACGTTTGTGGTTAGTATGTACCGACGACGGCGTAGGTATGAGCAAGCAAATAATAAAGGATCATCTCTTGGTTAGCGGCGCAAATCAACGTTATGAGATTAAGAAACTTGAACAACGTTGTAAGGAGGCTGGTTTCCAGTTATTTAGGACCGGCATGTTTGGAATTGGAGTGCTGAGCTATTTCATGCTTGCGGACAGGGTAGAAATCAAAACAAAGCGCAGTTCATTGACGATAGATTCAGAGTCTAACGGATGGTACTTCGAAACAGAAGGTGTCGGTTCGTTTGGTGAACTGAGACGGGATATGTCTAAACACCGTGGAACAGAAGTTTCGATTCGCTTGCGCAAAAACATCGCAGATGATATTAATACCTGGATCGAACAAATGAAAGATTTCTTAAGTAAGACATTATGCTGGGTCTGTTGTCGCTTTACTTTCCGAGATAAAGTTGTGGGCGGAAATTCACAAACTTACCTTCCTGGATGGCTCAAAAACGCTGAGGAAATGGCGATCTTCGATTACACAAAATTTAAGCCTGAAGAAATTAGATACAAAAGTAAGACAGATATACTTCCCCAGCACTTAAAAGCAAAATTATCAGAGTACGATACTATTACTAAGGAATTGGATGAAGAAGTTAAGGCTTCTATCAAGTGGCAGGTTGAAGAAGGCGTTCTTCCGGAGGAATTAGGTCGGTATCGAATACAACTTCCCTATTTCACGACCAACAAAGGAGTATCACCCTTTTTCCTGCGTTTCAAAGATAAAAACAGAAATATTATCATATCCATGATTGGCAAGTATCATGCCTATAAGCCAGTGGGGCGAATTCAGATGAGTTGGCAGGGGATGATAGTTACTTGGCCAGAAAGAGAGAGTCTGCATGAATGGCATGCAGTAATAGAAGTAATTTGGAATGATAGAGCAGTAGGAACTTTATCTATCAACAGAAATGAATTCTCTTTATCTGATAAGGGAAGGGAGATGATAAAATGGCTCCAGAATAGGAGAAATGAGATGTACAACGCTTTCTACACTGAGAATGTTGACTCGCCGTTCGCAAGTCTTGGTCTTGCTCTATCACAAAGCTCAGGCTACCCAGATAGTGAATTATGTTGGTTAGTTGGAGATTCTTTCGAATCGGGGGCACAAATCTGGACGCCAATTCATTTTCCTGCAACTTCCCTCAAATCCTTAGAACGCATCATTACAACTCGAAAGGCTGACCTTAAGTGGAAAGACCAAGGTGTCCAACTATTGCCTTTGTTTCGTTGGACTGAAGGTTGGAACAAATGGGAATTATCATGGAAGAATGGTTTACCTCCTGATCGCATTGCTCTATACACTAACAAGAGGGTTTTACGTGTAACGGGTCTATGGACAAGTATGCCCTGCAGAAAACCTAACATATATCTTGGAGGAATAATACTTGATTTCCCAACCGAATGGGAACATGTTGCTGGTTTGAGCATTTACAGTCCTGCTGATAACTGGTCTTATAAAGATCAGGTTGTTTGGAACAAAAGCCACCCAATTGCGGAAGCAGGCGAAGCAACTGAGTTGGGTCTGGAGACACAATCGGAACTGAACCCATGCAAGTACCTAAAGGACTTCACGAATAATAGAAAAGAGGCAATAATTTGGCTTGCATCTGTAGTTCTACGCTGTGACTCCGAATTCTTTCAAGGACTTATAGAGGAGCACAAAGAACTTCTTCAAAAGGTATGGAACTTGGTTTACCCGAGTTCAAGTCTAACAAAGGAATACCAAACTAAATTATACTTCTTCGAGCAAAGTCAAGAGAAAGATGGTGTTCACATAATCAGCCCTGATTCCTATCGATTCGAGACAGATAGAGATGCTTTGTCTGATATTCTAAAAAAGCCATCCAAAGAATGGTGCTTGGAATGATAGTCTTACTATTTTTTCATACTTCGACTGCGCTCAGGGTAAACTCGTGTTGTTTCCGCTCCCGGATGCATCACGCCTTTAGGCAAAAATGTACCAGACAACACAATCCCCGTCAAAACAAAAAATCCTGCGTAATCAGTGAAATTTATGCCCAAGGTATCTGTGGCTCGTCTCTCGTATTTCGCTTCAAGATGTCCGCATCACGCCTTTAGGGAAGTAAAATAACACAAAGGAAGGGAAAAAGCAAAAGAATTTTAGTGGATTAGAGAATTAGTGAATTGGTTAATTAGTTAATTACGAGCATCCAGAATCGAGCATCGAGAATCCAGAATCCGGCATCGAGTATCGAGAGCCTATTTCAGTCCCAGCACATCAGCCATTGAGTACAAGGCCGGTTTTTTGCCGACAAGCCATTCTGCCGCTCGTAATGCCCCTCGCGCGAAAGTGTCCCTGCTGTGGGCGGAATGGTTTAGTGTGAGCTTTTCGCCGAGTGTGCCAAAGACTACCGAATGAACGCCGGTGATGTCACCGGCACGGACGGCGTGCACGCCGATAGCGCCCTTCCGCCTCAACGCGTCTTTGCCGCTTCTGCCGTAAGTTATAGATTCGCTGAAATCCCGGCCGGTCGCTTTGCAGATATTCTCGGCTAATGTAAGCGCGCTGCCGCTTGGGGCGTCCTTTTTGAAGCGATGGTGCTGCTCGACTATCTCTATATCGTATTCGTCGCCGAGCATTGTTGCGACCTTGCCAACAAGATTGAACAGAACATTCATACCGACGCTCATATTAGTGCCGTATATAATGGGAATTTTTTGGGAGGCGGCTTCGATTTTTTCTCGCTGCCGGCTGCTTAAGCCTGTAGTACCTGATACCAAAGCCACCTTATTTTCGAGACAGTGATCGATAGTTTTGTCCGCTGCTTCGGGCTGCGAAAAATCGACTGCCACATCACCGCCAGCGGGAAAAACATCGGCCAGCTTAACATTGATTGGCCCTGCTGCCGCCACAAGGCCGGCGTCTTTGCCGATATCGGGATGGTCCTGCCTTTCGACCGCTGCAATAATATCGAACCGGCCGGACTCGGCGGCCAACGAAAGAATGCGCCTTCCCATTCGACCGGCGGCACCGACAACTATAAGCTTGGATTTCATTTCTCCACTCCTTTAAGCATATAGAATTTTAGATTTGAGATTTCAAATTTGAAATTACGCTATACGCTAAACGCTATACGCTAAACGCTATAACCAGCGAGAATATAGCAACCGCAATGCTCAATAACAAGCATAAAAGACTATTCGCTTGATTATTTCAGCAAACCGATAGTAACCCCCGTTGGAAATCTTCGCTTTTTGAACCATGTTATTTCTTGTTATAAAGTTTCTGACGGGGTAAAATTGCATAGGTTTATAGGTTTAACTGTTTTGTAGAAAGGTTAAAGGTAACACCGCATATAAGGAGGAATCACAATGCAAACTAATAAAACCTGTACCAAATCGGGCTGTCCCTTCATGCTGAGTCGTCGGCGTTTTCTGGCCGGCACCGGCGCTGTGGCGGCGGCTGCGGAGCTCGGGCTGCTCGATTTTGCCTCATCGCTGTTCGCTGCTGAGTTCAAATCCGCCAAAAAACCGCTTGTCCAGGTCGTGTTCGTGCGCCCGAAGGTTGACCGATACTGGATGGGCTGGCCGGGCGCCGCCTACGATATAAAGGCACGCCAGGCCGACTACACCAAGACTCTCAAAAAAGCTGCCAGGAAGTTCGGGGTCCGACTTGATGTCAGGTCCGAGCCTCTCGATAACGAAAGTGCAGTTAGTGCCTACCTTGAGCAGATCAAAAAACGACCCCCGGACGGCCTGGTGGTTACCAGCATGTGCCTGCACTATAGCGGCTTTAGTTCCTGGGGGCTGGTTAACAATATTGCCAAGAACCGGGGGAAAATCCCGACGATAGTGTTCAGCCCGATGGGGACTTCATTTACCGGACACCTGCAGGGAACGCGCGGTATCGACGGCGTCTTTGTTGCCGCGACACAGGACATCGACTGGCTCTCTTTCGGAATAAGAATGCTCAGAACAATATGGGATATGAAGAACACGCGCATCTGCGTCGTCAAGGGCGATAAGACTGAGGACCGGGTGCTCGACGTCATCGGCACCACGCTGCACTATATCAGCCGTAAGCGCTGGCCAGAGCAGTTCAGGAAGGTTCGGGAAACCGATGAGGTCCGTGCACTGGCCGACTACTATACCAAGAATGCTAAGAAGATAGTCGAGCCGAAAAGGCAGGATATTCTTAACGCCGCGAAGAGCTACGTTGTAGCCCGGCAAATCATGGCCGCTGAAAACTGCCAGGGCATATCCGTCGATTGCCTGCCCCTGGTTGAAAACCGGCTGATTCCCTGCCCACCCTGCATCGCCTGGCTGCGTCTGAATGATGAGGGCTCTGTCGGCGCCTGCGAGGCCGACTGGAACGCCGCCATTTCTCTGCGGCTAACCAGCCTTCTGTTTGACCGGCCTGGCTTTATGCAGGACCCGGCGCCTAACACCATAAAAAATACCTTGATGGGTGCTCACTGCTCGTGCCCGACAAAACTCGATGGCTTTGACAAACCTCCTGAGCCTTTTATCCTTCGCAGCCACTCCGAGTCGGATACCGGCGTCTCGCCGCAGGTACTCTGGCGCATCGGCCAGAAGGCTACCGTTATGGACTTCGACGGCCCGGGCAAGATCATCCTCGGTACAGGCCGCGTGCTTCGCAACATCGAGACTCCGCCGGCGGGCGGCTGCCGCACGTCTGTTGAGCTTGAGATGGATGATTTGGCCGACTCACGCGACGCAAAGGGCTTCCACCAGCTATTTATATACGGCGACCTCGAACTTGGGTTCAAAGCCTACTGCCAGCTCGCCGGTATCAAAGTCGTCCATATCTGACGATTGGAGTATGTATATGAAACGTCGTGACTTCCTAAAAGCCGTGAGCCTTGGTGCAGCGGCACTGGCGATGCCGCGATGTGCTCACACGCTACATCGCAACGCAAGAGGCAAAAAGCCGAATATCATCTATATAATGCTGGACGAGCTTGGCTACTTTGAATTGTCCTGTATGGGTAACAAGTATCTCAAGACTCCAAACATCGACCGGACGGCGGCCGAGGGCATGCGCTTCACACAGGCCCTGGCAGGCGGCCCGGTCTGTGCGCCGACGCGTTGCGTACTGATGACCGGTCAGCATACAGGCCACGCCACGGTGCGAAGGAACAGTCAAGTCTGGCCGATGCGGGCCGAGGATGTAACCGTCGCAGAGGTGCTCAAACAGGCCGGCTACGCCACCGGCGGATTTGGCAAGTGGGGCTGTGGCGACCGCGGCACGACCGGCGTTCCCGAGAAACACGGCTTCGATATTTTCTTCGGCTACTATAATCAAACTCATGCTCACTCGTTTTTCCCAAACTATCTTGTGCGCAACGGCGAGAAAGTACCTCTCGAAGGTAACACCGGAGACTTCTACAAAGGAAAGCAATTCTCACACTATCTGATATTTGATGAGTCGATGAAGTTCATTCGTGAGAATAAGGACAGGCCGTTTTTCTGCTACTGTGCGTGGACTCCGCCGCACGGCCGCTGGGGGATTCCGGAAGATGAACCGGCCTGGCTCCAATTCAAGGACAAGCAATGGCCCAGCAGAGACGCTAAGGTGTACGCTGCTATGGTGAAAATGGTTGACCGTCAAACCGGGCAAATTTTCGCTTTGCTCAAGGAACTGGAAATAGACGATAACACGATTGTGTTCGTCTGCGGCGATAACGGCGGCAGAGGAGGATTCAATAATTTCTTCGACCCCAACAGACATTTTCGAGGGCAAAAAGGAAATCTATACGAAGGCGGTCTGCGTATCCCGATGATTGTGCGTTGGCCTGGCAGGATAAAGGCCGGGGTTGTCAACGACCATTTGTGGTATTTTCCGGACGTTATGCCGACCTTGGCTGAACTTGCCGGAGTTGAGCCGCCGGACAATACTGATGGAATTTCGATTGTTCCAACACTGTTGGGCCGGGCTGCTGCCGGCCGCAGGCAAAAAGAGCACAAATTCCTCTACTGGGAGCACCGTGAGCAGGTCGCCGTGCGAATGGGTAACTTCAAGGCCGTCAAACCGGGCAGAAACAAACCATTTGAATTGTATGACCTCAGCAAGGATATTGGCGAACAGAATAACATAGCAAATGAGCATCCGGACATCCTCGCGAAAATGAAAGCCTATGCGAAGCAATCGCACACCGAGAACCTTATAGGGGACGTTCTCGATAAAGAAAAAAGATTCAAGGGTCATGAGTTCCACTGATAGAAGAGGTGAGACTGAAAACAACCCTTGCTGTCCGCTGGTTTTATAAGTGTGATAGATAAACAGTTAGCGTCCGGGAGCCCGCCGAAGGCGGGTATCAGAGTCGGCGTTGCCGGGATCGGCTGCTTCTGTATATGTGTACTGCGATGTCATCGACAAACGCCGGCAGGGCGACCGACAAAGTGCCGCCTTTGACGGTAACGGTACGGGTAGCCAGGACGCCGCTATCGGGCTTTATGATATCTACGGTATAAGTGCCGTTCGCCAAGGAAAGGTTCTTGAGTTTCAAAAGTTCGCTTTTAAATTTCACACCCTCTTTGGCGGTTGCTGAGGAACAATACGCAACGGCCTCTTTCTTCGAGGACAGCACATACCGGCGGCTGCGGCTCGACTGAGCTCGCTGAAGTCCGGGTCCGGATTCGATTGTGCCGTTGAACCACAGGTTCGGATAATCCGTCAGGTTGTCCCAGAACGTCCTCAGCACCAGCGCATCGTCCTCGAATTTGCTCCGGCCGTTCGGATTGTAATTGTGCGGGAAGTCCGGGAGGTTGTCCGAGGAGAAGCCTATTCTCGGCTTCATGTATAAGTCCATCTGTTGGCATTTGGCCATCATAAATTTCCACATATACTTTCTGGTGTGTACGCGCTGCTCCGGGTGTATATAGCTGTACTTTTGGCCGTCGTCGTCCCAGCTTTCCTGGGGGATGTAGGGCTTCTTATACTTTATTCGCCACTCTCTGGCGTTCCCAACCGTATGCTTCTTGCCATAAATCAAGAGATTGAAGTAGGGCCGGGTGAAAATCCAGTCTCTCTGCGTCTCGCTGAATCCGCCGGTATCCATTCCGAGAATCACGAGCTTACCCGGTTGGAGCTTGGCGCTATGGTTGTGTACCGTCAGCGACATCTGCTTTATCCACGGCTGCATCTTCGCCCAGTTGTGATGATGCTCCTTAATTTCATGAATGAGGTCGTAGTAAACATTGTCCAAATCAGCCGTCATTTCAACGAGCTTGCAAAACCAGGCTTTTTGCGCATTGACAAGGCCGTTCTTTTTATCCGCTACAGAATGATATATTGCAAAGCGATTCTCCAAATCCGGCCCCAGATGGTCCGTAAATGAGTTCACGTTGTTCGCAGGATTGAAGAAGTGTCCCGGCCAGTCAATATCCGACCTGTCTCGGCCGGGAGTATCACTCGCCCGCAGCTGCCAGCCGTTCCACATCAGCAGGTGAATATAAATGGCCTTTGACTGGAGGTATTCGCATTGCCGGCGGAAGCGCTTCCAGTAGTCTTTGTTAAAGCGGGTCAAATCGAACTTCCGGCTGCCGGGCTTTGTCTCTTCGTACGGGAACAACATATTTTCCAAAGACCCGCCGTTTTCTTTCGTAAACTTTTCGATATGCTTCCAGCTCAGCGGCGGATAAGGGCGAACGTGGTTAATGCCGTGCTCTACCGCCCAGTCGGCCCATAGCTTATAGTCATAAGCATCCTCTGCCGCATAAAAGATAAAATCCGATAGGCCTCCGAACGACAGCAGCGGCTTGCCGTTGTGGGTAAAGTAAACTTTTTCAGTGCCGACTTTTTCGAGCTTCAGACCTTCGTCCGCCGACGCTCCAGCCGCTAATAACACAAATGTTGTCACCAGGCCGGTCAAAATGCGTTTTGTTGTGAGAGTTTTAACTAAAGCGATGAAGGAAACACGGGTATCCATAAGTTCTTCCTTTCCTTACCTTTCTCAAGCTCGGTAACTACTTGTTTATTGTTCTGACGTCTGCCGGTGCGACATCCCGATAAGCAGCTTTCTCGTTGCCTATGCGGACTTCATCCACATACGTGATTCGCATTGTGGTCGTGGAACGGTCTCGTTCCGGTGCCCTCTTCCAGACCCATTTGTAAATGCCGGTCTTGAAATAGACGCCGCGTTTGTCGTTGTAGCCGATAGGTCCTTCGTATTGAATGACCTTCTTACCGTCTTTCCAGACTTCCAGCAGACCGTCTGCCTGCCACGACCATTTCACGTGAAACACCCAATCCGTCCATGTCCCGGTCTTATACTTGCCCAGGTTTTTCTCTTTCAGGCCGTCCGGCCTACTTCGTTTCATAATTCGGTCGGCATCCCAGCGCCAATTGACCTGCCAATTGCCGTCCCGGGTCAGGACAGCCAGGGGCGGACTGCGCCAGACTTCGCCATCGTCGAGGTCCGGCGACGCATGCCATTGGGTGACAATCTCCGGCGTGGGGTCACGTTGGTAATCTTCCGGCAGGAAGATACTGAATCCATACCATCGCTCCACCTTGCCCCCCGGCTCTTTCTTTAGCGTCAACTCTGCTCGTCTGCTGTTTGCGACGATCGGGTCGTCTTTGTGAAGCTCGAAACGAGCTGCGTATTTGCCGGCACGCACCGGTTCTTTCACAACGGTGGCCGAATAGTCACATCCTAACTCCCTGCCCCATCCCTTAAGGTTGCCGGTCTCGAAGTCTCCGGTAAAAATCAGCGCATTTGAATTACCTTTCGGCCGTGCAGACGGTGAGATAACCACCGCAAGGCAAATAGTCAGCCATAACAATGATTTTACCTTACCAATTGCTCTTCGCATGATTTCTTCGCCTTATGTTTAACCAAATATTAATTCGCAGTCATGTAGGGTGCGATATTTCGCACCACTTCTATTCTTTGTTTATTAATTCATTTATTTCGTTAAGATGTAGTTTGAAATGCCGTGGGAAATCAACGACCATGGCTTTGAGTGATATCTTTTCATTTAAAGCAGATATCCAAACATTGTCCAATTTTTCAATGTTTATATTCCCAATCACGTGGACAATGTGCATGTTGGTATATTTCCATAATTGGACCAAGCTGTTCCATTCTTTCTCCTGATAGTTCTGAATGGCAATCCACCTGTCATTATTCCCAAGATTTGCATAGTCCGGAAAAATCAAGGGACTTTCCTGGTATTGCAAGTGAATTATTCGATGCGTGTTATTAGAGGCCGAATCCACCATGTGTCCTACAATTTGCTTGATGGTGCGATTTTGACTGTTACGTCGTTCAGTAATAACATCATTCCCAAGAGTTGATAGTTTTGGTTCCCATTCTTCAATTAGGGATAATAACTCTTGGCTAATTGATTCAAATTCATTCATAATTGCTCCTTTCAGGTTCCACTTCACCTTCTTGCTGTGAGCACAGATAAGTCTTGTCGAAGTGTCGAACCCAAAGTACTTGTCCGCCGAAGCCTTGGCGAGGGTGGATTCAGCACCCATAATTGGTGCGATTCATCGCACCCTACCTGACCTTTTACCGTTTGCCTTATTTGCGGAGCATCGTTAGCATCATCTTGAAACGCCTGTTGGCCCGTACCGCATGAGGAACATTAGCGGGCATCAGAATGAGTTGACCTTCGCCCACCTGGTGCGATTTTCCACCAATGATGAACTCGCCCTCACCGTTTACGACCTGTACCAGGGCATCAAACGGCGCAGTATGTTCGTTGAGGCCCTGGTCGGCATCAAAAGCGAACAATGTCACAGTGCCTGCTTCGTTTTCAACCAGGGTGCGACTGACGATAGCACCTTGGCCGTATTCAACAAGCTTTATCAAATCAAGAACTTGACTCACCTGGATCTTGGACCCTTTTTCTTTCTCAATGGCCATAACCTATATCCCCTTTTTTCAGAGCGGCCACGGCTTCCGTCACCACGGGGCCGTCTAAGGTATCGCAATGGGCAGATGCGGTGCCTGAAGCCACTATGTAGGGTGCGATATTTCGCACCCTACTATTCTCACGGAATTGGTGCGATTCATCGCACCCTTCCTTTAATTATATCGCTTCATTCTCCTACAGTATGAGAAATAACCTCAAAATTAGGAGGTTTACGATTTTCCTGGCATTGGCAAAGCCAATCAAACTTGTAAACTCCCTCTTTGACCCAACGATGAAAACTCGAATGCTTACATTGATGAGGACATGTCACATATCCGTGTTTTACCGGGTTGTAATGGATATAATCCATATGTCGGGCAAAATCCTGCTGATCGCGAATCAGGTGTTCCCAGAACCGCCTCTGCCAAATGCCGCGTTCCCCTCTTTGGGTTCTCGATGCCGATACCGGCACATCTTGGCCGCCACTGGTAAGCCATAATTTCGTGAATCTCCTTTTTATCATTCCCCATCTCACAGAGAAATTGTCGTCATCGGACGCCATCTTCCATATACAGTGACAGTGGTCGGGCAAAAGCGCAACACCCAGCATTTCAAAAGGACGCAAGGCCTGGACTTCAGCCATGGCCCGATGCAAAGATGTACGGGCATGAGCATCACAAAATATCTTTCGCCGGTTGTATGTCACGACGGTAAAGAAATATGTCCCGCCAACACAAAACCATCGTTTATAGTCCGGCATGTATCTATTCTCCCATGGTTGGTGCGATTCATCGCACCCTACCTAACGGGAACGACTAGCCATGTAGGTGCGATTCATCGCACCCTACCCAACGGGAACGACCACAACCATGTAGGGTGCGATATTTCGCACCACTTTCTTTGAAAAAATTGGTGCTGGATGACTTCCTTAATTTTACATTTTACACTTTGATATTTAATTTTTTCACAGCCGCCAGGGCGCGCGCATGGCACGCGTGACCATACTGTTCGCCGCCGAGTCATTGGTGAAGCGTTCGTTCTTCGGGTCCCATTTCAGTTTTCGGCCAAGCAGCATCGCGATGTTGCCCAAGTGACAGAGAGTGGAAGTGCGGTGTCCGATTTCCGCGTTAGTAATCGGGTCCTTTCGGCTCTTAATACAATCCAGGAAGTTTTGGTTGTGGTCATTGCTTTCGTAAAGGTGTATCTCATTCGGGCCTATAGTGGTGTTTTTCAGTGACTCCGGCCCGGTTTTCAGGCCGCCCCGGCTCACATCCACCCAGCCGTCGGTGCCCTCGAACTTCGTATTCGAGCCGTCGGTCTGGCAGACCAGCTTCACGCCGTTGGCGTATTTGGCCTCGAAGTGCACCTTCGTCGCGGTGGTAAAAAGGCCCGTCTTGGGAAACTCACCTTCGCCGAATATCTCAACCGGCCCGGAATCATCCATGCCCATGCCCCACTGGGCGATGTCCAGATGATGGCCGCCCCAGTTGGTTACCTGGCCGCCGGAGTAATCTAATATAAAGCGGAATTGGTAGTGGCATCGCTGCGTATGGTAAGGGGCCCACGGGGCAGGCCCCCAGCCAGAAGTCGTAATCGAAGCCCTCCGGCACCGGCTCGGGCCTCCAGGTGGGCTCGCACGTTCTATTATTGCCGGGGATGCCGACACGCACGGTATGGAGTTTGCCGATTCTGCCGTTGCGAACCAGCTCGCAGGCAAAGCGGAAATTGTCGGATGAGCGCTGCTGAGAGCCGGTCTGGAATACGCGGGCGTACCGTTTCACCTCGTCGGCAAGGGCACGGCCCTCGGCTATGGTCAGAGTCAGCGGCTTTTCACAAAATACATCCTTGCCGGCCCTGACTGCGGCAATCGAAATCGGCACATGCCAATGGTCCGGCGTAACCACGACCACCGCGTCGATGTCATCCCGGGCCAACAAGTCGCGAAAATCACGGTAGGTCGACCTGGCGTCGAGGCCGGCCGTTTGACGTGCCTTCTCGCGGTAGCCGGCGTCGACATCACAAACCGCCACCACCTCAGCGCCGGAATTACCTTGGAACGCCTTCATATTACCTGAGCCCTTTCGTCCCACGCCGATACAGCCTATCGTGATGCGATTACTCGGTGCAGCCGCACCGAACACCGAAGAAGGAACGATTGTCGGCCAGGCTATAGCCGTTCCTGCGGCAACCGCCGAGCCTTTCAAAAATTCCCGACGGCTTATTGTCTTTGCCTTTTTAGTTCTTCTGCTTTTCATTGTTTTTTCCTCATCTTATTTTGTGCAAGTCTTTGCCGTCTAATCAAGAGTCTTGATACTTATGTTACGGAATTCGAGATAGTCCCCGTGCCCGGCAAAGCCGATGTGGCCCTTTTTGCGTTTGAGGCCCGGGTGGTCTCTTCCATCCATCGTCTGGGGTATGCCGGCCTCGTCGATGTCCGCGTCGACGATGGTCGTGCCATTGAGTATTACCTTGATGCGCCGGCCCTTGGCGATGACCTTTTGCGAATTCCATTGGCCGGTAGGTTTAAGGTAACCGCGCTTCGCTGGAACGACGCCGTAGATGGACCCGTGAAACTGATAGGGCTTGAGAGTTTTATATTTGGCGGCAGTGTTGTCAAGAATTTGAAGTTCCATGCCGTCATACGCCGGGGTGCCTGACAGAGGTGCACGGATCACAAGGCCGTTGTTGGCCCCGGGTGTCAGTTTGAATTCAAAGCGAAAGATAAAATCGCCATATTCACCCACTGTAAAGAGGTTCCCGCCGCCAAGCTTTGGGTCGAGAACGATCTTGCCGTCTCTGGCCGCGTAGCCTTTAGTGTCACCTGTCCAGCCGGTCAGGTCTTTGCCGTTGAACAAAGAAACGAAACCTTTTTCATCCCCATCGAGCTTCTTGACCCAGATATTACGGAACTGAATCAAGCTTGAGGCCGGTCTGAACTCGCCGGTTTTCTCGTTAAAGCCGCCGTGATGCTGCAATGCAATCGGCCCGCTTTCTGGAACGCCGGGCAGCCTGGTATTATCGATCACGGTTTTGCCGTTAAGCACGATGGTCAGCCGCTCACCTCTCATCGTGATGTCGAATGCGTTCCACTGGCCGACGGGTTTGTCTGCCCGCATTTTTGGCACAGCCCCGGCCCGTACTTCCGGCGGCATCGATTTGTCACGTCGATAGCCCCAAATCTCACCGGAACCTATCGGCCAGCACCAGATATTTATCTGCGCCTTGCTCGATCCACGCAGAAAGATGCCCGAGTCGGCGTTGTTTTGCAACACTTTTATGACCTGGCCGTTTGCGTCGGTTTTCTCTGAGCCGTCCGGTAGAACCGTCGGCATCGCATACAAACCCGTTGTGCGTTTGAAGCGCCACTCGATATGAAGGGTAAAATCTTCAAACGACTCCTTTGTCCGGAGGTTCTTGTCACCTTTCGCCTCAGACTGAGCGTCATAATCGATCACGCCGTCAATTACTTTCCAATGCCCATTGTCTCCGGCCGGCACTTTCCAGCCGATTAAGTCCCTGCCGTTGAACAGCGCCTTAAATCCCTTTGGCGGCCGGTTCAACACTCTTTGCTTCGCATACCCACCATTAACTAAAACAACGAACAAAACAATGGTGAACGATAGGTTTAGACCCACTGTTAGTTTCTTCATTTCTTTCTCCTTTTCTTGTTTTTTTATTCTTTACTCGTTACTTTTTGGAATGTAGCTGCCTTCCACCGGTCGCTGCCTGTCTCGGCTTGGCCGAGCCAAGACGGGCTGGCCGGCTTATGCGAAAGGGTGAAAGAGGGGACTCGAACCCCCGACCCCCAGATCCACAATCTGGTGCTCTAACCAACTGAGCTACTTTCACCACAACCCTTCCCCCCGCCGAATGTGAATTTTATCAGGCCTGCTGGTTTGTGTCAATGTCTGTCTTTGCCTGTTTTCTCCGGCAGAAATTCTCTGGACAAATCCTCCGTAGCAGTGGTCCTGCTATTGCGAAGGGCCGAAGCGCAGCGAAGGGCTCGGAATGTCTGTTGTCAGTTAATTGGTTGATTAGTTAATTGGTTAATTGTCCGCTCCCTTACAGTTACCGCTCCCTCACAGTTACCGCTCCATTACAGTCGCGGCTCTCTTGGCTGTTTATTCACAATTCACTAATCGCTTTCTTACGAGCATCGAGACCCCGCCTCCAGTAAATTAGAATGGGCTTCAGCCTACACGTAACTGAAGCCCATTTTCCCGGTTAACCGCTTCCCGCCATTCGCCAAAAGCGATTCGACGGCTCTCCCCAATAATCAATAGTCAATCATAAATAGTCAATAGTAAATTACTTAACTGCTGCCTGTGCAGCGGCCAGTCTTGCAATCGGCACCCGATAAGGAGAGCAGCTAACATAGTTCATTTTCACCTTGTGGCAGAACTCGATGGACTTAGGGTCGCCGCCGTGCTCCCCGCAGATACCGATTTTCAAGCCGGGCCGGCCAGCCCTTCCACGTTCGATGCCCATCTTGACCAACTGCCCCACACCTTCCTGGTCGAGTGTTTGGAACGGCTCTGCAGGAAGAATCTTTTTTGAGAGGTAATCAGGCAAGAATTTTCCAGCGTCGTCACGGCTGTATCCGAAGGTCATTTGCGTCAGGTCATTGGTCCCGAAAGAGAAGAAATCCGCGACCTCGGCGATCTTATCTGCCGTAATGGCCGCTCTTGGGATTTCAATCATCGTGCCAACAAGATATTTGACGCGTATTCCAGTTCTGGCGATGACGGCTTTGGCGGTATCGACCGCCAATTTTCGCTGGTTCTCCAGTTCCGCCTTAGTTCCTATAAGCGGAATCATGATTTCGGGGTAGACCTTCACGCCTTGTTTTGCCACACGGCAAGCCGCTTCCATAATGGCCTGTACCTGCGTAGCGGTAATTTCCGGGTATGTAATACCGAGACGACAGCCCCGGTGGCCCAACATGGGGTTCAGCTCGTGGAGAGACTGGACTTTGGCCTTGATTGCTTCTACGGAAACTCCCATCTGCTTGGCCATCTCTTTCTGGCTGGTCAGGTCATTGGGCAGGAACTCGTGCAGCGGCGGGTCCAGGGTGCGAATGGTAACCGGAAGTCCGTTCATGGCCTTGAAGATGCCGATAAAATCTTTTCTCTGAAGTGGAAGCAATTTTTTCAAGGCTTTTTTCCGGCCGACCTCATCGTCTGCCAAGATCATCTCCCGCATAGCTCTGATGCGGTCCGGGCCAAAGAACATGTGTTCGGTGCGTGTCAGACCGATGCCCTCGGCCCCGAAACTCCTTGCCAATTTGGCGTCCTTCGGGTCATCAGCATTGGTTCGAATACCAAGCTTGCGGAACTTGTCGGCCCACGACATGAGTTTTTTGTAGTGTACGTTCTTTGTTGGGTCGGCGGGCGTCAGACCGACCGTACCTTCATATACTACACCTCTGGTACCGTTGAGAGAGACCCAGTCGCCCTCGCGAAGTTTCTTTCCGTTCACAGAGAGGACCTTGCTGCGAGCGTTAATGTTCAAGGCGCCGCAGCCGACGATACAGCACTTACCCCAGCCCCTGGCAACCAGCGCAGCGTGACTGGTCATACCGCCTTTAGCTGTGAGAATTGCCTGAGCGGCGCGCATGCCGTGTACGTCCTCGGGGCTGGTCTCGTCGCGAACGAGAATGACCTGTTTGCCCTTTTTGGCCCAGGCGTCGGCATCATCAGCGGTGAAAACGATTTGGCCAATCGCACCGCCGGGTCCTGCCGGCAGGCCACGGGCCAGCTTTTCGGCGGTCTTTTCGGACTTGGGGTCCAACATCGGATGTAGAAGCTCGTCGAGCTGCTCCGGCTTGACCCTCAAGAGCGCCTCTTTTTTGGAGATAAGGCCCTCTTCGCACATTTCCACGGCCATTGCCACAGCGGCTGTGCCGTTGCGCTTACCGGTTCGCGTCTGGAGCATGAAAAGTTTGCCATCCTGGATAGTGAATTCGACGTCCTGCATATCGCGGTAGTGTTTTTCCAGTTTCGTGCGGATTTTAGCCAGCTGCTTGTAGGGGCCGGGCATTAGCTCCTCCAGAGAGGGAAGGTGCTTGGAGGCCTCTGTTTTTGAGGCGGCGTTGATCGCCTGGGGTGTGCGGATGCCCGCTACGACGTCTTCGCCTTGAGCATTTACGAGAAATTCGCCGTAGAATTTATTTTCGCCGGTAGCGGGATCGCGAGTGAACGCAACCCCTGTGGCCGAGTCATCGCCCATGTTGCCGAAAACCATCGTCTGAATGTTTACTGCGGTTCCCCAGTGGTCGGGAATGTTTTCGATCCTGCGATACGCCACAGCCCTTTTGCCGTTCCAGGAGTGAAAGACAGCCGAGATGGCACCCCATAGCTGATCGTAAGGGTCGTCCGGAAAATCTCTCTTAAGGACTTGCTTGACTTTTTTCTTGAAGATATTCACCAATTTTTTCAAGTCATCAACGTCCAGGTCAGTGTCATCCTTTACGCCTTTGTCGTCTTTCATCTTTCGCATCTGGCTTTCGAGCTGCTGTCGAATACCCATGCCTTCCTTGGGCTCGATCCCCGCTGCCTTTTCCATAACCACATCGGAATACATCGTGATAAGGCGTCTGTATGCATCGTAGACGAACCGCTCGTTGCCGGCCTTGACGATGAGGCCAGGGATGGTAGCGGAAGTCAGACCGATGTTCAGAATGGTCTCCATCATCCCAGGCATCGAAATACGAGCTCCGGAGCGTACGGAGAAAAGCAGAGGGTTTTGAGCGTCGCCGAAACGGCTCGGCATGATTTTCTCGACCCTTTTCAAAGCTGTGTCCACCTCTGCCTTGAGCCCTTTCGGGTACTTTCCGCCGGTGTTCATGAAGTGCGTACAAACTTCGGTCGTAATGGTAAACCCGGGAGGAACGCGGATGCCCAGCTTGGACATCTCGGCCAGGTTAGCACCCTTACCGCCCAGAAGCTCTTTCATTTTTGCGTTGCCTTGGGCTTTACCGTCGCCGAAAAAATAGACGCTTTTCGCAGACGATGCGGAAGCTTTCACTTTTTCTGCCATTCGAAAAACTCCTTCCAAGTAAAATTATATATTTGCAAAACCTTAAAAACCGTTGGATGATGCCAATCATTTTAGCACATCCACACGGCAACTCGTGCTACGTAGCGAGTGCTTCGCAGAGTAGCAATTCAGCCGGGAAAATAAGACCGGATAGTATATTAGCCCAGGTTAACTATGTCAAGGCCATTAGAAGTTTCTTTAATATCGCCCTGTTAAACCCGCCGGTATTGTTTCAGTCATCGTGAATTGGGTTATTAGTTCCTGTTGCGGAAACAGTATTTGTCATTCCCGCGGAAGCGGGAATCCAGCTTTTTCGCTCTGGACCCCTGCTTTCGCAGGGGTGACATCGTCAGTTTTTGTTTTCCGCAACAGATAATTAGTGAATGGTGATTGGCTATTGGAGTCTAAGGGGAAAAAAACGCGTTCCTTTCTTAGAGCCTATCCAAATAACCCGCTCTATTGCGGCCGGCTGCAAAGCCCGATGCCTGCGTTGTCAGCCAAAAACGTTCTCAACGTGGAGAAAACCACTTCTGGCGAGCATTTTTGGCCTGCCGCCTTGGCCTCGAACTT
>JAUXAL010000045.1 GCA_030619925.1 Phycisphaerae bacterium | reverse complement strand
CTGTAGAAGCTTGAAGCTTGTTTTTTCGTGTATCCAGTTACCAGTTTCCAGCTTCGATACAAGTTTCGACACCCATAAACGGGGTTCTGAAAAAAGAACAACTTCGGCTGCCATTGGGTAACCTCCTGATGTCTGTTATCTGAAGTCTGATGTCTGATGTCTGTTATATCCGCCTACCGGGCTCCGCCCCGACGAGCGGGCGGTTTATCGTTTGTCTGCTGACAAACAATCGGGTATTTTAACACACTTTCGAACAAAAGTCAAAAAAAAAACGGCCAAAAAAGTGCTTTATAAGCACATAAATAGCGGTGCCTTAGGCACGTAAATAACAGGCGGCGGAAGACAGAAATTTTTTTGACAGCAAGTGTGGGGTTGGGTAGTCGTTAGTTGAAAGAATTATGGCCGGACACCTTCACGAAGTCGCGCTCGATTCGTTTGTTGGGGAAGTTGTTTCCTTCTGGATGGTGATGACTGGTGGATTGGTCTTGGAGAACTTGCTTCCCTCGACCTTCATCCGACCGCTGTACTTCGCGCTCAGCATCTCGCGATTGGCGTTGAAGAAGCACACCCACCGGAACAGGAGGAATGCTGCGGCAATCCAGAAAGTGACTTTGCCGACCGTCTGGACGGGTGGCTGAGTGAGAAACCAGACTGCGCCAGCGATGATGCCGACCCACGCAAAGACGAAGGGGACCCATGCATTGCGCAGGCGATACACCACTTTGGTCTCGCTCTCTTCACGCATGAAAAAGAAACCGGTGATAATCATATCCTGCCCAACACAATAATATTCAATATTTATCCGCCTATGGCGGACTCGTCCAATCTCCTGTTCGTTGAGGCTATATGGACTTTGCGGCTTTGAGGGCAGCCTTCTTGGTATCCTTGGACTTCATGATTTCCATGAAATCTTCCCACAAGATATTGACGCCATTCTGTTTTTCAGTTCTCCCCTTACACCATACAAGTGCGGTCTTTGTAATATAACAATCACCTTTCTGTTCCTTGCCATCAGGTGATCGAATTTCAAATTCTATTCCACTAGATTTCACTTCCATATCAACCTGAAACTTCTTGATAAAAACTTTCATAGTGACTCCTTTCTGTTTAGAAATTAGCGTGACGTATTGTCATAGGCGCCTAACAATAATTATACAATCCATATAAAAGAGCAAACACAGACTTCTTCTGCCAGTATAAGAAGTTGCCGCTCGTCAGGGCGGAGCCTGCCGTAGCACGGTTGCTTCTTAAATATTCGTCCAATTTATCCGACGATCAACAAAGCCATGTAGGGAATAAGAATGAACACAATGACCAATATCTTGTATAGTCCGATGAACGAGTACATCGCCACGTTGAAGGTTTCTCGGGAAACCGAAAACCATTTGCTGTGTATTCGGTAGACCCAGTCTCCGGCACAGATACACATCAGCGACGAGAGAAGCAGCAATGCTACGTTCAGAATCGTGCACCACATAAAAAATGCTCTGATACTGTCGATATCCATGATATTCCTCCCTTATCTTTCTGCATCCAACAATTATTATACAGTTTTATACGCCTCTGGCGTACTGCATAAAACGCCAAACACACACTGTTTCTTTCTTTACAAGAAATCCCCGTTGCTTTTTCCGTTAATTAGCAGAATATGCAAACTGCGGACCGATGTCAAGCGAGGCTTTTCGGATTTGGGCGACCACATATATTAGGGCGGCCACATAGGGCCGCCCCTACAGATTCATTTTTCTCTTCCTGAAGCTTCGCGAAGGGCCTTGAGAAATCCCTGGTGAACCTGGGACCCCAAACTTTGTGCCTTACCAACATCCTCCCACGCCTCGTCGTATTGGCCTTTATGGTAGTAGGCAATCGCCCGACTGTTGTGGGCACCGGCATACTCTGGGTTTATCGCAAGGGCTTCGTTCAGGTCTGATATGGCCTGGTCATAAAAGCCTTTGTTGTCACAGGCCACTGCCCGATTGTAATAGGCGTCAGCATGCAGCGGGTCTATCTCAATGGCCCTGGTGCAATCCAAGATGACCTGGTCATGTTCGCCTTTCTTGTGATGGGCATTGGCCCGATTGTTGTAGGTGTCGGCACTTCCCGGGTCTATCTCGATGGCTTTAGTAAAGTCTGAGATGGCCCGGTCATACTCGCCTTTGTTATAATAGGCAGCGGCCCGATTGACGTAGGCTTCAGCATTGCCTGGGTTTATCTCAAGGGCCCTGGTGCAATCTGAGATGGCAAGGTCATGTTCGCCTTTAGCACCATAGGCAGCCGCCCGATTGTAGTATGCCTCAGCTAACCTTGGGTTTATCTCAATGGCCTTGGTGAATTCTGAGATAGCCTGGTCATATTCGCCTTTCCCGGCGTGGGCAATCCCGCGATCGTAGTGGTCAACGGATTTGTCTCTGTCTTTGTCTCTACATCCTATGAGGAATAGACAAAGAACCATGCCCGACCTGAGCAGTATCGTCTTAAACGTTTCTTTGTTCTGAACATGCATCACAACTAACCTGCCTTTCTTGTAGTTGTATACTATCAAATTTCCTTGTTTTCTTCATCACTGAAATGGGAAATCCGGGTTTAACAAAGACTCGTAAAGCCCCGTCAAATACGAATTGGGCTAATTTGTGAAAATTTGTTGCAATTTTGAAGTTTGGTCGTTAGTATTCGGCTGAAACGAGCCCTGTTAGAGGGACCTTGGGCCCAAGGACGCCTTCGGCGCCTGCGCGGGGGCGGGAACCCGAATCCTACAGCGGGGCGAGGTTGTAGAAAATGGTTGAGCCGAGCGAAAATAGTAATAAAGGCGACGATACCGCCGTCAGCAAGGTGGCGAGCAATTTTGCTGACAGCTTGAGCGACGAGCACCGTATGCTGGTCGTTCTCAAGGCACAATTGTACGACGGAACGTGGGAGCCGATGCTCGATGACCTGCGAAACCGCTTGGCGGATAAGCCGTATATATTTAAGCTGGCAGCTCGAATAGAAGACGACATCGAGCGGATCCAGGAAATGCAGAAATTCGAAGAGGAACATAATATCAATTTGACCGACTACGTTGAGCTGCCGTAATAAATTAGTTCATAGTTATGAGTTCGTAGTTCATAGACTACGAACAATGAACAATGAACTGCGAACTACTTGTGAGGGGTTATGAAAATGCTAAGAATGTCAAGATACAGATTGGTCCTACCGGCGGTTTCTTTGGTCTTGTTCGCTGCGGCGAGGACGGTTGGAGCGGAAGGCAGTTCGCGGTGGCTCGTTTCGCCGGAGCTGCTTGAACACGCCAAGCTGGAAATGCTGTGGGAAAACGAGCTGCCTATTAAGAAGGCGGACAGTTTAGAGCGGCTGCTTATCCTCAGTAATCGTGTCTATGTACTTTCCGACCGCAATTTTATGATTTCCCTGAACACGGAAAAAGGAAATATAATATTCAGCAGGACTGTCGCACCGGCTGGTTTTCCGATTGCGGGATTAAAGCTTTATGGTAATGAGCTTATATCGATAGGCGGCAGTAAGCTGGTTCAGATTGATGCGGCATCGGGGGTTGAACGCCGGACCGTGGATGTGGGCTTCGGTATAATCTGCCCTGCCTCGCGGAACAGCTCGTATTTTTATGTGGCCGGAGTCGGGAATCGTTTGCATGTGCTGCGAGTGGAGGATAATGTTCAAATCTTTGAGGTGGCTGCTGAGAACGAGTCTACGATTACTTCAATCACCGCCGATGAGAATTTCGTCATCTTTACTACCGATGCGGGTAACGTGATTAGCATCACGCCGAACAGGCCCAGGCGGCTGTGGCAATTTGACGCGGCCGGTGGTATTGCCGGGCCGATTGTCAGAGAGGGGATGTCATTGTTTTTTTCCAGCAAGGACACGAACGTTTACAGGGTTGATATAGTCGGCCTGCTCGGGGCGAGACTTGTGTGGAAGTATCAGACGGCGGGGATGCTTGAGAAGGCGCCGCGTGTGACCGAAGAGGTCGTCTATCAGTATGTCCGCGGTAAGGGTGTGACGGCGATAAACAAAGAAAGCGGCAAATTCATGTGGTCGGTGCCGGGAGGTGACGATTTGTTGGCGGAAGCAAGAGGCAAGGCCTACGTGATTACAAAAAACAGGACGTTAGTGGTGATGGATAATGTCAGAGTCAAGAAGCTGTATTCAGTTAATTTTGCGGGAGTTTCGAGATACGCAGCCAATACGGCGGACTCAAGAATTTATATTGCCGATGAGCGCGGCCGGATTGCCTGTTTACAACCGGTTGAATAACTTCGTATTGCGTGATGCGTGATGCATATCGTGGAGAAGTGAAAAGCGCAAAAGCTATCCCGAGCATAGCGGGACTTTCAGTAACGTAAAAATCAAACCAAATTAAGAGATAGCGTATGGCTTAAGAAAATCTTTGAGAGAAAGGAGTTCAAATGGACGTGAAAATTAAGACGGCATTGGTAAGTGTTTCCGACAAGAGCGGTGTGGTTGACTTCGCCAAGAAGCTCAGCAAGATGAAAGTCAAGATAATCAGCACCGGCGGGACAGCTAAAAAGCTGAACGAGGCAGGTGTGAGCGTCGCTGGTATTGAGTCGGTCACAGGCTTTCCGGAAATGATGGACGGCAGAGTAAAAACACTTCATCCCAAGATACACGGCGCGCTGTTAGGACTTCGCGACAAAAACGAGCATACAGCGGCGATGAAGGAGCATAACATCGAGCCGATTGATTTGGTTTGTGTGAATCTTTACCCGTTTGAACAGACGATTGCCAAGGCCGATTGCATGTTGGCCGAGGCGATTGAAAATATTGATATCGGCGGGCCGAGTATGATTCGCTCGGCTGCGAAGAACAATAAGTTCGTGACGGTCGTAACAAAACCCGACCAGTACGATAAGGTCATCGAAGAGATGCAGAAAAACGGTGGGGCTGTGAGCCAGGAGCTGCGGAGTGATTTTGCGCGGGTGGCCTTTGCGCTGACGGCTTCTTACGATGCCGCTATAGCAAAGTATCTTAACGGCAAATCAAGCGTAGAGTACCCGGAGAAGGTCTCAATTGCGCTTAAGAAAGAAGCGTCGCTGCGATACGGCGAAAATCCTCATCAAAGCGCTGCATTCTATAAGCTGCCGCCAAGCGGTGAAACGTCGGTCAGCAGCGGTACTCTGTTAGAGGGCGGCATAGGCATCAGCTTCAATAATCTGCTGGATACTAATGCGGCGTTTGAATTAGTGAAGGAATTTGAGGAGCCGACGGCGGTGGTCGTTAAGCACCTTAATCCGTGTGGGTGCGCGGTTGATGAGGATATTTGTATGGCATACCGCAAGGCCTACGAAGGCGATGTGGTCAGTGCGTTCGGGAGCATTGTAGCTTTGAACAGGAAAGTAGATGTTGAATTGGCGCGAACGATTATGGAATCTTACAGCCTGTTCGGCAAGGCACTCGGGGCCGGCGGTTTCTTTGCGGAGGTGATTATCGCTCCGAAATTTGAGGCCGATGCCGTTGAGATAATCAGGACCTTGAAGAGCTGGGGCGGTCGAGTCCGGCTGGTAGAGACCGGGCCAATCGAGCGGGCCAAGATTGACTGCGGTGAGTTCGACGTTCGCTGCATTATCGGCGGACTGCTTTTGCAGAAACGAGATTTGGTTGGCTGGGAGCCGGATGCGTTGACGTATCCGACTAAGGCCAGGCCGAGCGCCAAGCAGCTTGAGGATTTGAGGATAGCCTGGCTCGCCGCCAAGCATACCAAGAGTAATACAATCGTGCTGGTCAAGAACAAAAAGGTATTGGGCGTGGGGGCCGGGCAGATGAATCGCGTTGAGTCCGGGCTGATTGCGTTCAAGCACGCAGGGGACGAGGCGAACGGCTGTGCGATGGCCTCGGATGCGTTCTTCCCGTTCCCGGATAATGTTGAAAACGCGGCCAAGGCGGGTGTGGCTGCAATAGTTCAGCCGGGCGGCTCGAAAAAGGACGATGAAGTTATCGCCACAGCGGATAAGCACGGTATCGCAATGGTGTTTACCGGAAAACGGCATTTCAAGCATTAAAAGGATATTTGAAAAGGCATCAAAAAGGAATATTGAATGAAAATCCAGATTGACCCGCATACTCTTGCGCGAGCGGAGGAACGTGGTACAAACGAAAATGAAATCAGAGATGTAATTGATACAGGTTTTGCAATTCCTGCCAAATATGGACGAATTGCTAAGGCTAAAGTCTATGAATTTAAGGAAAAGCGACAGGGCAAATATCACGAACAGAAAAGAGTGGAAGTAGTTTATATGATCGAAAAGAACGCTGTAATAACTATTACAGTTTATGTATTTTATGGGAAATGGGAAGGACAAAAATGAACATTTTGTACAATGACAAAACGGATCTTCTCTATATCCGGTTAGATGACAAAAAGCAGGAGATTATAAACCGGAGAGTCTCTGAAGACGTCGTACTTGATATAGGTGAAGACAACAAAATCGTTGGCATTGAGATTCTTGACGCTTCAAAACATGTGAGTCTGGAAAAACTTATGCCCGTTAACTATGAAACGTTAAAGACGGCAAAATAACTTTTGTTGACCAGGGCAGATAAGCACGGCATCGCGATGGTGTTTACCGGCAAACGGCATTTCAAACATTGATTGATAGCGTATTGCGTTTAACAGATTAGGGCGGCCACACAGGGCCGCCCCTACAGGCCGGCGGCTTTTCGGAGCTTGGCTGCCATATCGGTTTTTTCCCAGAAAGTGCTTTTTTGCTCTTGACCTAACTGAGTTAGGTGTGTACAATGTAACTACATATAAAACAAAGCGGTGCTTTTTTGTGGGTGCTTTAATGAAAACCCGTATTATAAAAATAGGCAATTCACAGGGCATTCGTATCCCAAAGCTTTTGCTCCATCAGCTTCAGTTACGTGGGGAAGTAGAATTGGCGGTCAAACACAATCAATTGGTGATCCAGCCAAGCCAGCATCCACGTCAGGGTTGGGAAGAGCAGTTCAAGCGGATGGCTGAGAGACGAGATGACCGGCTTTTAGATAAAGATGCAATAAATCTAACCCAATGGGATGCAGACGAGTGGCAATGGAAGTGAAGCGATTTGACGTTTATCTGGTCAATCTCGACCCGACCGTTGGCAGGGAAATCAAGAAGATACGTCCCTGTCTGGTGGTATCGCCTGATGAGATGAACAGATTCATTACAACTGTCATTGTTGCTCCAATGACGACCAAAGGGCGGCAATATCCAACTCGTGTGTCCTGCCAATTCCAGGGAAAACATGGTCAGATAGTGCTTGACCGGTTACGCACTGTGGACAAAGTGAGGTTGGTTAAAAAGCTCGGTCACATTGGCTCAAAGACGCGACAAACCGTCTTAGCGGTGCTTAGCGAGATGTTTGCAGAATAGAATAAACAAGGAGTAAGTCTATTGCCCAGCCAGTGTGGCAGCATCAAGCGAAAGCTTGGCATAAACGCCTGCGGTAGCGAATCGCGAGTCACTTGCGTGGTTTTAGTCCGGCGGCTTTTCGGAGCTTGGCGACCATATCGGTTCTTTCCCAGGTGAAGTTGGGCAGATTTCTTCCGAAGTGCCCGCCATAAGAAGTTTCGGCGTAGATTGGACGAGCAAGCTTTAAGCGCGCAATCATTTTCTTGGGGGTCAATGGAAAAAGCTTTCTGATAATCCGGCTCAACTTTTGCTCGCTGATTTTTGCGGTTCCTTCAGTGTCAACAAGAACAGAAATCGGTTCGGCGACTCCGATGGCATAAGACAACTGGAGCTCGCAGGCGTCGGCGAGGCGGGCGGCAACGACGTTCTTTGCGACGTATCTGGCCATATAGCTTGCGGTTCTGTCGACCTTTGTGGGGTCCTTTCCGCTGAAGCAGCCGCCGCCGTGGCTGCCTCTTCCGCCGTAGGTGTCAACAATGATCTTTCTACCGGTCAGTCCACAGTCACCTTTTGGGCCGCCTACGACAAATCGGCCGGTCGGATTGACGTGGAACACGATGCCTTTGTCAACGAGGCGCTTCGGCAGGACGGGGAGGATAACTTTTTCAATGATTTGTTTTCGCAATTGTCTGTAAGCAATAGACGGCGCGTGCTGGGTGGATACTACGACTGTGTGAATGCGTTTGGGTTTGCTGTTTTCATATTCAACCGTTACCTGACTTTTTCCGTCCGGCCGCAGCCAGGGCAGCTTCTTACTTTGACGCATTTTTTCCAGCCGCGTCGTCAGGGCATGTGCGAGTTGAATCGGCATCGGCATGAGGGCGGGAGTTTCCCGGCAGGCGTAGCCGAACATCAGGCCCTGGTCGCCGGCCCCCTGCTCCTTGTGCAGCCCGGTGCCTTCGGTTACGCCCTGCGAGATGTCGGGGCTTTGACTGTCAATCGAAACAACTACGGCGCAGTCATCACCATCGAAACCTATTGCCGGGTCGTCGTAGCCGATTTTTTTGATTGTCTTTCTGACGACGCCGGAGATGTCAACATATGCTTTTGTCGTGATTTCGCCTGCAACAACGACAAGGCCGGTTGTTACCAGTGTTTCACAAGCGACCCTGCTTTTCGAGTCCTGTGCGAGCATTGCGTCAAGGATTGCATCGGATATGTGGTCGGCTACCTTGTCGGGATGGCCCATCGTTACGGACTCGCTGGTGAAAAGATACTTGTCGGTATCAAGATGAGGATTGCTGCGAATTGATTTTTTTACCATTTGTGATTTATCCTTTTAGCAGCTCGTAGTTTGTAGTTCATTGTTCGTAGTTCACTGTTCGTTGTACATAGATTACGAACCATCGTTGATCGTCCAATCATATCTTATGTACCGAACGGAGTAGTTTCCCACTTCAAGGAAGGAGACGTCACGCTCGGAAACATAATTGGTAATGAAATTCAAAACGGCGCGGGTAGCCGGCTGCTGGTCTTTAAACTTTCTGTCTATGCCATACCTGCTGATAAACTCCCGGCCATACTCGGTTTTCTGAAATAACGCGGATAAATAGACTCTCTGCTTTGCTTTGTCTATCCTGAATGCATGTGGGCTGGATAGAAACCGTCTGACTTGCTCGTCCAACTGTTTGTTGAGCTTTTTCCCATAATACGGTTCACTGCGCAGAGACGGACCGGACAGACTGGCCCGGCTCAGAGCAAAAAATATTCTGGGGTCAGCAAACTCTTTGCGGAAGAACCGCTTCTCAATCTCGGCAAGCGTAAATTCCTCGTCCATCACAAGAAATTTGTAATCCGTCCATATTCCTTTGATGTGCAAGATGCTTTTAGGGCCCCAGCCCGGCAAAATGCGCAGGAATCGCGATGATTTGATGGGATAATTGCTGGTGATAATCTTCAGCATCTGGATGTTATATGCGTTTATCCAGAAGGCGATTTTGTCCTCCTCGGGCCAAGAGCGATATTCGTTTGGGTCGAGGTTGTCGAATTCATCCAGAAGAGCTTTTAAGTCGAGTCTTTTCCGCCTGAGCGTTTTATAGTCAACCATTCCCTGAGTATTGACGAAGCTCTTGAAGACCTCAGCACATTTGTCGTGAAAAGAAGCAGCCGGGGGAGGTTCGACCTTATTAGGCTCAGCAGGCGCAACTTTATTGGGCTCGACCTGGCCGGGTTCAACATCATTAGGTCCAGGCTCTACGGAGGGACAATCAGCAATAAAGACCAATACCATCAGCGAACTTATAAAAACAACAACGCGTTTAGACACCTTTTTGCCTTCCGATAAATAATTACATAATCGGTCAACCCCGACCCCTCGCAGAGGGGCGGGGTCAACTGCAAAAATTATTTAATTCTGCATAGGATAAAGCATTAGGCAATAAATGCAACGATTTGTCAGTTGTTTTTATCGTATTTTTACAGAGAAATCTCAGGGCAGATGTCGCGTAGAAGCGAGTCAGAAAGCCCAAAAACAGGCAAGTTTACCGGTTCGGGTTGTTCTGATTAATTCCGAGCACAGGAACTTGCCGCTAATGGCTTGCATCACCAGACGCGGTGCGTTATAATTATGGCAGATAAGCTCAACGGCAAAGTTCATCAGCTTTAAATCGGAAATGTCGGTTTGCAAAACTTTTCTTAAAAGAGAAGGAGAATCGATCATGTGCAAACGGAAAGCATTCACACTGATAGAGCTTTTGGTGGTGATTGCCATTATAGCATTGTTGATGGCGATACTGATGCCGGCCCTGCAGCGGGCGAAAAAGCAGGTATGGGACATTAAGTGTAGACACAACCTGAAGCAGTACGGCCTGGCGGCGAGGATGTACTTAGACGATAATGAGGGGTCTTTTCCTTATTCATTCACCTGGCTCTGCAAAGATTTTGGTTTCGTCGGGTGTGGATGGCACGATAAGACCAAGAATCTTGTAGATAACCCGGACCGTGCCGGCGAACTCTGGCCATATCTGAAGAACAAAGATGTTCACATGTGTCCGCAATTCTACGTTATTGCCAGAATGGTAGGCTGCAGCAGGTGTAGTGGTAACACAATTCCCATCGAACCTCAATATAGTTACTGTATGAATTCCTACCTCAACGGCGACGCATGGAAATCGGTGCCCTCCCAATTTCGTACCAACTACGAGAAAGTTCGGAAGGAGTCCCAGGTAAAGAATCCAGCGCGTGTGTTTTTCTTCTCTGAGGAGAATCCGTGGCCTATTCCGGGCCTTAGCAACGCAGGAACCAATGACAACAATTTACGTTCCACACCTCCCTGTAACACTGATTGCTTCGCCACCTACCATAACGCTCCGAGCGGGGACCTGAATAAGGGTTTCGCTAATGCAGTGTTTGTGGACGCGCATGTCGAACGCGTTTCAGCATATCCGGCTGGTAATACTTTTGTATTAAGCTGGCCGAGCGGACCACCAATACCGGATTGGTAAGGGTCCTGACCCGGCCTTTTTGGCCCGAGAACGTTGCGGGGTCTTCATAACCGCCCAGAGCAGTGGAATGGCACGACCTCGTACTCTCGCGGCCAAAGCAGACAGAGAAATCCTTACCATACATAAAAATATAAGCCAGGACGTTTGATACGCGTATCAAACGCCCTGGTAAGCTCAAGTTGATAGTGAGCTCAGTCACTCGACCTTAAACCAATCTTCAGTCAGTGAAGTATCCTGAAGCCAGTCTTCCTGCAGCAATGCCATATCAGCATCATCAACCACGCAGTCACCATTGAGGTCCCCAGGAGACGGCTCGTAATCGGTCAGTGACTTGGCTGCCTCACAACCGTCTCTATATACGTTGATCATGACGGTGTCCGAACCGGTGTATTCACCGTCAAAGGCCTCTAACTGCAAGACATGTTCTCCTAATACTGAGAGGGTAACATTAGTATCCTCGGCAGTCGGTGTCTCTATAACAACAGGCCCGCCGGCTAAGTCTATGTGCAGCAGTGGTGCGGCGGCCGCTTCTCCATTGCAAGATTCGGCCTCTCGCAGACCTGTTGAGGGAGCATCCTTGTCATCCCTTAAGATCAGGACGATGGCATTTCCGGGAGCCCAGAATCTTTGGCTGTTGATCTCCATGATAATGCTGGAGATATTCGGTGACTGGAATTTTGCGTCCCGCTCGGTCCATGCCGGAATAGACCATTTCACCTGCGCCGTTGTTACGGCTCTGTCCGTAATATTGTTTGCAACATCCTCAAACGGTGCGGCATCGGGGGCAAGCTCGCCTTCGATGATAAGATTCACCGGGGCCCCGCTGCCTTGTTTGTCAACCTTGTCCACCTCGACTTCTACATACGCATCAGCGACAAGGGAGCCATTTTCGAGGGGAACATCCACAAAACGCAGGCCGATAACCTGCTCATCTGTAGCCGGGTCTCCCGCGTCTTCATTAGCCAGCTCCAGATCGCTGCTGCCTATATCCATTCCGCCGTTACCGACATGCTGCTCGGCATCGTCATTTCCGTTGGCGATCTGGATATCAATCACTGCATCGGGTTCACTGACCACCGTCCACTGCATGGTATAATCGCCGTGATCGAAAACGGTCGCGTCCAGATTACCGGTCCTGAAACCATCGACCAGCCAGGTAACCACATCATTACCTGCATCCACTTCGGGAGGCAGGTTGTCCACAATGAAACTGAAGATAGGACCAATGACCGGAAACTCAGCGGCGCTGTCAACGTAGGTATCGATGGCCCAATAGTACCGCGTCTTTGTTTGAGTTTGCATGACCACGGAGGTCACATTTTGCTTGTTAACAACCTGCATGGCTGCCGGATCGGTAAACTGCTGCAGCGCTGTCAAATCGTTGGTGAAATAGACGTCAACCGGTACCGGCTGACCGGGCACACACGGGTCGGGCAGGACCCAGCTCAACTCTACATCGCCTGGTGGTACAAGGCCGTCATCCCTTGGGGAGGGCTTAAGAGGATGAACACCCCTGACAATAATCGTGCCTAGTTCTGCATCGGTTTCCACTATAACCTCGCCAACTCCGCCATAGGCCTTGACTATACCGTCGCCAATAGCCCCGGTCAGATAGTCTTGATTTTGCGTCGTATCCCGAAGATTTATTGTACCGCCCCGGAAATCTATACTGGCATTGCCAGTATGCCGCAGACCGTGCGCATCACTCCCTTCAAGGATGTTCACTGTGCCACCTTCCAGTGTAAGAACGCCAACCCCCGTCGCGGTTTGAGCGACATGGAGGTTTTGACCGAGTATGTTGACCGTTCCACCTTCATACACGGTAAGGTGTCCTTCGCCCAGACGGCCAATATAAAGACGCTGCATGGAATTCAGCACACCACCATCATGCACCTCCACGCGACCGGCAATCTCACCTACATCGCCTGCGCCATAACCCGCTATGAACCAATTGTAGTGCGTTAGGACTCCTCCATCGACGATTTTTATGGGGCCTCCAGCGAGATCAATCTGATTTGACACAGCTCCATCAAAATCAACGATGCACTCAGCCGGCTGATTATACTGAGCCTTATCGCTACTTGTGGGCAGCCCAGCGCTCCAATTGAGGGGGTCACTCCATAAGTTGTTGCCGGGTAGCGGGGCCCACTGCGTCGTCGCGGCATGAAGCACGCCGGCTAAACACAAAACAATACCTGCACATAACACAATTCGAGTTCTCATAATACTTCCTCCATTCAAAAAAGTTAACATAACAATAATTGTGCTTTGGCTACACACCAAAACGCTCGTTGTTTTCAAGAAAACAACCAAAAATTCGCACCTTCACTAAGTTCGGTGCATGCCCAGGACAATTTTTTACAATTTGACTCTACCTCCTTCCTTCAAGAATCTAAATTGAAATGTAACACTCTTGATTCCGCGACCGAAAGCTTACGCTATTGCTCTGTGCCTTAGAAACTATCTCAAAACACAATTTGTCATTCTGAGCGCAGCGAAGAATCTCTTATTTCAGCCAACCAGACCCTTCGCTTCGCTCAGGGTGACAGTTTTGAGATAGTTTCTTAAACCGTATGACTCCTCCTTTAAGAAAAAACTGCAAAACGCCATCAACTCAGAAAACCCAAATCACAAATCCTCTCTTTTTTATACCAAATCAGCTACCTCCTCGTCAAGGCAAATTCTTTAAAAGTACTACGGATTTTTTGATAATAAACCAAAAATTATAAAACCTTTGTTTAAAGAGGCTTAGAAACATTCATGGAGAAGAGCTCATCTCCAGTAAGGGACACTGCGTAAAAAAACTCGTCAGGGCAGATTTTTCTGCTCTCTGCAATAGCCCTGCAACTCCCGTAAGGGATACTGCGTAAAGCGAAAAACCTCTTGGATATTCCGCCTCAAAAGTTATTAGAAATTTTATATTGCAAAGAAAGCAGGTTTAGTGTATATTATTTTTAATAAAGCATTTAAAATTGTGAGAAAAACGCAAAAACCAACAGAACAGGAAGATGATTTTACGCATCATATGAATGGTCAGTGAGTAAGATATAGATTGGGAGGAATATGATCATGAATAAACAAAGAGGGTTTACGTTAATAGAGCTTTTGGTGGTGATTGCCATTATAGCATTATTGATGGCGATATTGATGCCGGCACTGCAGCGAGTGAGAAAGCAGACAAGGACAATCTTGTGTAGATCCAATTTGAATCAATACGGCCTGGCAGTAAGGATGTATATAGACGATAGTGATGGCTACTTTCCTTATTCATTTACCTGGCTCTACAAAGACGGCGGCAGACGGTGCCGATGGCACGATGCCAGCATGAACCTCAACCAAAACCCCGACCTTGGCGGCGTACTGTGGCCTTATCTGAAGGACAAGGATATTCACCTGTGTCCGGAATTCAACATTGTTACCAAACAGAAGGGCTGCCGCTATTGTACTGGTGAGACGATTCCTATCGAACCTCAATATAGTTACTGCATGAATTCCTACCTGCATGGCGACGCATGGAGGTCGGTGCCCGCGGAATACCGTACCACCCAAGGGCTCGCTCGGAAGGAATCTGATATAAAGCATCCGGCACGGGTGTTTTCCTTTTCTGAGGAAAATTCTTGGTCTGTTCCACGCCTGAGTGGTGCTGCTATCAATGATAACAATTTGCGCTCCACACCTGATAATACGACTGACTGCTTCGCCACCTACCATAATCCCCCGGGCGGAGACTTGAATAAGGGTTTTGCCAACGCGGTGTTTGTGGACGGGCACGTCGAACAGGTCTCAGCATATCCGCCCGGTAACACTTTTAAATTAAGCTGGCCAAGCGGACCACCAATACCGCAGTGGTAAGGGTTCTGACCCGGCCTTTTTCGATTTCTCTGTCAGAAAGATTGGCCTAAAGGAGTTGAAGCGGCATCGCCAGTTCGACACCGAAGGCCCGGACCACAACCGGCGGCGCTAGAGTTGTGGACTGGCCACAATGAATGAGAGGGTTTAAGGACTACTAAAAAACAATTGCATAAGAACAACGCAGTATAATGCGCAAGCGAAAAGGCTTTACACTGATAGAACTCTTGGTGGTGATTGCCATCATTGCGCTGTTGATGGCGATATTGATGCCCGCGCTGGGACGCGTAAAGAAGCAGTCAAGGTCGGTTGCCTGTCAGGCGAACCTGAAACAATGGGGCCTTATCTTTTCGATGTATACGGAAGATAACAACGGTTATTTCCAGAAAGGCTGGGTCGGCCGGAAAGAAGGGAGCCGATGGTGGATGGATGCGACGCGGCAGTACTACAAGGAGCCGGATTTGCGCTGCTGCCCAACGGCGATGAAACCTTATACTGAGGGAGGCCGGCCCCCGTTCGGAGCCTGGGGCATCGATCCCGGCGACTTCCTGACAAAAGGCGATTACGGCAGCTATGGGATAAACGGGTGGGTTGAGACTCGAAATACCACCGATGGCGTGGGGCAGTCACAACAGCGCTATGCGAGGCGATGGAAGACTCCCCATGTTAGCGGCGCAGGTTATGTGCCGTTGTTTCTGGATGCTCAGTGGATTGACGGCTGGCCACACCCCACCAATGAACCCCCGGCATATTACGACCAGCCGTGGCAGTCGGGCGGCAATATGGCCCGTTTCTGTGTCAACCGACACAACGAGATGATAAACGGTGCTTTTCTGGATTGGTCTGTCAGAAAAATTGGGCTTAAGGAGTTGTGGACGTTGAAGTGGCATCGCGAGTACGACACGACAGGGATATGGACCACAGCCGGCGGCGTTAGAGCCGAGGACTGGCCGGAATGGATGAGAAGGTTTAAGGAGTACTAAAAAAACATTGCACAAGGAAGACGCGGCATCATGTGCGAGCGAAAAGGCTTTACACTGATAGAGCTTCTGGTGGTGATCGCCATCATTGCGTTACTGATGGCGATACTAATACCGGCCCTGCAAGCCGCCAGAGAACACGGCAAACGTGCGGTATGTTTTAGCAATCTAAAGCAGTTGACGCTTGCGTGGATTATGTACGCAGATGAGAACGACGGCAAGATTTGTACGGCCTGGGTAGGCAGGAAGGATTCCTGGGTGGAGATGGCCGGCCGAAACGCTTCTGAGGCTCAGCAAATACAGGCTATGGAGTCCGGAGTGTTATTTCCATTCGTGAAGAACATAAAACTTTACAAATGCCCGACCGGTGTCCGGGGAGAGCTGGTAACCTACTCCATCGTTGGCTCTATGTGGGGCAGTAGTACTGGCATCTCTGGGGGACATCCTAAGGAACTGTGTATTAAAAACAAGGAGCAGATTCGCAGGCCGGGCGAAAGGTTCGTTTTTGTTGACGAGGGCAAGTGGCCGGGCAGCCCATGGGGCGTCTGGCATGATAAGCCGATGTGGTGGGACATCCCTACAGTGCGACACAGTGACGGGACGAACTGGTCCTACGCAGATGGGCACGCTGATTACCATAAGTGGAAAGACCGGCGTACAATGGACCTTGCCGAGCTGCGACCGCCCTATGAGCATGTGAATCCCGGCTATGCCAGTGTGTCCCAGCCGGGCAATGAGGATTTAGAATGGGTGCAGATGGGTATATGGGGCGAATTGGGTTATACGCCAAATCGTTGATAGGCCGAATTTTTGTTCGGCCAAACGGTGACATGAGCTGTTTTTGGCAGTTGACTATATGCTCGAGGCCAATGACTTTTGAAGAACCTTGTCTTTTAAGATTGGAGAAAAAAAACATCGTGATGCATAAACAATGCGACAAAGTGCCGCTCCGGAAGGAAGGTTTTGCCCCGTTAGAAGTAAGTCGAATCTTGACTGTCGTCAGACAAGTTCGCAAAGCCCAGGAGCTTCGGGTGGGACTTCCAGCGGCCTTTACGTTGATAGAGCTCTTGGTAGTGATTGCCATCATCGCGTTACTGATGGCGATATTGATGCCAGCGCTGCAGCGCGTTAAGAAACAGGCAAAGGCGGTCGGCTGCCAGTCGAACCTCAAACAATGGGGCCTTATCTGGGAGATGTACACAGAAGATAATAACGGCTATTTCCCTGAGAGGGTATGGGTATGGCAGCACGAGGTGCGGCGCTACTACGTGGACCCAAAAATATGCCTTTGCCCAACGGCGACGAAACCTTACAATGAAGGAGGACGGGTCCCCTTTGGAGCATGGTCGCGGGAAGATGACACGGGCAAGACCATTGCCGGTAGCTTAGGGATAAATCAATGGGTCCTGAATATCCAAGGAAAGCAGACCGTAGCCAGACGAGTGCCTGCATATCTCTGGAGGACGCCCAACGTTGCAGGTGCAGGTAATATACCGGTGTTCCTGGATTGCGCGATAACCAGTGCCACCGTATGGCCCGAGGATACACCGCCGGAATTCGATGGTCAATACTGGGCGCAGGGCTCGGGTGGAAGTATTGATGAAATGAGGCGTTTCTGCGTCAACCGGCATGATGGGTTCGTAAACATCCTCTTTATGGACTGGACTGTTAGAAGGGCTGGACTTAAGCAGTTGTGGACGTTCAAGTGGCATCGCGAGTACAACACGGCAGGGGCCTGGACCATAGCCGGCAACGTTAAACCTGAGAACTGGCCGAAATGGATGAGAAGCTTCAAAGACTACTGAAAACGAGAGCACAACAAAGAGGTGGTACTATGTGCAAACGAAAAGCATTTACCCTAATAGAGCTTTTGGTAGTGATTGCCATTGTTGCGTTATTGATGGCGATATTGATGCCGGCACTGCAGCGGGTGAAGAAACAGGCACAGGTGGTCGCCTGCATGTCGAACATCAAACAATGGAGCTACTGTTGGCATATGTATCTCGAGGACTCCGCGGGAAAGTTTCCAAGCGGTGCCGGAGCCTCCGGAGACTGGCCGGATAAATTGCGACCATATTATAAGGACCGGGGGGCATTGACCTTGTGTCCGTCTGCAAAGAAACCTTATTCTGATGGAGGCAGGGTCCCCTTCGGAGCCTGGCGATGGAGACAGGAAGGAGGGGGCTGGTCAGACTTTGCGAGCAAGCCCGGCGAAGATTACGGTAGTTATGGCATGAATGAATGGCTCGGTGATCGACCTGGCGAGGAGTTCTGGAGAAATCGAGAGCAAAAAAAGGCAAACAACATACCGATGTTTTCTGACTGTGTGGTCTGGGACACCTACTGCAGGGACACACAAGGCCCGTCTGAGATTGACGGCCTTGTTCAAAACGAAATGCAGTTAGTATGCATCAACAGGCACAATGGCATCATAAATGCCGTTTTCCTGGATCTTAATGTGAGGAAGGTCGGCCTCAAGGAGCTTTGGACGCTGAATTGGAACCGGACCTTTGATACTCAGGGGGTCTGGACCAAAGCCGGCGGCGTCCAACCCGCGGACTGGCCGGGATGGATGAGAAGATATAAGGACTACTGAAAAAACCATCGCCCGAGAAAGGCGCAGCGTCGTGCCCAAAAGAAAAGCGTTTACCCCCGTTAGAAATAAATCGGACTTGTCTGACGACAGTCTCGCCCGCCAGACGTAAGGCGGGCAAGATTCGGAAAGTATCAAAGCTCCGTGCGGGAGTTCTAACGGGGTTTACCCACCACGCGTGTATGGCGGGTTTACGTTAATAGGGCTTTTGGTTCGGCCATTCCGGCTACTGGACTTATTCCCGGCGTGTGGATGAATATCGAGATTCATCCACACGCCGATGATTGGTTTTGCTAATACCGACCTCCGTACCTGCGAAGTAATTTGACGACATCCTTGCAGACTCCTTCCTTACAGACCCGAATGGACGCCCAGTAAAGAGGAGTACGGGACAATAAATCTCTTGCATTGACATCTGCTCCATAGGCAAGCAAAAGCCCGGTGACGTCCTCGTGGTCCTGTTGAGCCGCATAATGGAGGGGAGTGCGACCTGGACTTTTATCTTTTGGATTAAGACTCGCTCCCTGGGCGAGCAGAACCTCGACCACATCGGTGTGACCGATTTTGGCTGCAAGGTGCAAAGGAGTTCGCTGCATTTGGTCTTCTTCATCCACATCCGCTCGTCCGGCAAGCAGAACCTCAACCACATCCGCGTGACCGGCTTCGGCTGCAAGATGCAAAGGAGTTGCTTGTATTAGATTTTCTGCGTTCACATCCGCTCCGCCGACAAGCAGAACCGCGACTACATCCTCATGGCCGTCCAAAGCCGCTATGTGCAAAGGGGTTTCGCCCATCATATCTGTTGCATTTACATCGGCTCGGCTGGCAATGAGAAGCTCAGCAATCTCTGCATGGCCTTGCTGGGCCGCGTAGTGCAGGGGAGTAAAGCCGTATTTGTCTCTGACGTTTATATCCACGCCATTGTTTATTAGAAGCAAAACCATGCGCCCCTGGCCCTCCCGGAGCGCCTCGAATAGAGGAGTCCGGCCGTCTTTCTCGACATACACCAGTGTCGACTTCTCTTCCACCAAGGCTTCAGCCTCTTCAAGATTTCCTGTCCTCATCGCCTGATGAAACTCCGCGACACGACTTCTACATCCGGTGAGTATTAAACTACCGAATAAGACCATCACAGCGATAATCATTCTTTTTTTAGTGACCATGATAAATCCCCTAAAGAAAAATTAGTATTGATTGGCAAGCCGCACAACACGGCTCGCTTCCTAAAAATTGCCTGCATTGTCATCTAATGACTGCTATTAGCACTATAGCAATGGTTCTTACGCCAAAATAATTAACCCAATTATTAGCTCGGTCGGACTCATAGCCGCCCCTAACTTAAAATATAAGAAATGGATTGAAGGGCACAAATCCGGTAGAATAATAAATCATAGAAATCGGCCTTCGAGTTCGGATAGAATGCTGGAATGCCGTTTGTATAGAACAACGGGTTCGACCTCACTGCTGAAGAGTCCTATAATACAGGGCGCGTTAGAGCGTCCCTGATTTCGTTGGCGTCGGCTGAGCAGTTACCGCTCCCTTACGGTCGCGGCTCTGTTTCGTCGCGGCTCTGTTTTGAGGAAGACCGGCCGGAATGGACGAGAAGGTTTAAAAACGAGTAAAAGCAATCGCATAGGAAAAGCATTTACGGGAAAACGGGTGAGACGAAAGTTCTCAGCCCTTTAAGACGGCTAAAGGTACCATTCGGGCGACGGCCCTGGCCCAGCCGCATTCGACAACAATTCGGACGACTTCATCGATGTCTTTATAGGCGCCGGGCGCTTCCTCCTTTATTTTGCGTCTATTGCCGGCGATGAGTGTTATACCCTCCATACTGCGTTTGAACTGTTCGTCACTAATCAAAGCCGGTGCAATGATTCTGCCCTTACGGGCTTTTCCGAGAGCGGCGGTGCGACTCATCACCCTGCCGGCCCCATGATTGACCGAACACAAAGACTCATCAGAGTTGCCCGTTCCGACAAGCAAGAAACTTGCAGTACCCATTGAGCCGGGGGTTATTATCGGCTGGCCGGTTTGTGTGAAAACGGTGGCGGCCATGCGGCCCGGGCCGAAGGCGCGGGTGGCACCTTTGCGGTGGACCCAGAGGCGAGAGCCGCTGTGGGTTTCGAGCTTTGCCATATTGTGAGCGACGTCGTAAACGAGTTTTAGCGGCGTCGGGCCAAACATTCTGTTAAAACAACGCCTTACAAGCAGAGCCATAATGTGGCGATTGGTAAATGCAAAGTTTGCGGCGGCAGCCATTGCAGCGATGTAGTTTTTGCCGGGGTTGGTGTCGGTGAGCAGATATGAGAGCATCTTCCTTCGGCCCGCATTCTCCGGCCTCTGGGCGGCGATGTTCATATATTGATCGGCAACTTCATAGCCGAATCGACGGGAGCCGGAGTGTATCATTACAACGATCTGGTCCTTGAAAAGGCCGAAAGTCTCAGCCAAAGCAGGGTCAAAGACCCGCTGGACGTACTGGATTTCAATAAAGTGGTTTCCGCCTCCAAGTGTGCCAAGCTGATTGGCGCCCTTTTGTAATGCAGTCTTTGGTACTGCGGCCAGGTCACTGGGCAGGCCGCCATTTTCTTCGATTCTTTCGAGGTCATCGGCGAACTGGTCCGGGTCAAAGGCCTCCCAGGCGCGGTGGCTGGTTCTTTGTGCGAGGGCGGGTACGGAGGCAACACCTTTATTAACGACGGCTTCGATTCCGGCTCTATCCAATCGCAGATTTTCTCTGCCCTCACCGAGCGGGATTTCGCGGGCGATATCGACAGCGATTTTGCCGGTATCTATGTCGCCTTTCGAAAAGGGTGTGCGCAGTAGCCGCATCCCACAATTTATGTCGTAGCCGACGGCGGGCGGCATAATCGCCCCGTCCAGCCCCAATACGGCACCGATAGGAATACCATAGCCAACGTGGATATCAGCGGTGGCCAGGACTTTTTTGGCCGGCGGTAGAGAAGCGGCATCACGAAGCTGGCTGACCGCATCAGGCTCGAGCCTTACAGCTTGCGAGGCGAAAATGGTTGCGTCGGTAACCATCTGGCCGCGACGTTTCATACGCAGGCGAAGAGGGTCGATGCGAACAAGTTTTGAAGATGGTTCGGCCATTCTTGTGTCTATCTCAGAGTGTTTTAATTTTTTTACGTTTTCTATAAGCTTTTTGTTCGGCTGTGGCCCTGTCTCTTGTACTTCTCCAGCAGGTCTGTGAGGCGCTTTACGATTTCCGGATGTTTGTGCCAGAGATTGTTTGTCTCGGCGAGGTCGTCCTGCAAATTGTAGAGCTGTCCGGTCGGCTCACCGGGCTTTGGTTTGTAACTTTTTGGCGAGGTGAACCCGCCGGAGCCGCGGCCGAGTATCAGCTTCCAGTTTCCGTGGCGAACGGAGAACATTCCCGAGAGGGAATGATGCACAACGGCCTGGCGGATTGGTTTGCCGGGCTTGCGGCCCAACAGGGCCGGCAAGATGTTGTAGCTATCCTCACCGGCGTTGTCCGGCAGCTCGACACCGAGGACAGCAGCACAGGTCGCCAGCAGGTCCGTCAGGCAGATAAGCTCGCCGCTGGTGCTTGCAGGCGGGATCTTACCCGGCCAACGGGCGATAAACGGCTCGCGATGGCCCCCATCCCAGATATCGGCCTTAATGCCTCGTAAATCGCCGTTGGGGTAATGACCATACAGTTCGATAATGGAATAGGGTGCACGGTTAATTTTCGTCCGGCCGGGCGAGCCGTTGTCACTGGTGAGAATAACTAACGTGTTGTCGGCAAGTCGATTTCGAGCAAGTGCTTTTGTCACCTCTCCGACAGTCCAATCGACCTCGACGACAAAGTCTCCATAACCGCCGGCCTGGCTGCGTCCCTTTACGAAATCCGCCGGGGCGATCGGGCAATGCGGTGCCGGCAGCGGGAAATACATAAAGAATGGTTTGCCCGGCGATTTCTCGGCGCGGTTGTCGATGTACTCAACAGCCTTTTCGGTCAGCCTCGGCAGAACGCCCACATGCTTGAAACCCGGCGCAATGGCTCCGGCCCGCCACCATCCATCTTCGCTGGCTTTGCCGGCTTCAATGGTCAATGTGGGTTTGGCCACGGGCCGGTCGTTCTCGATATAGCAGTAAGGGGTCATATCCAGTGAGGCAGGAATCCCGTAAAAATAATCGAAGCCAAGTGCGTTGGGACCGGGAACAAGCGGTTTATTGTAATCGGTCTTTTTGTCGCTTCCCAAACCAAGATGCCACTTGCCGATACAGGCCGTGGCATAACCGTGCTGCTTTAAGAACGATGCAACTGTCATTCGGCTGGTATCGATCAAGCACGGCGAATAACCATTGAGGACTCCTTTTTTTAAACGGGTTCGCCAGGAATATCGACCTGTCAGGACTCCGTAACGGGTGGGCGTACAGACCGCAGATGGTGCGTGAGCGTCGGTGAAACGCATGCCTTGCGCAGCCAGGCGGTCGGCGTTCGGCGTAGGAATCTTTGAATTCTTGTTATAACAGCCGAGGTCACCATAGCCCATATCGTCGGCCATGATGAAAATGATATTAGGTTTTTTGGCGGTCGGCCTGCCCGCCGAGGGCTTCAAAGTGCCTGTACATCCCGACGGCAGCAGCGATGCCGCTCCCAGGCCGGCCAGAACCAGACCCGCCGCCGGCGGGCCCACAGCTTTGATAAATTCCCGGCGGTTCAGCCCGTTAGCCCGACCCGGCGTTGCCTGTCTCGGCTTGGCCGAGCCAAGAAGGGCGGGAACCGAAATCTTTACTTTTCCTCCCATATTCTCACCCTTTTTTGAATCTTGACTCTTGACTGTCGTCAGACAAGTCCGCCGTACGTCTGGCGGACAAGTTTCTAACGGGGTTCATTCTATAACTCCTTCGAAAATCCCCAACAAAAGTCCTCGCCCAACCGCTCTGGTGCAATTGGTGCGGGACTGAAACGTCCGAGTTTGATTTTATTATATCAGCTCTTACGATTTATGAACAGAAAGTCCTGCGAAAAAGCATAAGAAAAACTGCTATCGGACGAAGATAGAGCAGGGTCAAGGCAAATTCACTTGACAAAAGCCGGTTTAAAAGTTAAAGTAGATAATATTGAACGCCGGTATAATGTGTGAAACGTCGAATCTAAAATCAGTTGTTTTTTGGGTGTTTGTAAAATGAAGGTAAAGTGGGTGATTTTTGCTGTTCTGGGGGCATTTCTGGTTCTGGTGATGAACGCGAGCTCCCTGGCCGTCAATACGAGAGATATTGACGTGGTACGCAAAAAAGAGGTGCTTGATAGCCAGGATTTAAGAATCATTGACGATTTTATTTCTGAGGCGGTGCGAGAATTGGTGAGGACCAGAGATTTTACGTCTATAGCAAAAGTTCGAACCGTCATCCTGAGCAGGCAGAGCACTCAAGGCCAATACGCTCAGCAGTTTTCTGAATCGGCCTATAAACATATCTCCGCAGGCCTTACGCAGGCCCAAACACTAAAGCCGGACGACCGCAAAACCAAAGTCACAATTAATCTTCTGATTCTGATGGATGGTCTGGAAGACCTGCGGCTGGCGGATTTGGCTATCGGGATGCTGAAAAATGAGAATATGATTGCTCGCTACTGGGCGGTCCATTGTCTTACCAACCCGGGCATCATAAAACAGTTAAATTCCGCCGAAGCGTCAAATTCAAGAGCGGCAGAGGTCATCGCAGAAGAGCTTAAAGAGCTGGTCGAGAGCAGCAACCCTGAGATAATAGCTTTAATAGCAAAATTTGCGGCTGATGTGAAGATTCCACAAGGAGAAGATTTGTTGGGCCAAACAGCGGATGTGCGGATTAAGAGATACGCTGACTGGACAGTGAAATACGAGCTTATGGACAGTGTTATCTTAAAATTGCTCGAGAGTAAAATATCTGCACCTTCGGCGGGTTCGAGCGGACCGCCGCCGGCAACAGGCAGCGGCAAGGGCGCGGCCGCTCGCCGGTTCGGGCAGCTGTATTCCTACGCAATACAAAGGTATGCCAAGGGTCAGGCGTTTTTAAGCGACATCCAGAAACAGCAGTTAGCTTCGATATTGGTCGAGACCGAGGAGAAGTGTATCAGCAGGCTTCTGGGCAGGCCGCAAACGACTATAAGGAGGGCTATTGAGCGGGAAAACCTGCCGGCACTTCTGCAAGAGCATAATAGATTACTCGGGGGCGAAACACAAACCGGGGAATTACCTTTGAGGCTGAACTTTAACTACGGCGGCGGACGCACCGCACCAATTCCTCTGCCGGAACCACCCAGAAGGAATTGACGATTGACGAATGACGATTGACGATTGATTATTGATAATTAAAATGTCATTGTGAGGAAATACCTACCTGCCTATAAGGCAGCGCGGCAATCTCAACTTCGTAATTCAATATTCCTTGTTCGATATTCCTCTATCTTCTGTCCTCTTTCTTTAGCTCACTTTAGGCACTTTTTAACTTTAGCTCACTTATTTCACTTATCAATTAACCAATTAACTAATCAACTAATCCTCTAATTCACTGATCCACCCCTGCACCTACGACATCGTTTTTGTTTCACACCATCAACAATCCTGTGTCGCTCCTCATATCTGTAGTATTCTTTTACAGTCTTCCTGACTTTCCTGTAGCGCTTTCGTTCATATTCACGCTGGCATTTTTTGCACCAAGACATATTATTTGCTATAATGCTACCACAGTCTCCGAAAAAGTCCTAAAAAAACTTTATATTTTAGTAAATTAGTGCTTTACAAAAAGGAGGAGCGTGTGTAATATTGAAGCGGGGAGTGTTCTACACTAATGGAGTGGGGAATCCGGATCGTTAGGTGGGGATGGTCTCCGGCAAAAAATATATTATTTATTGAAGACTCCTGCAAAGTGACTGAATTTGGTAATCTCAAGTAAGGAGATAGGGGAAAATGGAAATGAAACGGGAAATGGCAAAGTTAGCAACAATTCTGTGGGTGCTGGTTGTCCTTGGCGGCTTGCCGGCTCAGGCCGACATGACCTCAATTAAATTGACCAGTGATGCATTGGGACTTGGCAGTTCAGACATTAATAGTGGGAAGGAAGTCGATCCCGATGTGCCTGGTAAGCTCATCACAAGCTCCACGGTCGGTGAGGGCAGCAAGTTAACCATTCAGGAAAGTGGCCTGGCGGGTCCTGGTACGGGGATCGACCGACTCTTGGTTACTCTTACTGCCCAGACGCACCTTGATACGCTGTATTACCCGTGGGTCGGCGGCGACCCGCGCGACTATCAGGCGGGCATCCTTAAGATCACGAAGGAAAGCTCGGAAATGCCCAACGGCAGGAAAGAAGGTGTTGGCGTCCGCGCGTTTCAGGTCGATAAGGATGCATACCGAATCTATGACGCGGAAGGTAGCGCACTGCTCGCGGATATCAAAGGGAGTGGGCATGTTTCCGGCGGGACCGGACCTGATACATTCGATCCGCTTAATCCAAACGGCGCGCCGCACGTAGACGAGGCTGTCAAATTCGACTTCGACTCGTTCTGGCTCGTCGATGCCCATAGCGTTGAAGTGCTCCTGAGCGATTACGATCCGTCAGATATAATCGACCTGGACATCGAACTCACGTCCGGATCTATGTTTGATTTTGACTTCCTCCAGACTACTGACACTAGCATTTTCGAAAAGGTCGACTCCAGTTATGACAAACTGTGGAGGCTGAAGTTCTCTGGTCTCAGCGGACTTGGCGCGACCGATTTGATAGATAACTTCACAATCTATGCAAATGACGACGACCCTTTAAATCCTTCAGGCACGGCCGAGCACTTCTATATCACTGGCATGACCGCCGACGTCGAACCTGTCCCCGCACCCTCTGCTGTTGTTCTCGGCAGCCTTGGTCTCGGTTTTTCCGGCTGGCTCCTCCGAAAACGCAGAATCCTGTGACGTATCGGCTGAGAGGCGCCGTTTGTACGGCATAATTCTCTTGACCTCGCTAACAAAAGTGTCTATAATAATGCTGTCATTTGGATCAAGCCCCTGTTCTTCACTCCCCCCCAATATCGCTATGAGCAGGGGCACTTTTTCATAATCTTCACTTCTTTTGTTTTTTCTTGACCGCGCTAACAAAAAGGTCTATAATAATGCTGTCATTTGGACAATGCCCCTGCTCATTTCCTTTTTCCTCCGAAAAGCTTAAAGCAGGGGCTTTTTTATTGCCAGCAAAAACCGTTGTTCGGCAGGAAACATGCACGCCGATATTAGCTTTGAGGATATGCAGGAGCCAGTTGCGGGGTTGTACGCATAACAATAATTGCAGTTTTACTGATTGTTTTCTTGAACAGTTGGTTTTACATTTTCATCTTTAAATTTTAAGTTCTAACTCACTAATTAACCAATTAACTACCCTTCTTGTCCTTCAGCTCGTCGAGCCACCCCTCCACCTTCTCTACCATATGCGGCATACCTATTCTTTTATACAATTCCACCGCCTTCTCCCAGTACTCCCTGGCCTTGCCAATATCCCCCCGTTGCTCATAAACATTCCCTAAATTGCCGTACTGATTTGCCGTTAATTCCATCATTCCACCGGGCTCGCTAATCTCCAGAGCCTTTTTATACATCTCTTCGGCCTTATCCAGCTCACCCCGCGTTTTATATACCAGCCCTAAATTGCCGTAATCACTCGCCATCCCCACAAGACGCCCAAGCTTCTTTTCAATCTCCAGTGATTTTATCAACATCTCTTCGGCCTTATCCAGCTCACCTCGAATTCTGTATATCGACCCTAAATTGCCGTACCCACTTGCTATTATCTCTTCTAGCCCAAGCTTTTCTGCAATCTCCAGCGATTTTAGATACATCTCTTCGGCCTTATCCAGCTCACCCTTATCCATATAAATCAGCCCTAAATTGCCGTGATTTCCTGCAACTCCCTTAAGACGGCCAAGCTTTTCGTTAATATCCAGCGCTTTTTTATACATCTCCTCGGCCTTATCCAGTTCACCTCGAATTGTGTATGTCACCCCTAAATTGCCCAATGCCACAGCCTGTCCTTCCTCTTCACTTGCATCACGGCCCAATTGCAATACACGCTTGTAACAATCCTCTGCCTCTTTCAACTGTCCCCGAAGCTTATGAATATGACCCCTCTGATTAAGAGCGAACAGATCATCCGGTAACTCTTTAAGTATCTCACCAACCGCCTCTATCGCAATATCAATGTCACCTCTTAAATACGCAACCGCAGCTATCTCACGATTCCGTTGAATCAAATCCTCTCTATTGCGGTCTCGATCCTCTATTAAGACTTCTAGTAATCGGGTCACATCGCCATTTTCTCGTATACCCTTAAGGACTCGTTCGACATGCTCCGCGCGACCAATTGCTTTTGCCAACAACTCTTTTTGTTCCTTAAGCCGGCCAATTTCTCTGTATGCGTCGTCAAGTTTGCCCTGTAGAAGCCCAGCGCTATGATCCGCGTACTTCTCAATTGCCTTTTGAACTGCTTCGTTAATCAACTGCTCAGAAGGAGGAGACAACAGATTCTCCTTGATAACTCCTGCAATCACCACAATAGCTCCAAGAACGAAAACAACTATTTGAATAGATCTTGCTAGCTTAGTTTTTTCAGGAACATATAGCTTCCATATCTGTAGCCCTGATAAGGCAACTACAATAACAACAACAATAATAAATATTACCCACTTCATGTCATCCCCCAAGGAGCCTATCTTTTTGTCACCTAAGCTATCTACCGCATACAACTGGAAAACATAGAGATTTCAGTCAACCCTAATTTAGCTACAAAAAAGCCATAATACCCAAAGCCGCAATTGGCGTCAAACGAAACCCGGCTTGTCATTTTGGGCCCAAAATCCAACAAGGAAAAGCCAAAAGTCGCATCGGCCATTGGTGCAGCCTGCTGGAAACGCTAAAAAGAGTTGATTATTGATGATTAATTACTGATAATTGATTACTGAAGTGGCTAAAGTGAACTAAAGTGCCTAAAATGTTCATGACCATCGTTTAAGGTTTTCGATGCTTGTATCGATGCTTGCTATAGAAGCTCGAAACTCGTTTTTTTTAGCATCCAGCCTCCAGCTTCCAGCTTCGATACGAGTTTCGAGAACGACAAACGTGCTTCTACACTTTCACTTTAGTTCACTAAGGCAAATGAATTTTGCGCTAAAGTTTGCCACGTTAGAAATTTCTCGGAGGGCAATAAGATTGGCAAAAAAAAAGGGTAGATTTCTAACGGGGTTAATAAGCGTTGTATTTACTACATCACTGTTGATTGTCGCTGGATGCGACGGTTCCGCATCAGTTGAAGAACCGAACGAAATGGTCCTGCGTCACGTCCTTTACACCAGGATAAAAGGCCTCGACCCCGGCAATATGCGCGACGTCTATTCTGTTATTGTTGGCAGCCAGATTTTCGAGAGTCTGTATCAATATCACTTCCTCAAGCGGCCATACGAGCTTGTGCCTCTATTGGCTGAAGATATGCCGCAAATCAGCGAGGATCTGCTCACCTATACCATAAGAATCAAAAAGGGTGTTTACTTTCAAGATGACCGGTGCTTCACGGGCGGAAAGGGAAGGGAATTAAAGGCTGAGGATTTTGTTTTCTCGCTGAAAAGAGTAGCTGACATCAAGTATCTGAGCCAGAACTGGTCTATCTTTGATAACAAGATTGTCGGACTCGATGAGTTTCGTGAGTATACCAAGAACTGCAGCAGTGCCGAGGATGTCGATTATTCGCGGCAGGTTGAAGGATTGACAGCTCCCGATGACTACACTCTTGTTATCAAGCTCAAAAAACCTCCGCAGGATGGCCAAGCCCACTGGCCACAACTGTGCACGGCGCTGGCGGATATATCAACAGCGCCCGTAGCCAAAGAGGCGGTCGATTATTACGGCAAGGATATTATAAGCCATCCCGTAGGTACCGGGCCGTTTAAGCTCAATGTCTGGCGGCGCGGCAGCTATATCGAGCTTGTTCGCAACCCGGCCTTCAGGGGCGAACTATACCCGAGCGAAGGCGAGGACGGCGACGCCGAAGCCGGCTATCTGGATGATGCCGGAAAACCCATACCTTTTGCCGATAGAGTCCTCTGGACCATAATCAACGAGCGCCAGCCGGCCTGGCTTTTATTTTTGCAGGGCAAAGTCGATGCCACCGTAATTCCCAAAGACAGCTTCGATGAGGTTATGACGGGGACTGGAGAACTGACACCTGAAATGAAGCAGCGCAACATACGCCTGAAAACCTTTAGGGACCCGTCAACCTACTGGGTTGGCTTTAACATGGCGGATGATGTTCTGAGCAGGAACAAGCCGCTTCGCCGGGCAATAAGCTACGCTATCGACCGCGAGAAGTTTATCGAGCTGTTTTTCAACAATCGGCACCTGGTTGCCCACGGCCTTATACCGCCTGTAATGCCCTCTTACAATCCCGGGATAAAAGAAAAAGGATACACCCGGTATGACCCGGAAAAGGCGAAAGAGCTGTTGAAAGAGGCCGAGAAAATTCACGGCGGAACACTGCCCAGGCTCAAAATAGCTATGCCCGGCACAGATACGTGGTACCGTCAATTCGGCCAATTCCTCAAACGTAACTTAGATACTGTCGGGCTCGAAGTCGAAATGCAATATATGGACCGTCCTACTTATCAGGAGAGGGTAAACACCAAAAGCGCGCAGATGTTCAGCTCCGGTACCAGTGCAAGCATACCCGATGCACAAGATTTTTTGTCGATGTTCTACAGCAAATATCAGACGCCCGGGCGAAATAAATTCAACTACTCCAATCCTGACTTTGACAGACTATATGAAAAAGCACAAGTATTGCCCGACAGCGGCGAACGACGCCGGCTTTATCAAAGAATGGAACTTATCGCGCTGGAAGATTGCCCCGCGGCTTTGTTAAACCATCGGGTCGCGTATGTGCTGCACCACGACTGGTATAAGAATTACAAGCAGCACGCTTTCGCATACGGGTTGAGTAAGTACCGTAGAATCGATATGGCCAAACGCACAGCGTATAAAAATTAAAGATTTTCAGCACCCCCAAACAAGTTTGTACTACTCTGCGAAGCAGCGCTTCGCTGCGAAGCACGAGAGGGTGCCACCCTGGTTTCTTTCGTAACGCAAAGCTCAATAAATGACAGCATATATAATAAGGCGGCTTCTATATACAATACCGATTGTATTCGGCGTGCTGCTGCTGACCTTCGTGCTGTTTACTTTGGTCGGTGGAGATATATCCATTGAAATAGCCGGCAAGGGCGCCACGGCTGAGACAATTGAAGAAATCCGTGAGCAGTACGGTCTCAACAAGCCTTTGTTTCTTTCCTGGGACAGCCAATTTATAAACCACTTCAAGAATGCTCTGACATTTGACTTCGGCAGAGCCCGCGACCGCGAGCTTATCATTGATAAAATCAAGAGAGGAGTGGGGCCTTCTCTGGCGCTGACGGTGCCGATGTTCTTTGGAGTGGTTATTATTTCGATAAGCCTATCGCTCGTCATAGCGTTTGTTCGTGGTTCGGTGTGGGACGTTTCGGCGGTGGTCATCTGCGTTGCGGGGATGAGTATTCCGTATCTTAGTTTTATTCTTTTCGGCCAGTACTTTCTCGCATACAAGTGGGGGCTGTTCCCCGTATTCTTTTCGCCGGATTTGACGATGGCCCAGAATGTAGCTTTGCCTGTGCTGATTGGTACCGCAGCGGGTCTGGGAGGCAATATACGGTTCTACCGAACAGTTATGCTCGATGAGATGCGAAGCGACTACGTTCGGACGGCTTTTGCGAAAGGCCTTACCACCAGACGTGTGCTGTTCAAACACGTTTTGAAAAATGCAATGATACCAATTATTACGCGGGTAGTTTTGGCGATACCGTTTTTGTTCCTGGGGTCACTGCTGCTTGAGAGGTTTTTTGGTATTCCGGGGCTGGGCTATCTGATGGTCGAGGCAATCGGCTCACGTGACTATTTTGTTATCAGTGCAATGACTTATATAAGCGCGATACTTTTTGTGGTATTCAACCTTATAACAGATATTTGTTACTCACTTGCCGACCCGAGGGTTTGTCTTGAGTGAACATCAGCAGATAATGAAAGAGGTTCCCCAGCCGGTGCCAAAGGGCAGACTTCGGCGAGCTCAGTCGAGCCGGAGCCTGTGGGCCGACGGTCTAAGGCGGCTTCGCAGGCATAAGCTGGCGATGGTCTGCTCGGCTGTAATAGTATTATATTTTCTGCTTGCGGGGTCTATCCATTTAGCGGAGCTTTGCGGGTGGCGGGTTGGGCCGATGCTATGGGCCGAACAGGTGGGCCAATCTTATGAGCCGCCCAGCTCAACAAATTTATTAGGCACCGATATATTCGGGCAGTCGGTTCTGCGAAAAACACTGTACGGGGCGAAAATATCGATAACGGTTGTGTTATGCGCTTCGCTGGTCAGTATCGCCATCGGTGTTCCTCTGGGGGCTGTCGCAGGTTATTTTCGGGGCTTTGTCGACGAGATAATAGTCTGGATTTATTCAACTTTAAGCTCAATCCCGTATATTCTGCTGATACTGGCTTTTGCGGTCGTGCTGCGTGATAAGAGTCTTCTTGGTTATAAGCTTACAGGTATTACGGCGGTTTATTTAGCTATAGGCCTTACGAGCTGGGTCGGCATTTGCCGGCTGATTCGCGGTGAGGTTATCAAACACAAGGACAGAGAATATGTCCTGGCTGCGATGAGCTATGGGTGCAGCCGGCGGCGGATAATCTTCAAGCATCTGCTACCCAATGTTTTCCACCTCGTGATTATCGACTTTTCGCTGCGATTTGTGGCCTTTATCCATGCGGAAGTAATCCTGAGTTTTTTAGGTCTCGGGGAAGCGGACCGTCCAAGCTGGGGAGCGATGATAAATGACGCCAGGATTGAGCTTTCGCGAGGTGTGTGGTGGCAAATGGTGGCGGCTACGGCGGCAATATTCCTGCTTTCGTTGGCGCTGAATATCTTCGGCGATGCCCTGAGGGACTCGCTCGACCCGAAGCTGACTAATGACCAAAATAAGTATGAGTGATAACGGGACATTACTTTCGGTGGAGAATCTTTCGACACACTTTTTCACTGAAGAAGGCGTAGTCAAAGCGGTGCAGGATGTGGGCTTTTCGATAAAGAGAGGCAGGACGTTTGCACTTGTCGGTGAAAGTGGGTGCGGTAAGAGTGTTACGGCGCTATCGATTATGCGACTGGTTCCGGCGCCACAAGGCAAAATCGTCGGCGGTAAAGTTGTTTTCGAGGGAAAGAACCTGTTGGCGTTGAGCAAAAACCAGATGCGGGGAGTTCGTGGGCGGAAAATCGCCATGATTTTTCAAGAGCCGATGACAAGTCTCAATCCGGTATATACGGTGGGCAACCAGATTGCCGAGGCCATCAGGCTGCATCAGAAAAAGAGCAGCAGAGAGGCCTGGGCGGATGCCGTCGAGATGCTGCGAAAGGCAGGTATTGCAGACCCGGCACAGCGGGCGCGTGAATATCCACATCAGATGTCCGGAGGGATGCGGCAGCGGGTTATGATAGCAATGGCGGCAAGCTGCGAGCCGGCGCTGCTCATAGCCGATGAGCCGACTACCGCGCTGGATGTGACAATTCAGGCACAAATACTGGATTTATTAGACGAGCTGCAAAAACAAAACGGGATGAGTATTCTGCTGATAACGCACGATTTGGGCGTGGTGGCTGAGCGTGCTGAGAATGTTGCTGTGATGTATGCATCGCAAATAGTGGAGGTGGCTGATACCCGGAGACTTTTTCAAGAACCTTTACATCCTTATACCCGGGGGCTGTTAAAGTCTTTGCCGCGATTGGGTTTTCGTGGGCAGCGGCTGCCAACAATCTCAGGCGGTGTTCCCGAGCCATTGGATTTTCCAGCGGGATGTAAATTCCATCCTCGCTGCCCGAAAGGCTGCAATGATAAGAGATGTCAGACTGTCGAGCCGGAGCTGAGGCCCGTTAGAAGTAAACCGGCTTACCAAGGTAAAACCCACAAAGGGACTTCTAACGGGCTGAGGCAAATCCGGCCGGGGCGGTGCGTTGCCTGCTGGTATGCGAAAGGACAGGTATGAGCGACGAATTGTTAGCCGTTGACAACTTAAAGACGTACTATCCTATAAAGAAAGGTCTGCTGCGGCGAACCATTGGGCAGGTCAAAGCAGTTGACGGGATAAGTTTCGGTATCGAAAAAGGGCGGACTCTGGGTCTGGTGGGCGAGAGCGGCTGTGGGAAGACGACCGTTGCCAGAAGTATAGTTCGATTAGTACCGGCAACGGCGGGGAAAGTGGTCTTCGAGCAGACCGATGTTCTGTCAGCTGACAGGGAGGATTTGCGCCGGCTTCGCAGCCGGATCAGCCTTATTTTTCAGGACCCGTACAGCTCGTTAAATCCAAGAATGACCATCGGCAATATTATTGGTGAGCCGTTGAAGATTCAAAAAACACAGAGGCACAGAGGCACTTATTTTGAGCAGGTTGCGGTATTGCTTTCAAAGGTGGGGCTGTCGCCCGGGCATATAAACCGTTATCCGCACGAGTTCTCCGGCGGGCAGCGGCAGCGAATCGGAGTCGCAAGAGCCCTGGCGCTGGAGCCGAAACTGATTATTTGCGATGAGCCGGTCAGCGCACTTGATGTTTCGATTCAATCGCAGATTCTGAATTTGCTGAAAGATTTGCAGGAAGAACTTGGGCTTACATTCTTATTTATCGCACACGATCTGGCCGTGGTGGAGTTTTTTTGTGACGTCGTGGCGGTTATGTATATGGGCAGGATAGTAGAGCGGGCCGCGGCCGAAGAGCTGTATCGAAACCCTCTGCATCCTTACACGCGTGCGCTTATATCGGCAATTCCGCAGGTCGAGCAGTCCCAGCGTGGTCAGAGAACCATATTGGGAGGCGAAGTGCCGAGCGCCTTGAATCCGCCGACCGGCTGCGCTTTTGGCCCCAGATGTCCTTTGGCAGCGGGCGATTGTTTAGAGCAGACGCCGATGTTGAAGGAAAAAAGCAATTATAAGGGGCACTTTGTGGCTTGCTGGCAGTTGATTTGAAATTTGAAATTTGAAATTATCTCGTGAAGCAGGTTGAAAAATTGGCGGGACTTTGCCACAAAATGTTAACTGGGCTATATACTAATTTTAAGTTTAGAACTTAAAGTTTTAATCTTTTGCATAACTCTTGCAAAAAAATCAACGTTTCTCATCGAAGCAGAATAACAACAATAAGAAACCAAGAGACCACTGCTCGGCTTGCCCCGTTAGAAGTAAGGTGTCAGACCCTGTGTGGACTTCTAACGGGGCTTGGGTGCGGTGATGGGGAGAAACAAATCCTGATTTTCAGGCCCAATTCGCTGTTCCTGCAAAAAAATCTCATTTATGGAAATTTCCTGTTGACAGACTTGTTTCAATCGGGCAGACTATTCTTATGAAAGAATAGCGCAGACACGTCGTTTCTACACTTGATAATCTACTCTGAATACGCGCTAACGCCTCTTGAGTTTTCTGGAGGAGAGAGTCAAAATGGATTTCAATCAGCAGAATTTTCTCAAAATAAGGCTAAGCCGATAACGGTGCGCACGTGGCGACCCGTCAAATATTAACAATTTTAAGACTTCTGCAAAATGAGCAGCGTTTTTAGAAGTGGATGGGATTGAGAGTGAGCTTCGTTATTGTAACCGACTTTTTGATAACAAGAAGGTGGTTTTAAGAGAATTTAAGGCTCAAAAAGCCAATTTTAGACAGAGC
>JAUXAL010000005.1 GCA_030619925.1 Phycisphaerae bacterium | reverse complement strand
TGCCGTGCAATAAGCCACCGTCATCCAGTCCCGAACCGTTGACTGTATTTTCAGGTCCTTTTGCTACTTCACTGCTGGAAGCTGTGGCGGTTATATTCTCGATTGGATAAGCAAATAGCTCGGTCGTAAAACTCCAGACATTGCCTGTCCACGGACTCTCGGGGTTGACGTTATTGACCTCATCGACTCGCCAGTAGTAAGTCGTGCCGAAATCAAGGCGTTGGGGCCGAGCATAGCTGTTGGCATCCTGTGTGATACCGCCAATGCCGTCGTTGACGTCGCTAAAGTTCTCGCTAAAGTAGACTTTGTGCCCATTGACTGGGGGCGCATATTCTCCCGGCGTCCAGCTAAGGACCACATCTCGTGGCACATCTGTTTCCTCATCAGCAGGACTGGGGTTAGAAGCCATGCCAGGCGGTAGAGCTTCCATGACCTGTTCAATCTCGTCCTGCGTCAGTGCCCGGTTGTAGACACGGACGTCGTCGATGAGGCCATTGTACCCGTCGTAGCCGCCGATAAGGAAGGGGTCCGAACTTAGCTGTATGCTGCCCGAAGCGTTCGCGGAAACGTCTTCAACACCGTCTACATACAAATAGAGCTTTGATCCATCATACACTCCGGCGAGGTGATGCCATTGGCCATCGTTCACAGGCACGCCTCCCCAGGCATTGTAGGGCGGCACGCCCTCGCAGGTGAAGAAGACATTGTTACCGCTACTGTCAAAGTTCAGCCTGTAGATACCTTCGTGGCTGCCGCCAACCTTGGTGGTGATGGTCTGCCAAGCACTGCCGGACGTGGTCTTTATCCAACACGCGAGCGTGATTTCGTCGGTGATGTCGAATTTCACATTATTCGAGCAGCTGACATGGTCGTCACCGTCGAGGTGAATTGAGCCACCTACACGCCCAGTTGTCCAGGTCGGGTTGCCATATAAGTTGCCGTCAGCTGGCGGATAGACGTTGCCGGTATCCTTGGCGTTGCCGTCCAGCCTATAGTACGCTACAAGGTTAGGGTCTGCTGAAGCGTTACTGACCAGACCCAACACCAATACAAAATAGATTAAATAAATTAATTTTCTACACATGATAATCCTCCTTCAAAAGCTCAAAATATTGCAACTTTAATTGGCTTGTGGTGCTAACCGATACAGCCGAATGTCGTCTATGTACAATGTACCACTAGCACCATTGCCATCAATGCCGATACTGAGCTTCGTGACATTCTGCAGGTTAACGCCTAACGATGCAAGGTCGATACTCCACTGGTTCCACTCTGGTTTCGCTATGTCACCCGCATCGCCGTCATAGACCACCCTGGAGCCGTCGACCTTCACATACAACTGCCCAGCGTTGCCCTCAGCGCCGTAGAAGTACAGCACCAATGTCGCAGCGCCGGCTCTGGTCCAATTCTGCCCAACAGCAAAAGTGCGTTCGGCCTCTGAATATGCTGCACCACCGGTGTTGTTGTAGGCCAACGGCATCGACTGCTTGCCGCTGTGAACGACAGTTTGCTCGGCAAAAGGAGGAGCTTCATAGCCAACGATAGAGCCGTTTGTCGGTTGCTCGTATCCGTCTATCCACGTATTGAATATCCTGTTGCTCTCGGGGTCACCGGGGTCAAGGTCGTTGTAGGACTCGAAATCGTCCACGACAAGATACTCGGTTGTCGTAAAGCTCCAGATGTTACTTTCCCAGGTAGTCAGGGTCTCGGCCTCATTTACTTCATTAACCTTCCAGTAGTGAGTCACGCCTAAATCGAGCGATAAGGGACCATATTTGGCCTCGGTAACGGTAGCAACAGGGGCAGTACCGTCTATCACAGCCTGCTCGTCAGTGCTAACGTACACATCGTGCGTAACAGCTTCTCTTCCTGCTACCCAGCCAAGGACCACATCCACGTCCATATCTGTTGCCCCTGAATCCGGGTAGGGATTTCTTGCATTCACAGGTATATGGAGGAAGCGGACCTCGCTCAGACCGAATTGGGGCAGAAAGCCCCAGTTATTACTGGCGGTAATCCTGACGTACTTTGCCGCGGCGCCGCCAAAATCAACCGTGGTATTGTGAGCATAACCGTCGGCGCCAGGCGCCCGGGCAAACTCATGGGTTGTACCCAATGTTGCATAGTCGGTGCCATTGGCCGAATGCTCGATTGTGACATCTTTGCACCCGAAGCCAACAAGAGACTCGACCATTTGATTAGAGTTCCATACCCACATCTCATGCACTTTGTAGACTTTATCGAACTGATATTCGATCCAGGCCCCCAGCGGTTCATTGCCGCTAAGCCACATATCCGTCGGTTCTTTCGAGTGAAGGTCATTAGCATCCAGTCCTGAGCCGTTGATGGTATTTTCAGGGCTCATATTTGCTTGCTGTACGCTGGAAGCTGTGGCGGTTATGTTCTCGATGGGATAAGCATATAGCTCGGCCGTAAAGCTCCAGACGCTGCCTTCGAATACCGTATAGTCCGGTGGGCCGTTGACCTCATCGACTCGCCAGTAGTAAGTCGTGCCGAAATCAAGGCGTCCAGGATCATAGCTGTTGGCATCGGCAGCGACGCCGCCAATGCCGTCATTGACATCGTTGAAGTTCTCACTAAGGTAGACTTTGTGCCCATTGATCGGCGGGGCAAATTCACCCGGCGTCCAGCTAAGGAGCACGTCTCGCGGCACATCTGTCGCTTCATCATCCGGCTTCGGGTTAGATGCTTGGCCTGGAAGGAGGTAGTCCCCGAGCATATAATTAATTGCGTTGCGGAACATTATTTCACCTTCGGCGGTGAAGTTCCACGCTCCCCAAGGAGTACGAGGAGGTCCGTCGGTTTCCTGGGTGCCGGCGAAAAACATCATACGTTTAGCGGCAGGAATCTGACCGGCGCCGTTGTAGAACTCGACTCCGGCCTCCCATTCGGCGATCCAGGGCAAGCTGGTGCCTGCCTCTTTGGCCAGCAGTATGCCATTGCCTACATTGTTGGCGTTTACGGATGAGGTGTGGCCCGAACCTATGGTTGGATCCACAACCTGCACTCGGTTGCCGGCACCGAACGTCACGTTGGCAAATATAGGATGGTCGGGTTCCATGACCTCCAGTGCTGGAGAACCGCCCAAGCTGTTCGCAGAACTGGAATTGACCCACTTCCACCGGTTGCTTCTGGTTATTAACGCCTGCATTAGTATCAGCGGCGTCGTGACGGAGTTCCACTGGGTCGGCTCATCACCCTCGTCATACAGAGTGCTGTTACAAGTGCGACCTACAATTATCAAGTCGGCGGCATTAAGAGCCTCTATCTTGTCGGCATCAAGCGTCATCCACTGGTCATGCCGGACATCAACCGAGTGCCCTTCAGCCTCAAGCCATTCCACCAACTGATGGTCATCCTGTAGACCATCGCCGTCGTAATCGTGGGCTTCGTTCACCACGATGATGTTAGCTGCGTGGGCCGGCGACATCAGGCAAAGGCCCAGTACCAAAGCAAAAGAAATTAGATGAATTCGTTTTCCGCACATAGTAATCCTCCTTCAAAAAAGCTCAATACGAGCGGTTAATTGAAATGCAAAAATCTTCACTCTGCAACACAAAGTCCCTGTACAACTCTGTGCCTCGCATAATAACTCCTCCTTTATCGAAAAACTGCAAGGATTCCACAGGTCAGAGAGGCAAAACATACGAACTTAATCTATTCTACTTATACCAAATCAGCCACCTTTCCGTCAACGAAAAAGTCATGCAAAACTGACCCGACAACCAGCAGCCTGACACAGAACGACCATCGTCAAGCTAACAACCAGTTAACAAATAGTCAAGATGTCCTAAGAAGAACTCATTTCTGGCTAAAAAAGGACACCTATGAAGAGCTCAAAGTCAAATACTAAAATCCCTATTGCCACAAAAATTTTCTTTGAGGCATCCACGTTACGACATATCAGCCAACGTTCGTAGCTTACCTGAACAGCTTTTCGACTTCACGATGCAATCATAAAAGACATCGTGAATCTGCTTATGTCATGGTCAATCGTAGTAGAACGTTGCCAAACACCTATCTGGAACTTGCCGAATATCAAGGCAGTTCATGCAGATTATTGAGACATAGCAAAATATTCGCTCCGGTCCATTCATTGAATTGGAACTCCTTATTTGGGTGTGCTATGTCACTATTCTACAGGTTCCGTTTTCGGCAAAAAAATAATGTTTGTTTGCAGTCGATCTGAGCAAGGTCAAGATCTGGGGAGACATTTTAGAGACGCGAATTTGTCGAATAATTCTGACATTTTTTAGTTCGTGGCAAGGGTAACCTGCGGTATCAGCTGCAACCCTTCACGGCGGGTTTTGTTAGTTAATCAATTCGGAAAAAAGTCGACGAATGATGAGATATATTGAACCGTACTTCCAGAATGTCACATTTACTCGACTACCTCAGTCCACGTTCCTTTGACCAGTAGTGTTCGACCAACCAGCGCAGGTCTTCGTTGTCGGGTGAGGGTGTCTCCATGCCGGAATGGGACGCCGGATTCTGTTTGTTCATCTCAATGAATTCGAGGGTCCGCTTGTCCATCCATTTGCGCCGGTCGGCGTGCCCGTCGGCGAAGCCAAACGTGCTCGACTTGAGATGATAGGAAGCCAGCGGATCGTAGAACCTCCACCCACTGGGATCCAGGGGGTTCCCGACCCCGCGCAAGGCCCAGCCCCCTTCGTTTTCCCCATAGTTGCTGCCGTTGTGCTCTTCTTCCACGAAAACATAATAAAGCGCACCATTCTTGACATCCTGCATTTTTCGATACGCCTTGCCTGGTCGTTTATGGCCAAAGGCATAGCTAATGCTATAGCTGCGCCAACAATCTCGCGGGGGCAACTGGGTACTTCTGCGGTTGTCGCCCGGGCAGTGATAGGCCCCCATGTCCTTGACGTACTCCCATAAGGCCCCGGCCTGGATCCCACGAAAGCGATCTTCGTCCGTGATGGTCGGTGGTGCCGGATGATGGGCAAAACTGTTGCCGTGTATATTCTTGGGACTATGCACCCAGGCGGTCTTATCCATGTCTTTATCATCATCGTAGCAGGCTAGATTGCTGACCAACGCCCCGTTGTTGTCATCGGCGTACATAATCCACGCCGTGAGCAGGGTCTTCTCGTTGGCCAGACAACCCGAACTTGAAGCTATCCTCTTGGCGGCGTTCAGTGACGGAAGCAGTATGGCCATCAAGACGGCGATGATCGCAATAACCACCAATAATTCAATCAAGGTAAAGCCTTTTGTTCTTGCCATTGTATGTCTCCTTTCAGTCCTGATTGACCAATAAAGCGTCCCGGTCATAATGGTCCACAGGTGCCCTACACCCAATAAGAACAACGCCGTGCCCGGCTCATATTGAGGGGAACAGGACAGCTCGCAACTGTCCTGTCCCCCTGTAGATACATGCAAGCTTCACTGACCATCACCAGCTGTATTATACTCAATCCTATTGGCTCGACGCAACATAAAGGAGTTCTGCTTCAGACAGCCCACGATTATGGATACGCACCTCGTCGATCAGACCTACCCAGTGCTTATCACCGGCACCTAGTGGCTGATTACCGATCGCGGCGCTGACACTGGCATCAACAGCCACGGCCGTGCCGCCCTTCGCCGTACTGCCGACCTCCTGGAGGTTCTGATATATCCGCATCATGCTACCGTCCCAGGTGGCCGCCGCATGGGTCCACTCGCCTTCTGACACACCTCCGCTGTCTGCAATCAGCGTGGTGGTGTTACCACCATCGTTGGTCTTGAGCCGAAAGCGTAGTACATGGTTGTTGCCGTTGGTGCTCAGCATCCACCAGTGATTGTTGGCGCTGGTACTGGTGGCCTTGGAGATGACCCGCGTGTCGTCGTACATATAGCTCTGGGGCTTGAGCCACAGCGAAAGGGTGATCCCGCTGCCGACAACATCAAGACTGCCCAGATCGAGTCTATCGTCTACCCCGTCAAAGTCCAGTGCCATACCGGCAATACCGGGTGCATAGGCCGGGGCGCCGATTGGTGTGCCGTGGTGACCATTGCCCGAACCATCCTGGGTGTTGTTCTCCATGGCATAGTAGGCTACCAGATTGCCGGTGCCCGGATCCTGGGGTGCCAATACCTCCGGCGCCTGTCGATAGAGTCGAATGTTATCGACGTACAGGGCTCCCTGAGCACCGGCTCCATCAACGCCGATACTCAGTGTGTTCACGCCTGCCAGGTTCGTACCGACTGCGGCAAGGTCGATACTCCACTGTGTCCAGAAAGGTCTGGAGATGGACGTTGGATTGCCGTCGAAGAACACCTTGGCATTGTTGATCTTCATATACAGTTGTCCACCGGTGTTGCCCGCATCACCGTAGAAGTGCAGCACTAATGACTGAATGCCAGATTTGGTCCAATCCTGCGCCGGGCTCAGCGGCAGCTCTGCCTCTGAATACGTTGCGCTGCCAGCGTTGTCGTAAAACAGCGGCATCGACTGATCGCCACCGTGAACGATAGTCTGCTCGCAGAATGGAGGAGCATCATAACCCACGAGAGATCCGTTTGTCGCGACGCCGTATCCGTCTATCCACACGTTGAATATCCTGCGGCTCTCGGGGTCATCCGGGTCAAGGTCATTGTAGCTCTCAAAATCGTCCACGACAATGAACTCGCGTGTCGCAAAGTTCCAGACGTCGCCATCCGACGTTGTGGGGGTCTCGGCCATATTGACTTCGTTAATTTTCCAGTAGTAAGTCTGGCCTAAGTCGAGCGATAGGGGACCATGACTGGTCTGGCTCACGGTAGTAACAGGGGCAGTGCCATCTATCACAGCCTGCTCGTCGGTGCTAAGGTACACATCATGCTGGGCAGCCTCTCTTCCCGTTCGCCAGCTAAGGGTCACATCCGGATCGACATCTATTGCCCCGGAATTCGGATTAGGCTCTCTCGCATGGATCGGTATGTATAAGAAGCATACCTCGCTGAGACCGTATTGGTTCAGGATGCCTCCCCAGTTGCTGTTGGCCGTGAGCCTGACGTACTTTGCTGCCACGCCACTTAAATCAACAGTTGTATTGTGCGCATAGCCGGGCGCGCCAGGCGCCTGGGCGAACTGGTGAGTAGTACCCAACGTTGTATAGTCGGTGCCGTTGACCGAATACTCAATCGTGACATCTTTGAATCCGAAACCGACCATTGGCTCAACCATTTGATTCGAGTTCCATACCATTATCTGGTGCAGTTTGTAAACCTTGTCGAACTCATATTGGATCCAGGTCGGCTGCGGCCCGGCGACACTACTAAGCCACATATCCGCCTCGTCTTTTGAGTGCAGGTCGTTGTCATCCAGTCCCGAGCCGTTGACGGTATTTTCAGGGCCCATATCTGCGCTCTGCATGCTGGAAGCTGTGGCGGTGATGTTCTCGATGGGATAACCAATGGGCTCGGTCGTAAAACTCCAGATGCTGCCTTCGTACACCGTATAGTCAGGTGCGCCATTGACCTCATCGACACGCCAGTAGTAAGTCTTGCCGAAATCAAGTCGTCCAGGATCATAGCTGTTGGCGTCTTGAGCGATGCCGCCGACGCCGTCGTTGACGTCGTTGAAGCTCTCACTAAGGTAAACTTTGTGCCCATTGACTAGCGGCGCAAATTCTCCCGGTGTCCAGCTAAGAACCACATCTCGTGGCACATCTACCGCCCCATCAGCCGGAGATGGATCGCTGGCTAAGGTCAGAGGAACGGGAGCGCCTTGCCATGCAAATAGTTCGGTGATATCCTCGGCGCTTAGCCCGCGTTCATATACGCGGACGTCATCGAGGATGCCTGGGAATGGACGGTTCATACTGTCTGAGCCAGCGCTAACGGACTGATTACCGACCCCGATTGTCACACCGGGGCCAACGCCAACTGCTGTACCCGCCTTGCTGACGCTATCGATCTCTTGGCCGTTCTTATACAGTCGCATGAATGGATCGCTGGCGTCCCAGGTCACGGCCAAGTGCGCCCATTCGTCAGCCTGCATGTCATTACCCTGAGGAGAGGTGCGCCTGGTGGCGGCGCCTGTGTCCGTCCTGAGCCGGAACTCCAAGTTATCTTCACCACTACCACTCAGGACCATTGCCCAGTAGTGGTCAGGGGTCCCGCCGCCCTGGGCCTTGGAGATAAGACGGGGATCATTGAGAGCGGCCAAGTCTGGCGGCCTGATCCACGCGGCAAGGGTGATGCCGGTACCTTGCACGTCGAATGACTCAATGACGATACGATCATCAATACCATCGAACTTCAGTGCTCCTCTGCCTACCCTGACGTCTGCACTCTCCCACAGCGGCCCGTTCTGCAGCGTTCCATCGTGAGGGCCACCGGGGTGACCTGCACTGTCTCTGGCAGTCATACCGCTTCCGTCGTCCAGCGCCCACCATGCTACCAGATCACTGGTAACATCGGCACCGGCCACACTCACCATCAGGCCCAACACCAATAAAAAAATTGAATAAACCAATTTCCTACACATAATAATCCTCCTTCAAAAAGTTAATATGAACGGTTAATTGAATTGCAGAAAAAACTTTACTCAGCAGCACAAAGTCTGTATTACAGCTCTGTGCCTCACATAATAACTCCTCCTTTATCGAAAAGCTGCAAGATTCCACAGGTCAGAGAGACAAAACATACGAACTTAATCTATTCTACTTATACCAAATTAGCCGTCTTCCCGTCAAGAAAAACCCCCCAAAATTCCCAAGAATCAACAAGGTAACCGGTCAGTTATGGGGGGGGCACAAAAAACCATGTTTTCCTGCCAATTTTCAATGAAGCTGCCTCGAAAACGAAAATTCTTGACAGTTCAAGGTGAATTTTATAACATTATTGATGTCGTATGGAGAAAAATATGCTTCTTAACCGTGTAAATGGGAAATGTCAGATAATATCAAAATCTCATTGAGATTCCAGCAATTTGCTGGCCGCCCCAGCGGGTTGTCTCGCAAAAAACGCCAAGAAAGTTGAACACTTATCTCGAGAAGCCACCTTTTACTACTATTCTTGCACACCGCCACCGTTGTCCTCCATTCCGGAACCTGGTTTTCAACAGTACCACACATCATCCCGGCCTCACAGGTATTGTCAAAAAACGCAACCGCCGGATTCGGTCAAGTATTTCTCGAAAGAGTATCTACGACACAGCTACTTCCGCTTTTTCTGGACCAGTCCCACCAGCCACACAGAAGCGCACTTAGCCGCGGATAGATGCCTCAAGAATAGTGACATGTGTCAGGAGGATATCTACTTCTTTAGATGGTAGAACATTCCGACTAACGATTGCGGTCAGGCGGTTGGATGAACCAAAACTAATGTAAATCCGTCTCGACTACTTACTCTTTGACTGCCTTTACCACGAGTTCGAAGAAGCCTGCGACGCGTCCGCCCCAGTCCTCCTGTTTCTTGCCACCGGGAAGATCCGACTTGTGCGAGCCGACGCCGAGTCGCACGGCCACAATGTCCAGACTCGGACAGACCGCCACGAAGCTATCGCCCAGACCGAATGGCCAGTACGTGTCCGTAGGAATGTTCTTGTAGGCGCCACGCGCGTTGCTGTACCAGTAAAATGCATAGGTCGAAACAAATGCTGGCAAGCCGGTTGGTCGCGTCGCTTCGCGAATGAACTCTTTCGACAGTATCCGCTTCTCATCCCACTGGCCTTCGTGCAGATACAGATAGCCAATCCGTGCCAGCACGCCGTAGGTGATCCGGATGCCCGACGCGAACTCCCGGCTCTTCAGTCCATCGATTGTCTTCGGTCGGTAGCTGTTGTCGCGCCAGCGCCAGTCGGAAGGCGCCGCGCCGATGGGGTCCATCACTTCGCGTTTCATGACGTCGGTCAGGTCTTCGCCAAACTTCAGCGTCAGTAGCTCGGCCAGCATGTTGGATGTGTCGTTCGAGTAATAGCCGCTGGTCCCGGGGCGGTAGTACAGCTTCGGCGGCCGTCCGTCGTCAAATCCGGCAGTCATTGTGGCGAGCTGCCTGATGGTGATCTGCGACAGCCAATCCTCTCGGTTGCCCTTCTTCCCGGTGCCGATTCGCGCGTAGTGCTTTTGTGCTTTGTCATCGATGGCGACCATCCCGCGGTCTACGGCCAGACCGAGACACGTAGTGCCGAACGCTCCCTTCGTCGCCGACTTGATGTCAGCCCGATACTCGGGATCGCCCCACTCTTTGACCAGGTAACCGTGTCGAATCACACATCCGCTGCCCCCACCGGCCTTACGCGCATACTTCGCCACCACATCCAAATCATTGCTGGACATCCCTTGGCTTTCCGGCGTGGCCGGGGTCCAAGTTTTGGCTGGCCACACCTGAGCGGGCACCGGTTCAGTCGCAAAACCGCCGATGCACGCTACGAGAATCACAACCGGTATTCGTTTGCTTCGCATCGTTGCCGCCTTTCGTTTAATTCCTGATTGGCTTTACAATCGGGTCCTCGAGTTTCAACTTGCCGTTCAGCGTGGCGGCCAAATCAGGCAGATCATATGTGAGCAGTGCCGAGGGCACGACGCACCCTTCGAGGTCGCGTTGAAGCGGTTTGGCGACGACGTCGTCGACCCAACTGCGGATGCCGCCCCTTAGCGCTACGCCCGAAACGCGCGAATCCAGTGCGCCGGCGTGTAACACGACCGGAGCAGCCGCACCAATCCCAACGAGTTCGACCGCACCGGCGTCGACGCGCTCGTCGCGAGTCAGCAGGTCAAATGCCCCCAGGACGTCTTCGACGCGTTGGCCCAGCAGCGGCCGCCCCACGTGCAGCGCGATCGTCACGAGCCGGTGTTCGGTGTTGTAGAACTTGCGCGGAACCCTTGTCTGATCATCGGAGGTTTCTCCCCAGCCACGAGCATCGATGCTCAGTACGACGCGTCCGCCACGCACCAACTGTTCGATGCGGCCGCCTGGGGCTGCATCAGCCGCCTTTCCCCGGCCGTCTACGTAAAGTGTTGCCGGGAGCGGTCCTTCTGTGTCTTGCGGCACGAAAAGGAGAGCGGGAATGGGGACCTCTTCGCCGCGTTCGATCACGAATTTCTCGATGGTGTAGCCTTCCCGCGCGACTTTGCCGGTGGAATGTTTCGTAGCTTTGGCGGAACGCTCCGGCAGCGCGATCAGCCGCCGGACCTCCGCGAGACATTCATCCCGGCCGTGTTCCTCCCAGAACCGCCGCCGCGAATCCGCCAGTTCGCGCGCTCGTTCAAGGTTCAGATCGGCCACGGTTATCTCGCCGGAAAAACTTTCCAGCACCTGTCCCTTGGCGCTTGCCCAGAGAGTCTGATCGGCCTGCGGTTCGATCTGGTGTTCAACGACCGGCTGATCGATATCCAGCAGCCATCTTTTCATCCAACGCACGGCTGTCTCGCGATGCGGCTGGTGAAAGCCGTGCGGCGTGTCGCTCTCGAAGAACCCAAAGCGATCGGGTTTTCCCAAAGCGGCAAAGACCTCGGCAGCTTCGGCTGCCGCGACACGAGTCGCCCGAATGTCATGGTGGTCGCGCCGTGCTCCCAAAATAATCGTCGGCTTGGGCGCGCGCATCGTGATGTAGTCAACATGATCGATGCCGCGAGCGCCTTCGAAAGGCAACTGTTGACAACCATCCGTGCCCACGAAGCTTTCGCGTTCAAACTTGCGCTGCCGCGTCTGGATATAACAGGAAGGAGCGGCCGGGCCGATCCGCGTCTCCAGCGCCATCAGGAACGTGGTTTGCGTGCCACCGCCGCTGGTGCCGGTCATGCCGACCGGCTTACGGCGGTCCACCTCGGGGCGGCTGAGCAGATAGTCGATGCCGCGAATCGCGTCCCAGGCCTCGTACCAGACGATGCTACGTCCTGCCAAACGCGCGCCCACGTTCAAGAGCGTATGCGTTGTTGTGCCGTGGCGCGGCGCACGGGGCAGTTGAATGCGTTCACCCTGGCAGATCGGGTCGAAGCACAAAGCAACCATGCCGTTTCGGGCCAACAAGGCGGACACAGCCTGATACTTCTCGTAGGCCTTGCCATTGCCTGAATGACCGCAGGCGACCAACACAGCGGGAAAAGACGGCTTAGCAGCCGTGGGGATATACAGATTGCCGGTTACATGGTGATAAGGTCGACTCTCGAAGACGACGTTCTCGATCCGATAACCGTTGCATTCGATCAAACCCGTTACCTGTCCGTTCAGCGGCGTTTTCTTCGGCAGGGGCCCGAGCAACTGGAAGTAATCGTGTCTCAGCATTTCACGCCGGGACGCCAACGCCTGTGGCGAAGCGAGCGACCGCCGCACGTCGCGTCGTCGCGCGTCGGATTGCCCCTTCACAAGGCTCATCAAATGGTCGTACACCAACGTGTGTCCGCGACCACCGAGCACATCCAGTTCGTCTGCCTGTCGGGGCGGATTGGCAGTACTGGCGTTCCGTTCTATTTGGTTACCGTTAGCCGCGGCATCCAACTGTTCGGGACCTCTTATCTGAACCGCGTCCATCAACGGATCGAACAGGTAAGGGCCTCTCGCTTGACGATATTCTTCCTTCTTTGGGCTCAGCGGTCCGCCGTTTCGCACGCAGATTAGGTTCAGGCTGGGAACCACCAAAAGAGTTTGATGTCCGGCGCCGGAAGCCCAGAAAGCGTCTTTGGGAAGCGAGGCAAATCGTCCATCAGCATTAGTCCACCAGCCCATACCGTTTTCACCCGGCAGGCCTGCGCTGTTTGTAGTCATCAGCACTGCCTCCTCACCGATGAGCTGCGCACCTTCCCAATCGCCTTTGCACAGCATGAGACGACCCACCCGGGCCAAGGCTCTAGCCGTGTAGCCACCACCACCCCAAGTTGCTACCATCGGCAGATCATCTACAGTGAAAACCTGACTATATCCCACAGACCATTCCCGATCGGGTACACCTATGGGCCTCATGATGCGGTCTCGGAGTAAGGTGCGCAGATCCTTCTCAGGGGCGTCACGGATGGCCGCTGTTATCGCGTAGCCCAGCATGGCGAGACCCGGGTTGCTATATTGGAAACCCGTTCCGGGCTCAAAGAGCACCGGCGCTCTGTCGCGCGATATGGAAAACGGATCGTTGGGCACATCCAGCCGCTTCCAGAAATCCCCTTTCCAGCCTGTCAGCTCGTCGTGCGGTAGATCATTCGCCTCGGCGTCCTCGATCCCGGAAGTATGTGATCCCAGATGGCGCAGGGTGATTTTGGACTTCACTGGGTCATCCTGCCATTGGGGAATATTCTCAGCGGCTTTGTCGTCCAACTGGATGCGTCCGTCGCCTGCGGCGACTGCCAGTGAAAGTCCGCCCACAATTGCTTTGGCCATCGAGGCCGTGTAGTGTCGCTTGTCCGGCCCATGGCCCTGTTGATACCATTCGTAGATGATCTTGTCGTTGCGAATGACCAGGAATGCTTTCGTTTGGCGGCTGGCGAGAGAGTCTTTCATCGCCTCCAGTTTCGCCCGATCCATTCCCTGACTTGCCGGGCTTGCTTTCTGCCACCGGAACGCATTGACTTCACCGCCATCAGCAGCAGCGACGTTTGCGGCCATCATTACAAGTAATAGTTGAGCGAGCACACCAATGACCGTGTTGTACTTGCAGAACACAGTCTTGTACTTTCCGAGATCCAAAGCTAAAATATTCATTGTCAGGCTTCCATGTCAGGTTCTTAAAAACTTGAGCGGTCCCAGTGACCAGCTCCTTTTCAACGGCTTATTATAGCCGAACAAACTCTAACCGGCGAGAGGTCTGGCTTACATAGTTTCCGGCGCTAAATTTTCACTTTCCCATAAGTCGCTGCCACTACGGCACTTATGAGGAGACTATTTTCGCCAAATTGGCAGATAACGGGCTTTCTGGTTGTAAGTTGGTTGTATGGATTTTCTCGTGAAAATGGGGCTGTCAGAGTCGCCATGGTGCGCGCATTGTACGGAAGCACAAACGGTTTGCCGCCTCGTCGTTAAGGAACTCTTCCCTGGCAGGGTCCCACTTCAAAGACCGCTGCAACGTGTACGCAATGATAGCCAGATGTCCCAGTGAAGCCGAGCGGTGACCAATCTCTTCGTCGGAGCTCGGCTTACGCCGCGTCCGAATGCACTCGAACCAGTTATCGTGATGGTTGTTTTCCCCGATGTTCACCTGGCGAGTCCTTAACCTCATTCCCTCAAAGAGCTTCTCAGGCCTGCCCTCAATGGTTCCGCCGGTTGACATCGAGGTGACCCAACCATGCTCCCCAACGAAAATCCCTCCGAAGTTTCCAGCTAATCGTGCATTGGCAGGAACTGCTTTATATACATCTTTAACCATTTGCCAATTGTCAACCAAGTGAAGGAGCATTCCGTTGGCGTACTTGTAAGTGAGCGTTGGGTATTGTCCGCTGCTTGGATGAATTATTTCGACCGGTCCGCTCTTTTCGGCGCTCAGTGCATACTGAATCACGTCCGCACTGTGAGAATGGTGCCAGGTTACTGAAGCCGCCCCGAAATCCTCGCAGAAGGCCCATGGCACGACTCCGGGCGAAGGATTTTTGTGGTATGCTGGGTTATATGGGTGCCAAAGGGCCGGACCGACCCAGAGGTCCCAGTCCAGTCCATCGGGCACAGGTTGTGCGGGGAGTGATATATCGAGGGGTACGTGTGATCTCCCGGAATTCTCGATGTCCATCAGATGTCGATAAGGCTTGAAGCGAGGTGCTCTCAAGCAGCCACCAAGAGTGCTCCACAGAGTAAAGACTTGTTTTACCTCGCCGAGTCCACCTTTTCGCACAAACTCACAGACCTGACGGATGGTCGGAATAGAACGGTACTGGGTTCCGGTCTGGAAGACGCGGCCATATCTGCGCACGTCCTCCACGAGTCGGCGACCCTGGCGAATTGTTATCGAGATTGGCTTCTCGCAATAGATATCTTTGCCCGCTTTGGCAGCGTCAATCGATTGCAAGGTGTGCCAGTGGTCAGGGGTTACGATGACGACGGCATCGATATTCGTTCGGGCCAGGAGCTCACGATAGTCATTATATGCTGCGCAGCCGCGATAGGAGCCGCTGGAGCTTCTGGCGGCATAGGTTTCCTCAACGCGACGCTTTCCTTGTTCGCACCGCAGACGGTCTACATCGCATACGGCCAATACCTGGACGTCTCGGTCACCAACCAGGCGGCGTAAATGACCTCTGCCCATTAAGCCGTGCCCAATCAGGCCGGTTGTGATTTTGTTGCTTGGAGCCGGAACGCCGTTGGCACCCTGCGCCGAGGACGGGATGAACCACGGGATGGCGATTGTTCCTGAAAACACAGCGGTGCGAGATAAAAACTTACGTCGCGTAATACGGCGGGTGTCTGTTGCTTTAGAATTCACTATTCGTGTCATAACTTACCTCGCTCGGTCATCTGCTTGCTCAGCTTGTTGAAGAACTCGATGCACTTCACTATATCAGGCATCGATTCAAACCAGTCATATGAGTATTCAAGTCCAAACATGGTGGGGGTAATGCCCAGACGGTGGATTTGCTCGATGAATTGTCTTGTCCTGCCAACGCCGGTGCCCCACAGTACATCGTGACCTTCAGGGCTTAGCTCATGCAGGTCGTGTATCTGCACAGTAATCAATCGGTCCTTTAGAGTGTTCACAGCTTTGATAGGGTCGATGCCAGATCGCATCCAATAGCCGAGGTCGGCGCAGGCGCCGATGCGTTTGCTTCGGCCTTGACAGACTTTCAATACACCTTCAGGATGCCAATACTGCGGGGAGGTTTTTTGGTCATGGTTGTGAATGCTCACATTGATATCATATTCGTCGCAGAACTTCTCGATTGTATCCAGTGCGTCCGGCAACGGCTCGGACATGAAGGTTTCTATGCCAATCTTTCGTCCGAACTCGAAGACTTTGCGGCAGCCGGCTTTATCGCCGGGAATCAGGTGTATATAGTACGTCAGGAGACGAACGCCGGCTGAGTCCAATTTCAGGCGGACCTGTTTCAGGTCGTCGTCAGTAAGTTGAGCGTCGAAGTTCTTGGGGATTTCCTTGCTGACTTTCTGGAAGCTCAGGCCACCCATGTAAGGTAAGCCGAGCTGTGCGGTACGGTCGATGGCCTCGAAGAGTGTGTATTTATGGAAAGTATATGCTTCGATGCCGAGTCGCCAGCCGAGCTGCTCCTGTGCCAGGATGGCCGGCGTTAATTTAGCGCTAGGAACGGTGGGAGCCGAGAGGTCTCCCAAAGCGAACTGTGCGGCTGCGAGATAGAATTGCAACATTTTCGGGTCCCAAAAGACGTACGGATTGTGAGCAATGGTGCAGTAGAAGATGCGTCCCCGGCCGTAATGCCGCACCCACGCCAGCGCGTAGTCGTTGTCCTCACGGTAGCAGTTGCCACGCGGTTTTCCCTTGAATTCCGTTTTGTCAACATCGATGCTAAAGAGTACTCGTACCCTTTGCCTCGAATAAGGCCCAAGGAAACGAAAGAACTCATCGCAATATTCGAAGCCCCCTCCCCCGAAGGGCTGATTGAGAGGGTGAGTAGGATCATCGAGTTTTATGAAGACGTGTTCGTCGCTGTCTCGGTGGTTTGCACCACGTGCGCCGAGCATAATTCCAAACTCCGGCCAGTCCTCATGAGCACCTGGCCAGCGTGTGAATGCCACAGAGGTGCCGTGAACGCCAAGGAGTCCGCCGCCGCCATAAATAAATTCGAGAAAGCTTTGCCTCAATGCGAGGTCTTTAAAGAGATTGCCTACGGTGTTGTTCAGAAAGACGGCATCAAACTTATGTAGATTCTCGGGCTTGAAGACGGACGGGTCTCTGCTGATGACCGTCTCAAAAGCTCCTGTCTTTTTGCCCATTAGCGTAAAAGCCATATTGGCAGTAGGGATGGAGCGATGTCCGCCGTATCCGACATTTAGGTCGAAAATCAAGAGTTTTCGGTTCTTTTTGGGTGTGACGAAGGCTTTGGCCGGAATCGCTGCTTTGATCCGTTGCCGCTCTTCAGGGCTGAGGGTTGCTTGAGCTTGGGCAGCATTGAGGCCGAGCCACTTTGCTGCGAGCAATCCAGTCGCCGCAGCTGTGCAACTCAGAAAATCGCGTCGTGTTCTGTCCACATGTTGGGTTTGCATAGTGAGATATTAACATATATTCATGAAATTGGAAGTAATAGCGACATGTTGGTCGCCAATACTAACAGACCCAGGAGTCTGAAGGACTGGTGTTCACCTGGGAAAGCGATTCTATGACGCCATACATAGCAGTGGCTGATAAACACTCTTGCATCGCAGTGTCGTCTATCGACTTGGCTGCGAACAACAGGGACAATCAATACCCAAACACCGGTGAATCCTGGCCCACCGGTCAACACCGTTCCCAAAGAAGGAGGTCACCTATGAAGAGCTCAAAGTCAAATACAACAATCCCACTTGCCACACATTTTTTTGAGGCATCCACGTTACAACCTATCAGCCAAGGTTCGTAGCTTAGCCGATAACAGCGGTGAGTGGCCGGGCACTTTGGCGGCAGTGAACCGCATTGACAGCAAGGCGGCTCCTGGGAAACCAGAGACAGCCCCAACACCCCCAATATTCTCTCGCTTTTCTGCCTGAACGCTGTATGATTTGTTGGGACTTGGCATAGAAATTTCTACGGGCTCACGGCCGTAGCATTTTCTGGTACAAGCGATGCTTGTCCGCTGTCGCGGATAACTTCATCTACGGGTTTACGGCCGTAGGATTGTGTTGGAACACTACACTTTCGGTCAAATGTGCTGGTTGCTGACGCTCTGCTAGAAAATCATGCTGCGACCGCAAAAAAGGACGTGACCGTGAAAAAGCGAGACGCTTTTACCTTAATCGAATTGCTGGTTGTGATCTCTGTCATTGCCCTATTATTGGCCTTGTTAATCCCGGCTCTGTCCAAGGCTCGCGCCTAGGCCCGGGGCGCGGCCTGCCAGACCAATCTTAAGCAGTGGGCAACAATCGTCGCCATGTACACGATGGATAACAACAACAAGTACTGGATCGAGTACTGTAAAAGGCGGGATCCAGCCGGCACCTGGATGCGGGCTTTAGAGCTATTGTATGATAACATGGGGAAATTCCGCGCCTGTCCGGCAGCAACCCAGTCCTGTTTTCTGGAGGATCCGGCAACCGGAAATCCCAACTGGAGGCGTTCTGGCAGCGCCAAGCGAGTCTGGGGACCGGGAGTCCCTACAAAATACTTCTTTGAAGACGATTATGGCAGCTACGGTGTCAATCACTGGATCAACACTCTGGAGCCGGGCGATGACGGGTGGCTGGATGCACCGGAGCTGCATTGGAAAACCGACCTCAGCAAGAACAGCAGCAGCATCCCCATACTGGGTGATTGTACTTGGTACGGAGGTCAGCCCACGAATCATCCGGATCCTGCCCACCCCAAGTTTGAGAATGAGTGCAAACCCCCTATCATGCGCGATTGGTGGGAGATCAATCGCACGGCAGCCTGGAGAAGCAGTATGTGCCGCTTCGCCATAGACCGGCATAGTCGGGCCATCAATATGTGCTTTATGGACAGTGCGACGCGGAAGGTCGGATTGTACGACTTGTGGACCTTGAAATGGCACCGCAGTGCTCAGCCGAACTATGATGTGATTATCCCCTGGCTGCCGAGATGAACTCTTATTGTTTATCAGGGACAGGGGGCTGTTGGGAGAGAAGATATGTGTGGCGCCGGAAGTGGACATTGAAAACGTTTACAATTTATGGGATTTTTGTAAACCTATTCTATGACAAAATTTATGGGATGCACATTTTTTCGAATTGGCAGATAACGGGTTGTTGAGTTGTATAGCGGTTGTAGCCGTGAACTTGCGAAAATGGGGCCATTTTGAGGTGCTTCGTCCGCGCGCTGGGCCTGGGAGGCTGGCAAGACCGATTAAGATATCCAAGAATATCTTTCAGACTTCTCCCTGATTGAGGTCACATCAGTTTTGACAGAGGCTTACAACACTGGCCGAAGATAGCCGGCCCGAGGTTCACAGCCAGACCCGAAGGCTCAGAGACAGGAAGCAAACTTTTTTTGTTGTTTTTGTAATTTCGGCATTGACAGAATGTACAGAAATCAGTAAAATACACTGAACAGTGAACTTCAGAAGAATGTAGGAAGACTCAATTAGAGAGACGCATAATATGGATGAGGCACAAAAGAGAACTGTTTTTATAGAGAAGTATGGAATGTTTGCCGAGAAAGTTGGCTTCCCACCAATGGCGGGTCGTATTTTTGCCTGGGTGCTGACATCCGAGTCTCCAACACAGACGGCCGAACAGATTGCTGAGGGGCTCAAAACCAGTAGGAGCTCAGTCAGTACGGCGACCAAGCTGCTCATCCAATGGGGATTAATTGAACGAGCCAGAATGCCGGGACACCGAACGAACTATTATAGAATCAGCTTGGATGGCTGCAAAGGTAACCTCCAGGCAATGATCCGGCTGATCTCCGAGGAAAGGAAGATTCTGGAATATGGGCTGGACCTCGTGAAAAACTCGAGACGGGATTTGCGCCAACAGCTAAAAACATACCGCGATCTATGCTTTTTCTGCGAGCACGAGTTTCCCAAACTTATAGAGAAATGGGAAAGGGCAAGGAAGAAGAAATGAAAAGGTCCACAACTCTAATCTCTGTCACCTTGATTTTTGCATCCATCTTTTCTGCAGGCTCCCGTGGCGGTGACGCTTTGGGAAAGGATTCGGCAGGATCCGAAAATCCGATGAGACGGTTTCTCATTGAAGACGGCGATCCGAATCTCTCCGCCATTATCAAGCATATCGACAACATGTACCGGTCCAAAAGCAGCACATCGCGCTTGAAGTTGATTGTGACAAAACCCCGCAACACGCGAACCCTGACGATGAAGACGTGGACCAAAGGCGAAGAGAAAGTCCTTGTGATTATTGAAGCGCCACCCCGCGAAAAAGGAACGGCCACCTTAAAGATCGAGAAGAATCTATGGAATTACCTGCCGAGGATAGATCGTACGATACGCATCCCTCCTTCGATGATGCTGGCTTCATGGATGGGTAGTGATTTCACCAACGATGATCTGGTCCACGAGGCTTCCTTTCACAAGGACTATGAGTCCAGCCTTGTCGGGCCATCTGAAGACCCGAACGGCTGGCTCATCGAACTGAAGGCCAAGCCGGACATTGTAGGGCTTTGGAAAAAGCTGGAGGTCATCGTATCTGAAGACGGCCGTATTCCTCTTGTATCGCGATATTACGACCGTAAAGGCCGACTTGCGCGAACGCTTTACTACAGTGACGTGAAGGACTTTGACGGTCATATTATTCCGTCCAAACTGGTGTTGATCCCGGAAGACAAGAAGGGACACAAGACAGAGCTGATCTATGAGGACATCGATTTCGATGTGCCGGTTCCAGATCGGACGTTTAGTTTGTCCAACCTCGAGCGAAAGAAGTGATATTTTAGGAACATCCCCTCGTGCCTATGCGAACAGCTCAAATCGCCTGGCGGAATCTCGGCCGGAACAAGAAGCGTACCGCACTTGCCTTGCTTGCGATAGCCGTGGCTCAATTTGCGTTGTTGGCGACGGACGGGCTTATGCGGGGCTACTCCGACAATATTCGCCTGGCCATAACGGGTCCTATGGTGGGTCACGTACAGGCTCACCATCCCAATTGGCGCCGTGAGTGGGCTTTGGACCTTGCGATTGACGAGGTCGATAGAATTGTCTCGACGATCCACGAGGACCCCGATGTTGGAGACGTATCTGCACGGATATATGCGCCGGTATTGGTTGCGCCGGAAGAAGATGCCTTTGTTGCTACGGTGGTGGGCCTTTCAGTTGATTCGGAATCGAATCCGTATGGTGTTCTGTCGGGTCTGAAGCACCCCCTTGAGAGAGGAAAGGTACTTATGGGCTATAGGCTGGCCAAGAAGATCGGTGCAAAACCCGGCCAGGAGGTCGCTGTGATTGGCCAGGCGGCAGACGGGTCATTAGCCAATGACCTTTACATCGTCCAGGACATCATAAAGTGCCCTGCCGACATTATAAACCAGTCCGGCATCGTAATGTCACTGCAGGATGCTCAGCGCCTTTTGGTCATGCCGAATCAGGCCAATGAAATCGTCATACGAGCAAAGACATCGGGCAAATCGAGGGACATAACCAGGCGACTTTCGCAAAGGCCGCGATTTGCGGCTATTGAGGTTCTCCCGTGGCAGGAGATTGTGCCGGAGTTAGTTCTTATTCTGAAGATGTCGGACTACGTTGGCTATTTCGCGCTGGTTATTGTGTTTGTAGCCGCCATAGCGGGGATAGCCAATACGCTGATGATGTCCACTTTCGAGCGTGTGCACGAATTCGGGATGCTTCTTGCGCTCGGCACGCAGCCGAGGCGGATTGTTCGAATGATTGTGTGCGAGGCGATTTTCATCGGGATACTCGGGGTGGTCATAGGGACCGCATTAGGTTACGGATTTGTTGCCGGCACGGCCGAACGTGGCATCGATATGGCCTCCTGGGGAGGAGAGGGACAAGTGGAGGATATGGCCTATCAAGGCTTGAATCTGCCTCTTCACATATACCCGCGGCTCGAGCCGGTTGACAGTCTGCTTGGATTGATTGCGGTGATTATTACTTCTATGGCGGCATCGGTCTGGCCGGCCTGGATTGCTGGAAGACTTGAACCTGTGGAGGCAATGCGGGCATGAGGATCTCGGTTTCGACGAAATATGCGTTTCACAGTCTTCGCAGGCACGCCCGAAAGACGATTCTATCCGTTATCGGCATCGGGTTGGGCTGCGGTCTTTGTCTGTTTATGATAGGCTTGGTCAAAGGCGAAAGCAGAATGATGTTGAAGGCAGCGGCGGAGAGCGGAAACGGTCATCTTCGGATTGTACCGGCCGAATGGGTCCAGATAAGACAGAACGATCTGAGGCTGGATAACTGGCGGAGCATTCTCCAAGAGCTGCGTTCAAATGAACAGATCAAGCGCGCCGCACCACATGCCCGAAAAGAAGGCCTACTGGCTTTTGGGACACGAACCATCGGAGTGGAAGTGATCGGCGTGGATCCGACCGTCGAGCAGGCCATGAACAGGCTGGTTCGCGACCTGGCTGAAGGATACTATCTTATGGAAGGGACTCGCGGCACAGTTGTCGTCGGCAGAGAAATTGCTCAGCGCCTGAATGTCGAACTGGATGATGAATTGCTTATTACCGTCGCGGACAGCAGCGGCGAGATGAGCAGTGCGATGCTCAGAATCGTGGGCATCGCCGAGACGGGCAGCGAAGAATTAGATGCTTCTATATGTCATATCACCATTTCGGATATGGTTGAGCTAACCGCGCTGAACGGCGCTGCTGAACTGACGGCCGTCGTCAAAGAGCCGCGGAAGCTTGGGCGTACCGCTAAGGCATTGTCGGCAGCCCTTCCGGGAGATTGTGCGGTTCTGACATGGAAAGAGATTATGCCTGAGCTGGCCTCCGGTGTCAAAGTCGACGAGACGTGGACACGATTGACCGTTGGGATTGTCATGATCGTGGTATTGCTTGGTATCGCAAGCGCTCAACTGACGGCCGTTCTCGAACGAAGGCGGGAATTTGCAGTGCTTTCGGCGTTGGGAATGAGAAAGGCACGATTGATCAAAATCATGTTAATGGAAGGTCTTGTGCTCGGAGTCATCGGCGGGACCGTCGGCTTGGTCATAGGTATCCCCCCTACTTACCTTTTGGCCACAAGGGGAATTGACTTTAGCCGATTCTACGGAGGCAGCGGAATCTCGGTATCCAACATTCTCATCGACTCGGTCTTTCAAGGGGACTTTGGCTGGTGGCTGTTTCCGCTCGCTTTTATACTCTCGCTAACGGCTACGATACTGAGTTCCCTGTATCCTGCATGGTATGCCTCCAGGACCGATCCGGCAGTCGCACTGAGAGTGGAGCATTAGTTGAAGGACGAACGCTAATACAAGTCAACAGGTGTCAAGATGAGTTCAAGCATATTAGTTGAAGCCAAAGGAGTTACAAAAGTCTATACGACCGGCAAGGTCGAAGCACACGCGCTGCGCGGTGTCGACATCGAGTTTAGAGTGGGTGATTTTGCCGCTATCGTGGGCCCCAGCGGAAGCGGTAAGACGACATTCCTGAATCTTGTTGGCGCGCTCGATGTTGCAACGGACGGCGAGCTGAGAGTGTTAGGCAACGACATTTCCAGGATGACTAAGCGGCAGCGAGCCGACTTAAGGTTGAATTCGATAGGGTTTGTTTTCCAGGCCTACAACCTCGTGCCTGTATTGACGGCCCAAGAGAACGTTGAATTTGTGCTTGAACTGCAGGGCGCGGGCGAGCAGCGGTCCAACCGAGCGAAGGAGGTACTGGCTCAACTTGGCCTGGATGCGTATTCGAGCCGCCGTCCTAATGAGCTATCGGGGGGGCAGCAACAGCGCGTTGCTGTGGCAAGGGCCGTGGCGGCGAACCCGAAGCTGGTGCTGGCCGACGAGCCGACGGCGAATCTCGACGGTGAGAATTCAGATATTCTTCTGAAGATGATGAGGGATCTCAATGAAGCTCAGGGAATCACGTTTATCTTCTCGACGCATGACCCTCGTGTCGTTACATACGCCCGGCGCGTGGTAACTCTGGTGGACGGGCGAATCGATAACGATGTGACGAAAAACTCAGCGACGTCTTCGGCAGAATGACGGGCTTGGGAGAACTGCATTTGTGGGTTGTTGCAGGAGACAATTTTTTGCAGGACTGCTTGCGGCCGTTAGTCTTGGACTGGTTGGCATTCCGGCCTACGCAATTGAAATCTGGTCGGACGAGGAAGGTGAGCGAACGGTAGGCCTTGATGTTTCGGGAAAGTGGAGCTCGCTTGCCTCTCACGCGCCTGATGATCCGACGCTTTATCGAGAACGCGACACCTGGACGGAGCTGTTGAGACTTCGTTTGGGCTTGAATGTGCAATATTATGACTGGCTGAGCGGTGAACTGGCCTACGAACAGAGGGCAAAATGGCTTTCGGACAAAGCTGGCAGCGCCGCGGGCGGCGGTATCCTGCCGTCCGAGGCAACAGCGCCATTTCGCATTCGTCAACTGGACTGGCAGATTACCGAAGCCAAAGAAGTCTTTTTCTATAGGCATGAAATCGACAGAGCGCTTGTCGCTCTGCATGCCGATTGGGGTGAAGTCACATTGGGAAGGCAGGCGATCGGCCTAGGCAGAGGCACGTTGTTCAGTGCGGTGGATGTTTTCGCACCGTTTTCGCCTCTTGAGATCGATCGGGAGTGGCGTCGTGGCGTTGATGCCGTTCGAATTGAGAGTCATATCTCGGATACAAGTTCGGTCGAGCTGATCGGAGCATTTGGCCCGACGTGGGAACAATCGGCATTGCTGGGAAGGGCCCGAGGGTATTTTGGCGACATCGACGCGGAGCTCATATTCGGCAAACGGGCCGAAGATACGATGCTGGGAGGCACAGTATCCGCCGCCGTGGGTGATGCAGAAGCGCATGGCGAATTGGCGTTTTTCAACACCCCGGAAACACAGCCGGACGGTGGCCTGTGGGGTAATGATCATCAAGTTGGGAAACTCGTTGTCGGGGGTTCTTATACATTCAATGTTGGAAACGGCCTTACTCTCTTGGGCGAGTATCATTATTCGGGTTTTGGCGTCAAAGATATCGATGATGCGACAAACCGCCTGAAATCATCCGACTTTTTGGAAAGGTTTCTGCGGGGCGATTCACAAATACTCGGCCGCGAGGCGTTGGCTTTTCAGGCGACCTATCCATTCAGCCATGTGTGGAACGGCGCGCTTCTGGTCCTGCAGAGCCCGTTGGACGGCTCGGGCGTTTTGTCGCCTTCACTGACGTGGGATTTCTCCGATAATGCATCGCTTGTCGGCAGTGTTTTCGTTCCGTGGGGTGATGAACCTTCGGCGGGGATGATCAGAAGTGAGTATGGAGGTACACCCCTGAGTCTCTTCTTGCAATTGCGAGTTTACTACTGAAGTCCTTGCTTGTGAGACACAGGGTCAGTAGGGGGATGCTTGAGAGGCATCTGGCAAGGGGCGAGTGCCGATGCTTCTTCAGACTCTTTCGACGGTGTCTCCTGAGGCTCCTCTGGCGGCGTCTGTTGAGGTTCTTCTGGAACTTGAGGTTTTTCTTCGCAAACCATGTGACTCATCTCCTTTCGCAAGTAATAAAGTTAACTTTTAATATCATCCGTACTTACAGTAGAACATTCAGCATTATCCCAACTAAAATAACATTGGTCAATATCTTCTTTAGCCCATAATTCTCCCACAATCTTTGGGACAATTATCGTGCAACAATGAACTTGCACTCGACGACTTTCTGGTGTAAAAATACGTAAATTGAACCCCGTGTCCGGATGATAAGATTCCGTGATTTCAAGGAGCGCTCTTTATGAGTGGTAACCGGATAATAGCGAAGGTCTTGTGTGCCCTTGCTTTTGTTTTTGTAGTTTGCCCGATAGCGATTTCTGCCGAGCCAGCTCCCTTGTGGAATGCCGGATGGCGCTTTCGCACAACCATAACCAGCAATATCCCTTCTCGCGACGATGCTGCTATGCCAACTGAGGTTGTGACGGACTTTCCTATGCTGCTGAAGCGAGCGGACATAGCTGGAGAGTTCGACCCTGGCTCACTACGCATTATCGAGCACTGCGTAAAAGAGCCGACACGAGAGGTGCCTTTTGTTTACCGCAGCGAATTTAATGCTGTCAAAGGCCGAGACCAGGTCTATCTCGCCTGGTTCGCTCATCCGCAGGCCAACCAGGTTGGTGTTTATGACATCTATTTCGACACAAAGGACCGCGGTATCAAGGCCCAAAACTATAATGCAGACCTCCTGCCGCCACTAAACCTGCTCTCCAACCCCGGCTTTGAGGACAGAGTTGATGGTATGCCCACCGGCTGGCAGATAACGCCTGTGGAACTTGTCCGGCTGGATAGATTCGAACACACGACCGGACAACGCTCGCTAAAGGTAGTCGTGGACGAGAATGCCACCGAAAACACTCCTCGCGAGGTTACCATTTCGCAGATGATTGACGTCCGCAAGTACGCCGGGCAGGAAATGGTCTTTCAATGTGACCTGCTGGCCGAGCGAGCCAAATATGGTGCGCCGGTATCCATCGAACTTCAGCAGTTCCGAGCAGATGGCTCGCGCATCCTCGAATACGCAGTACAGCCACGCTGGCTTACTACCGAGTTGGCCCAGGGCCATCTTGTGCAGTTCTGCGAGCGAGGCAGATTCAGCCACGAGGCCGCCCGTGTAAAGATTAGTATCCGGGTGCGTTGCTACGTAAGAGATGCAGACACCCGCCAGATTCTCGCAGGACCACAGTCCTTTTTCACAGTATGGCTCGACCGTCTGGTTATCCGTCCGGGGCAGCGGTTAAGCTGGCCAGCCCAAAGCAATGCCGGTTTCGTTGAGGGCGCACTGGAGACTGCACCATTAAATCGCGGTTTTGAGTTCACTGGCATACGCCGGCTCGCTTTCAACGGAGCATCGGAAGGAACCCTTACCACCGGCAGGTTCAATCCCAATCCTCGTTCCGTTCACTGGGGTCTTGAAGCGGGCACACTAGAGTTCTGGTGCCGCCCGTTATGGAACGCCGACGATGGCGCTGAGCATATCTTCTTCGAGGGCGTTGCCTACGGCCATCGGTTGCAATCGCGTTTGCGTAAGCTCGGCTCGCCCGGCAAGAACAAGCTTGAGTTTACCATCGCCGATGCTGGCTGTCAGTTGCGCACGGTTCGTGGGTCTGCTGCCTTGCGGGACGGCCGGTGGCACCATATCGCAGCCACCTGGGATTTCCCTAAGGCACACCTTCAACTCTTTGTGGATGGTAAACGCGTAGCAGAACAGGGGCCCGGCAGCCGTCCCTGGCCGAGCAGTCTCGTTGCGATAAACGACAAAAAAAACAAAGGCATCGGCATCGCCGAAGAAGACAGTAGAAGTCTGCCGATGCAGGCGTTTATCGGCGGTGACAAAACTTGCAGCCCCAACTACGCCGCCGAGGCCGTCCTGGATGAATTTCGAATCTCAGATATCAACCGCTACAACAAAGACTTCGCTGTCCCTCGCAAAGAGTTCCAGATAGACCCACATACACGGGTCCTCTTTCACTTTGAGAACGAATGTTATGGAACCCACGATTCCGACGACAGGTTTGTCCGCGGCCACCTGGCCTGCGAGCTGCCGCCTCAAAAGCAAAAGGTCCCTCTGGAAATCTTTACTAAGGGAAAAATCAAACGCCAACTTGTTCTCGTCGAGCCGCACCCTTCTCCTGGACTGTTCGAGGCCAACCGTGCAGAGAATCGTTTAACGGTAACCCGCCCTTCTCGCAAGCTACCCGATCCTCGCTTTATCGATTATCGCCTGCGAGAAGTCGAACGCACCGTCACAGGAGCAGATGATAATTTTGTGCTTAAGGTTGGCGGTGACTTTGAGCCGCTGATGTGCTCGGTTACCTTTCAACACATCCAGAGCTCACCCAACCGAACAACTATGCTGCCCCGCTGGTGCGCTAATGACAATGTAGTGCCCTTCAGTATTGAGAGCATCGCTGCCACCCTGGCCCCAGACGCAGCCAGCGATAGTGAAAAGGCCTTCGAGACATTCAAATATGCCCTGCAGACCACGAACTACTTCGACGCCCACTACTGCGAGACACTTCCAACCCGTCACCGCCCACGTGTCTCTTATACTCTGCTCAAGGCCTTGAATATCTATCCGTTCGACCAGTGCGGCCCGCTTAACCATATGTTACGCAAGCTCTTTCTGGCCGTTGGTATTTCCTCAAACAATGCCTCAGGCACGCACCATCAGTTCGAGCAGGCCTTTTACCAAGGCAGTTGGCGGCTCTTCGACCTTTCGCCGCGACTGTACTGGCTCAACAGAGATAATGCCACTGTGCTCAGCCGGCGTGGTCTGGAGGAGGACCCCTATCTCAAACTGCGTCAGGGTGGAGATATGAACGCCTGGCTGCGGGGTCGAAAGAGCAGGGCAACGTTCGGAACACCAGAAAAGCCGCATAATATGGACTTCCCGCTGCGTTCGGGTGAGCGAGTAAGCATCTGCTGGCACAATGAAGGTCGGTGGTTCGAGGTCACGGGCAGTCGCGAGCCAATCCCCCTGGCTAAAATCCCGCCCTACTTTGGTAACGGCGCCATTATTTATGAGCCAGCCGCCGAAACGGAGGCCTCAACCCGCGATAATATGATGGTCAGACGACACGGCGAAGAGCCCGCCATCCTACGCTCGCGAGACCAGACCAGAGCCAGCACCTTGATTTATCAAGCCGAGTGTCCTTATATCTTTTCCGATGCGGTGGTTACCGGCTCATACGAAGCTCGCAAGCCCGGAGCCGTCATCCTGTTATTGTCTGTTGACCGGGGCAAGAACTGGACCGAGCTCTGGCGCAATCCAAACCGGACAGGAAAAATCGCCGTCAATATGCGCAAAGAGATAACCGCCCGCTACTACTACTGGCTGAAGGTCCACCTTGTTCCGGAGCAGCTCGCAGAGGTAACCGGATTGAAGGTGCGCACCACGTTTGTCGTCTCGCCGCTATCACTGCCGGGCAAGCTATCGCGAGGGGACAACCGTATCAGCTTCGTCGGCGGACCGCCAGCCGTCCCCGTCAAAACTACTTGCCAATGGCTCGAGCGCTACCAGAGCAAGCTGGCAGTTTCACTGAACTCTATCAGCTATTATATGAATGACGACCAGGCCTATCGAAATCTCTTTATTATCGCCGGCGGTGACAAAGTGCTGGTCGAGGTAAAATTTTATGGTCGGCACTTGCTCGGAGAAGTGTCGCTCGAGAACCTGCCGGATGGCTGGACGAGCGAGCCAGTTAAAAGGTCCGTTGAGCTTTCCGGCCCTGACAAAACTGCCGTAGCCAGATTCACGCTGCGACCGGGCAAGGCCAGTGCCGGTGAAATTCAGACATTTAACGTTGTAGTCCAGGATCGTGGGTGCCAGCGAAGGATTCCAGCACAGGTGCTGGTTGCTGATGCCGCATTGGTTCGTGAAGCCGAGCACGCCGACCAAACTACAGGCAAGGCATCACCTATGAACTTGCCCGTTGCAAGCGGGGCAAGTGTAATGACATTCACCGGCACCGGAAGGCTGGGCTTTGACATAACCGCACCGGAGGCAGGCAAATACGCCCTGTGGCTGCGGGCCCGCTGGGAGCCGCAAAGCTCCACCCGTATGACACTTACGCTGGATGAAGGCAAGACTCACAACCTTCAAACCACCGCTATGATAGGATTCACGGACTGGACTGACCCGAAGCGGGCACATACCAAGATGTTCGCCCACTATGGCGAGCAATACAGCCATTGGTCGTGGTATCGAATCCCGGACGTCCATCTTACTGCGGGTAAACATCGCTTAACCCTCGGCGCAGAAGCCGGAGCATGCTTCGATGCGGTCGTTTTGCTGCCCCAGAATCTGGTGATAGACCGCGCAGCAATGAATTTGTTTCAGAACTGGAACTACGCTCCCTGGCAGGAACCAAACGGGGTATGACTGGGGCAATCTCGGCGCCATTCTGGCGTCGGTCTTGTTTGTGTTCCAAGTTACACAAACCTAAGTAATGGGACTCTGACCAGCGACCCGTTAACAAATAGTCCGCGAGTCGCGCGACCCTTATTTATGGGCTAAGAACGGCCGTGCTAATCCCGGTGCTTTCTTGCTTTTCGCCAAGGAAGCGTGGGCTCTTCATATCTTCATTGAAAACGTTCACAAATTTTGCAATTTTTATAATTCCTTGGCATTAGGTGACTTATGAAATGAACATTTTTTCGAATTGGTAGATAACGGGTTGTCGAGTTGTAGAACGGTTGTATAGATTAACTCGCGAAAATGGAGCTATTTTGGGGTGCTTGGGGCGCGGCTAAGTGCGCTCTGGTTGGCTGGTGGGGCCGGTCCGAAATCCTCTGACAAACCTATGCCCTGCCGGGCACACAGACAAACGGGGCCTATACCAAATCAATCAGCATAAGCCCCGAATTGTTACAAATCCACTATCGTCCATCATTGCGAGGCTTTTGAAAAAAGCCGTGGCAATCTCAATTCACGAGAGCTTCGTATCAACATCAATCACCACTCCGGCCACAACTGCTCATCAAGCCGCCGGCTTGCCATTATCTCAACGTCTCCCATGTCAACCACGCAATCTTAATTGCCACTCACGGTGCTTCTGGCTGTGGAGCCTGCCGGTACAGTCGAATGTCGTCAAAGTACAATTTGCCAGTGGCACCACTGCCATCAATCCCAATACCGAGCTTCGTGACATTCTGCAGACCTGCGCCAAGCGGTGCAAGGTCGATATTCCACTGCTTCCATTCTACTTTCGCTATGTCAGCCGCATCACCGTCATAGACCACCTTGGAGTCGTTGACCTTCACATACAACTGCCCGGTGTTACCCTCAGTGCCGTGGAAGTATAGCACCAATGTCGCGATGCCAGCTTGCGTCCAATCCTGCCCAACAGCAAAGGTGTGTTCGGCCTCTGAGTATGCTGCGCCAACAGTGTTGTTGTAGGACAGCGGCATTGACTGATTGCTACTGTGAACGATAGTTTGTTCGGCAAAAGGAGGAGCTTCATAGCCAACGATAGAACCGTTTGTCGGCTGCTCGTATCCGTCTATCCACGCATTAAATATCCTGTTGCTCTGGGGGTCAGTGGGGTCAAGGTCATTGTAGGCCTCAAAGTCCTCCACAACCAGATACTCGCGTGTGCTGAAGTTCCAGAGGTCGCCATCCAACGTTGTGGGGGTCTCGGCCATATTGACCTCGTTTATCTTCCAGTAGTAAGTCATGCCTAAATCGAGGGACAACGGACCATAGCTGGCCTCGGTTAAGGTAGTAACGGCGGCAGTACCGTCTATCACAGCCTGCTCATCGGAGCTAATGTACACATCGTGCTCGGCTGCCTCTCTTCCAGCTCGCCAGCTAAGCGTCACATCCACGTCCACATCTGTTGCGCCGAGATCCGGGCTGGGCTCTGTTGCACGCACAGGTATATGGAAGAAGCGAACCTCACTGAGACCGAATTGGGGCAGGAAGCCTCCCCAGTTGCTGTTGGCTGTAAGTCTGATGTGTTTTGCTGTTACGCCAGTGATATCAACAGTGGTATTGTGTGCATAGTCGTCCGTGCCGGGCGCCCGGGCAAATTCGTGAGTAGTTCCCAATGTCGTATAGTTGGTGCCATTAGCCGAATACTCAATAGTAACGTCTTTGAGCCCGAAACCGACCGCCGGCTCCAGACTGTCGTTAGAGTTCCATACCCACATCTGGTGTAGCTTGTAAACCTTGTCGAATTCAAATTCGATCCAGGTCGGCTGTGGCCCTGCCATACTGCTCAGCCACATAGTGTCGACACCTATGTTGCCGTGCAATAAGCCACTTTCATCCAGCCCTGAGCCGTTGATGGTATTCTCAGGCCCTTTACCTACGTCGCTGCTGGAAGCTGTGGCTGTTACATTCTCGATTGCGTAACCGACCGGCTCAGTCGTAAAACTCCAGATGCTGCCTCGGTATACCGTGTAGTCCGGTGGCCCGTCGACCTCATCGACGCGCCAGTAGTAAGTCGTGCCGAGATCAAGAACCTCGGGTGGAGTATAGCTATTGACATCATATCGACCCCGGTATATGCCCGTCAAGTCAGATGCATTTGCACTGTTCACATCGCTAAAATCAGCGCCGAAGTATACATCATGCTTGTCGGCAGAGACTCCCGGCGTCCAGCCAAGGACCGCATCCCGAGGTACATCTGTGGCCTCGTCCGGAGGACTTGGGATAGAGGCCAAGGCAGGCGAAACTCCTTCTATTAAAAATGCAGCCTCTTCATAATTAGTATTAGGACCGTCTGTGCTGAAATAAATGTTATCAACCCATGAAGTCTGTGTGACAGCGCTCGAAGTGCTTTGGGTATTGCCAAGACCAAACTGGTTAAAACTCAATCTCTGACCCACATTCAGAACTACCCCTGAATCGCTGCCAACAAGAACATCGTCCCATTCACCCGTCTTATTCAATGCCCAGAACTCAATAGCGATCGTACCGACGCCATCATAAGTGTAATGCATCTTAACTCGGTAAGGCTCCAACCGTTTTATTACATATTCGGCATGAAAGAACTGATTTGCTCCTGTACTATCAAAGGCAGTCAAACGATGTGTCTTCAAAGACGAAGAGCTGCTGCTTTGCTGCCTGAAGTAAGTAGTAGCTATAACATTGGCGTTATTTTGCGAAGCACTGTTGAAAACACCAAAATATCCTCGCTGATACCGAGACTCATGATTAACTGTCTGAGTATCAAACTCCCACCAGAACTCCTGGCTCTGATCATAAGCCTGAGACAACGCGGTCGAGAACCTGTCAAAATCGGCACTCCTGACCATGTAGGTCTCCAGGTAACCGCCGCCGTTGTAAATATCACCATCTCCATTGGTCGTCAGATCATCCAGCCATGTAAATCTGCTGCCGGCTGTGCCAACGGTGGTCCAGCTACCCGCTGTCGGGTCGCTGTCGAACGTCTCGAAAATCGTTTCCGCCTGTACCGCAACAGCCAACAGCAAAACTGCCGAGACAGACCACATCAACATTCTTTTCATCTCTCTTTCTCCTTTGGGAAAAAAAGTAATTTAGTTCACCATTCTCTACGTCTCTGTCCAAGGCGCAATACATCCGACATTTGCCATTTACACTTTTTTGAAACACTCCTGCAAGCTTCAAGTCCTATAATACCAAAATTCCATCTCAATGTCAACAATCCTCCGGGACGCGATTACGGCTTCAAATATCTGTCGAAAAAGCTGAATATCTCTCCAATGACTTCCGGGGCCGGGTTGTACATATGCCCCATTCCTTTTTGAATGAGCAATCGGTATGTGACGCCCACTTCCTCACATCTGGCCGCCATCCGCTTCATTTGCTTGACGCGAAACTCCCTGTCCAGTTGCCCAACGCTGAGAAACACCGGTGGGTCGTCCGGCGTCACATAGGTCAGGGTGCTGACCCTCCTCAGTTGCTCGTCGGGTTGGCGGACCGGCTTGTGAAATCCATCCTCGATGAGGAATTCGGGGGCGTGTTGACCGGCGGACAACAAAGCCACCTGGAAGCGGTCGGACTTCTCGGCGTAGGGGCCACGGTCGGCTTCCCAGTTACCTTCGTTGATAAAAGCCGCCTTCCCGGCACGGCTGCTCCCCTTAGAGTGTCCGGTCACACCGAGCCGACCCGAGAGGTTCCAGTCGCCGGCCCGAGCCCGCAGCAATCGGGCGGCCCGTTTCTCCGGAAATACATCTCCGCCGGGGGCGGCGCCGGGGCCGGTACCGTTCCAATCCATGATGGCGCCGGCATAACCGGCCGTCAGAAGCCCATAGATATAGTAAGCCCGCTGATTGATCCATTTGCCGCGCTCTTTCGTCGACGTGATCTGGAGCATCAGCGGCACAGGTTCGGCAGGGTCAGATGGATAAATTACATCCATGCCTACAGGCCTGCCGTTCAATTCACATATATGTACTTTACGGTCCATCGTATATCCTTCAGGCACAATATATATCCAGTCCTTGTCCACGGGATAAGTTTCCGTTTCGTACAAAAAACCGTACCATTTATCCAGTTCCGGCAACAGTTCGGGAGCGACCGCCTTCGGGTCGTGCTCGTAGTCGACAACAAAAACGAGCATTCCGGCTTCAAGAAAACCCGATATCAGCGTCTCATCAGCGGTACCACCAACGCGCGGCGAAGGAAGATTCTTTAGATAAACGACCGAAGGCTTCTTGCTGGACGAATCCCCCGGCGAATAGACCTCGCAGGAGATGGGTTTTCCAAGTAAAGGACTATCCCAGGAAAACGTCTTCGAAACGGCAAGATTGGGCTGAGAAGGCGCCGGGCTTTTCGCTGCGCTTGTCTCTGCCGTAACAGCGCTTTTTCCAATCGTGAATTCCGCAATCCTCGCTTCATCCAGATGTGTCCCAACTTCATTTTTCACATGGGCTGTAATGATCACCTTATACTTCTGGCCCTCTCTAAAATCCTCCGCGGGAATAAACGTGAACCTGGTACCCTGCTGTGATTTGCTCCAAGAACCTTCGACTGGTGAACCGTCGCCGCAAATTATCTTCGCGCCCCTGCCATCGACGATGCTTTCTTCATCCATAACCGGCGCAAACTGGATCGAAATGGTTTCCGACGGCGCGACGTCCGTCTCCTGGTCGCGCGGCGTCGTAAACAAGACCACGGGCGCAAGCTTCTCATCTACCTTCAGATACTGGTCGAAAAACTCGTGTACCAGCGCATAGCGGTCAACGCCCAGTTCTTCATCATACCCGTACGGGAGTTCATGCCCCAGACCACGCATGAGAAGCGCGACGTGGTTGATATCGAATTCTTCCAGGCGTTCAAAGAACGCGCGATAACCACGCCCGAGTTTATCCTTTTCCCCGTGGGAAACAAGCGTGGGAGCATACTCCCGTGTGATGAACTCCGATAGGTTGCCTGGCGATTGATAGCCCACGGAGATACGGCTCGAATGGCCCGGCCACGGTTGGGGTTCCGGAGATCCAGGAGGATGTCCTTCAAACTGCCTGGCTTCGGCCTTATCTGCATGCTGAAGGTCGGACAGTCGCGCAACGGAGTATTGCCCCTTAGAATGTCCCATCCCACCGATATACCTGTCATCAATGTTGTATTTCTTCGCATGGGCCCGAATGAACCGGATCGCAGCGGAATAACAGGCCAATCCATTCCAGCGATCAAGCGAAAACCTGCCCGGCGTATGCCAGAAATGTCGCCTGATGGGATTATAGCAATGATCGACGATGGCATAGGCATAGCCGCGCATGGTGAAACCCATCATGTGGGGACGATAGGTCTTCGGCGCGACATTGGGATGCCGCGTGACCTGGGTTGAAGTATAAAACACGAGCGGGACTTTCTTCTTCGCCTGGGACGGGTACACGATATCCATCGCGACCTTGTACTGAAACGGGCGGCCCTGCCTGTCGGTTAGATGGTCGGGTGAGGTGACTTTTTCTTTTCCTGTTACAATGCCGGCGATGTGCTCGTTATAGAAATCCATGATGTATTCGAGCGTGCCGTTGACGCCGTGTTTATCGAGTTCCCAAAAAACAAGGTCGGTAGCGACCCTGCAACCAGCCGGAAGGAAAAAACATCTGTATTTTCTTGGCTCGAGGCGAGAGCCGAGTAGCGATGTCTCATCGTTGGCGTAAATGGCTTTGAAAAGTTCGTGCAAATCCTTGTCAAAGTGGGGCGAAACAGCTTTTGGATCGTTGGCGAAATCGATGGTGATGACAATGTATCGCTGCTTAAGGTAGTCCATTAGGATGGATAAATCGGGTTCCCTGCCGATGCGTTCATAGCCGTGGTTTTTGACGTAGACAATAACGGGTGACCCGATGTCCCATGGGCGAGAATGTGTGCCGCCGGTGATGTAGTATATTTTTACCGGTATTTCTTTTCCCAGTGTTTCAAATTTGAATGATGTAGACTTTCGCAAATAACGTTGCATTTCCACAGGGTCTTCGGCGTTGGCAATATTTGCCGATCCGCTGAGGATGCAGAAGCTAAGTATTGATATTGTTAGACCATTCAATCTGTTCTTCATGGCATTTTCCTTACAGGATGGTGATATTTGAACTGGATTTCCTATATAACATTGTATATCCTTGCTCAGCTACACCGTTGAGCTTCTCTTCTAATAGAATATCAAATCTGTCTTAATAATTCAAGCTTTCTGGTTGCTTCCTTGCCTTCTCTGCTTCTCTTCTCGAAGGTTTTGAGGCCTATGCTCACTGGACATTGAAAACGTTCACAAATTTTCGGCCTTCTGTAATCTCTTGACACTAAACAGTTTATGGAGTGGTCATTTTTGTCGAATTGGGAGATAACGGGTTGTTGGACGAAACGGCTGACGCCGTAGTATTTTCGAAGGGGTAATTCAGATTCGGTAACTAAGTTCTTTTACTTTGGATAATTAGCCCGTATCTTTCTTTCCATAAACTCCCGCTGGTAGAGTAGCATACAAGGTTTTTTTGGAAAGGAGCGAACAGGATGAAACGTTTAAAGCTAACAAAAGGTCTTGTGCCGTCGTTGTTATTTTGTGTATGCCTCAACGGGTTCGCAGCTGGAGAAACTAAGCTGCTCTGGCAGATTGGCAAGGCTAACAACGACACCGATGAGTTCTTGTTAGCCCCGAGTGGCTACGCTAAGTTTACTCGCGATGGTTTCTTCGTAGTGGGCCAGTCGAACCCAAAACGCGAGTGGCCGTATGTGCATCCCGGCCCACGCGACGGGTGGGCTGGCGGCTGATGCGCAGTATTTTTGATAAGGTCCCAAGTGAAAGTCGCAATTCCACATTTTCTTGGCGGGAAGGAAGAAATAAACGCAACCTTTTTCGAGGAACCTTTTGCCATTCCTGATCTCCCATTGTAACTGAGATTTTCCAATTAAATCTGCCCGCTTACGCCGCTGATCTTCATTTCTATCATTTTACAGCTCTATCTTGAAAATGCAACTATTCTGATCATCTCCTCACGAGAGCCTATTCCTTACTAAAGAAAGTATAAGGACAAAGAGAGTCCGGAATCCTGCCCCATATGAGGGGCATCCCAGATGAGTGCACGAAAAAGAGCAAAGATGGTGGAAGTCTCAAGGTGAATCAGGTAGAATGATGTGTCGTGAGGTTTGAGAATGTTACTATGCGATCCATATGGAAAGATCCAGAGGAACTTAAAGCTAAGGTAGTACAGGACAGCCGGTTAGGAACGACAGCTATAGTGAAATTCATGGAACAATTGGCATAAGATGTAATAGCCCCAAATAACAAACAGGCGGGCTGAATCTGGAACCTGACACGAAAGGCATATTTTTGCGAATATTATTAGTTCAACCCGATTTAGTTGAAAGTATTGGATTTCGTGTAGTGGCCCTGCCAGAGCCATTGCATCTGGAAATGGTAGCGGCGATGGTTCCGGAGCATGATGTTCGCATCCTCGACATGCGTCTGGACAACAATCTCGACTCTGTGTTGAGGAAGTTCTGGCCGGAAATAGTTGCGGTTACGGCCCTGACGCCCGAAGTGTACGCCGCCCAGAATATATTACGACATGTCAAGTCATTTTCTTCGGAGATATTCACGGTTGCGGGTGGTCACCATGCCACACTTTTGCCGCAAGATTTCTTTCTACCTCAGGTGGATGCCATTGCTATCGGTGAAGCTGAACTCATGTTCGGGAAATTAGCCCAGGCGGTAGCAGACCGCCGCGGCTTAAATGGTGTGCCTAATATTATATGGCGGGATCGCAACGGCATGTTCGTTCACAATGACCTGTCAGAAAACCGCGTTGATTTGGCTAATTTGCCACTGCCGCGTCGAGACCTGACAGAATCTTATCGAGACGAATATTTCTTTCTCTTCGATAGACCGGATACATCCGTTGCCACCTCAAGAGGCTGCCCATTCCGGTGCAACTTTTGCAGTGTTCACGAATTCTACCACGGTTCTATCAATCAAATGCCGCCCCAGAGGGTTTTGTCGGAGATTTGTGCCGTTTCCACCGATCACATCACAGTTGTCGACGACAACTTTTTTATGAACTACAAGCGAGAAAATGCTATTGCCGACCTGGTCAGGTCTGAAGGCATAAAGAAGACATTCTCAATGGAATGCCGTACGGATTCCATCGTAAGGCATCCTGAACTGGTGGAAAAATGGGTGGATATTGGGCTGTGTGTGGTGCTGTTGGGACTAGAGGGAGGATGCGACAAGATACTCAAGGACGTCAACAAATCTTGTAATATTGACACAAACAATCAAGCAATCAAGATTCTCAAGGATAACGGCGTGATCATATGGGGTGCCTTTCTGGTCGACCCGGACTGGACTGAGGATGACTTCAAGCTGCTCCGCGATTATGTCAGCGAAAATGAAATCACCCACACACAGTTTACGGTTCTTACTCCTTTGCCTGGCACGCAGCTTTACCAAGACCGTCGTGACGAGCTGTTAACCAGCAACTACTCCTGCTTTGACACATTGCATGCCGTTCTGCCGACCCGTATGCCACGGGAAAAATTCTATCAGAACTTTGCCAATCTTTACCGTCAGAGTGACATCGGACCGTATTATGAGTTGGTGCGAGCAGGTAAGATGACCGTTGAGGACTGTAAAAGTGGCAAGATTATGCTCAATGCCATGGCAAATTGGGAGCGATACATCGAAAACGATCCGATTTTGGGCGAAAAGTGATCAGCGACAATTATTCTCACCTAAGTCGGTTTGCTCATGCTCCCTCAAGGGATGGGGGTTGGCGGGATGGCTCAATGGTGCTTCGGTGGACTGGCGGCGGCGATGTGGTCGGTTGAGAGGCATTTTCGTCGCATTATGTGGTATCAGCAGCAATGGATATTGGAATCTAAGCTTAGAGAGGTTGATGAGAGGCTTGTGGTCAGACTTATAGTGGCATGAGATAGGTGCATGGAGTAGCCATCCAATCTTCGACTAAGACTAGGACGTGCTCCTGACTTCGTCTTCCTGAGTTCTTGACAGAATGCTATTGGGTTATGGATCGTTACAGCCAGTCATCAACCGATATTTGGTCCACCGCGTGGCGCAGGACGGGATCGACATTTGTATATACCTTGTTTGTCAAGTCTGGCGAAGAATGTTCCAACAATTTCTGTGTGACAGCAGTGGATATGCCGTTCTGAGCAAGAACGGATCCAAAGGTCTTACGCAGATCATGAAATCTAAAGTCAGCCAAGCCAACCTGATTACGTATCTTTTCCCATCTGTATTGAAAACGTTTACAAATTTTATGATTTTTATAAATTATTCGTTTTACAGAGTTTATGGAGTGGGCACTTTTTCGAATTGGCAGATAACGGGTTGTTGAGTTGTAGAGCAGTTGTAGGCGGCAAGTCGCGAAAATGGGGGCATTTTGGGGCGCTTCATGCGCGGCTCAGTGCGCTCTGGTTGGCTGGTGGCATCGGTCCGGGAATACCTGTTGCATCCGAAAGGCCCGGAGCATATCATAGGTGATTGATTTGGCAAGGGTGAATTCAAGGTTTGACCGACTCTTATTAGTTTTTATACTGTGCGGGGGATTGTCTCGTATAATGATACACCGATGAAGGAATTTGTCAAAGGTGGAATACTGGTGATGTCAACAGATTTTAGTCAAATGGGCCTGAGGGCGGCTGAATACGTTTAGGATCGTCAGGAGGCAAATCTGAATGTAAAGGAATTTGTGCCTACATCACTAATAATTCGAAATTCGTTATGAAATATGAAAGCTGATCCTCAGCTAAGTATGAAGTATTCAGGGAGTTTGATAAGTGCAATATACCGCGGATAATATTTTAATGAAGCCCGGCGTTTTTCCAGATGATCCGGATTTGATTTTGTCCATTACGCCGGAACAGGCGGGTTGGGAATATATTTCCTTTCAGGCCAGACGACTCGCGGAGAACCAAAGCTGGTCATTTGCGAGCGGTGAGAATGAGCTGGTTATAGTCAATTTAAACGGGCGCTATACGGTTCGTTCGAATCGGGGTCAGTGGTCCGGGATCGGCACGCGTAAGGATGTTTTTGAAGGCGCAGCTCACGCATTGTATCTACCCCGGCGGAGCAAGTTTACTATTACAGCTGAGGAAAGTGGTGAATATGTCATAGTCTGGGTGCCAACTGATCAGGACCATGAACCATGGCTGATTAAGCCTGAGGATGTAGCGATTTCGGTACGGGGAGGTGATAACGTTAGTCGTCAGATTAATGATTTGCTGCCTTCGGGGGCGCCGGTTCATCGTCTGGTGCTGGTTGAGGTTTATACTCCGGGCGGCAACTGGAGCAGTTATCCACCTCACAAACATGATGTCCACCTGGAAGATGAGCAGGGTAATCTGCTTGAAGCCGATCTGGAGGAAGTGTATTTTTATAAAATTGACAAGCCTGATGGTTATGCCTACCAGCGGGTGTATACCGATGAAACATCACCGCTTCATAAAGCAGGTCATCCCATTGACGCTTTGGTTCGGGCGGAAAATAACTGTGCTGTTCTGGTGCCGGAAGGTTATCATCCCGTGGCCAGTGCTCCGGGATATACAACTTACTATTTGAATGTATTAGCAGGCAGTGCCCAAACGCTCGCTAATCAGGATGATCCGAAATACACCTGGGTTAAAGATACTTACAAGCAAAAAGACAATCGGCTTCCGTTATATTAATTTGGTCCGGGTTGCGTACCAGTTGTTTTTTACAGGAGTATTATATGAGTGAAACCGAACGGATATACGACACGCTTCATATGGGGCGGTCATCAATCGATCTTTACAGTAATGATATTGGTTCACCGTTTGTGGATATTACCAGTTTTGCTGCGTATGTTGGAGGTTCGCCGACGAATATCAGCGTAGGAGGGCGAAGGCTGGGGCTAAAGACCGCTTTATTGACAGGGCTTGGAGAAGACCCGGTAGGTGATTTTATTCTGAAATTTCTGCAAAAAGAGGGAGTGGAAACACGATTTATCTCCCGTAAGCCCGGCAAGCGGTCCAGCGCAGTGCTTCTGGGTATAGAACCTCCAGATAGTTTTCCTCTGGTTTATTATCGTGATAATTGCGCTGATATTGAATTGACGATAGATGATGTTCGCAACGCCCCGGTTTCCAATAGCAAAGTATTTCAGTTTGCTGGCACAAATTTGTCCCTGGAGCCGAGTCGCAGTGCGACATTATTTGCCGCTGAGCTGGCCCGTCAAGCGGGGACAAAAGTTGTTCTTGATATAGATTTTCGTCCTGACCAGTGGCATGACCCGAGGGCGTTTGGCGTGGTGGTACGTTCGGCGCTTCGGCTGGCAGACGTTGTGATTGGAACAGAAGATGAGATAAATGCCGCCATGTTAACGAATGTCAGTCATATTGAACTTACAGATTCGGTTTCGGATACCCAGGTTCGGGGAGATGTGGACCAGGCGATTCGTAATATGCTTTCGATGGGACCGGAAGCACTGCTGCAAAAGAAAGGTAGTCAGGGTGTTTATGTTCATCTGGTGGATCAACAGGGTAAAATCGAGCAAATCGATGCGCCAGGGTTCCCGGTGGAAGTGACAAATATTCTTGGGGCGGGAGATGCCTTTGCCGCTGGATTTCTTTATGGGTATGTTAAAGGTTTGGGCTGGTACAAGTCCGCACGTATGGGTAATGCGTGTGGGGCGATTGTTGTTACCAAACATGGTTGTGCCAATTTTATGCCTACCTACGAAGAAGTAATGGCCTTTGTTCAGGACTACGGGGGGCTTGAATAGTAATAAGAACAGAAGACAGAGGACAGAAATCAGAGGACAGAACTTGCTTCTGAAATCTGGCTTCTGACATCTGACTTCTGGTGTTGGATACTAAGTTTGGGTGAGTTTTTGTTAAGGCATAGCTTTTGGAGGTTTTGACATGAGTGCTAAAACTGTTCGTTTAACGATGGCGCAGGCGCTGATTAAGTACCTTACTAAGCAGTATGTAGAACGTGATGGTAATGAACACCCTTTTTTTGCTGGGTGTTTCGGTATTTTTGGTCATGGTTGTGTATCCGGGGTAGGGCAGGCATTGCAGCAATATCCGCAATTTCGCTACTACCAGACCCGTAATGAGCAGGCGATGGTGCACGCCTCGGCTGCTTATGCCAAGATGAAAAATCGAATGGGGACGTTCGCCTGTCTTTCATCAATTGGTCCGGGAGCGACAAATATGATTACCGGAGCGGCAGTAGCGACGGCTAATCATCTTCCGGTGTTGCTGTTGCCGGGTGATATATTCGCGCGTCGCAATGTAGCGCCTGTTCTGCAGCAGTTGGAATCGGAAACTACCCAGGATATATCAGTAAGTGACTGCTTTAAGCCGGTGAGTCGATACTGGGACCGCATCAACCGGGCCGATCAGATATTAACGGCATTGCCTGAGGCTATGCGTGTGCTCACCAGCCCGGCTGACACGGGGGCGGTGACTCTTTCGCTTCCTGAGGATACCCAGACGGAAGCACATGATTATCCGGTTGAGTTTTTTAATAAACGCACCTGGCTCATTCCACGCAATCGTGCAGACCGCACAGCTCTGGCAGAAGCGGCCCGGAGGATAAGCGATTCCAAATGTCCGTTGATTATAGCCGGAGGTGGGGTTATTTACAGCGGAGCCGAAGATGCTCTCAAGCAGTTTGTCGAGAAGACGGGTATTCCAGTAGGGGTAACGATGGCGGGTAAGGGCAGTTTGCTTTATGATAATAAGCTGAACCTGGGGGCGATAGGTGTAACGGGGAACTTTGCCGCAAACCGTATAGCACGTCAGGCGGACCTGGTTATTGGTTTTGGAACACGCTATAGCGATTTTACTACAGCAAGCAAGACCGCCTTTCAGAATCCTGATGTTCGTTTCGTCAATATTAACGTTGCTGAATTTGATGCGTATAAGCATGCTGCTTTGCCGTTACTGGCGGATGCGCGTGTAACTCTTGAGGAACTAATGGGAATGCTGGAAGGTTATCATGTTGAGCAGGACTACCAGAAAAAGGCCCAGCAACTGCATAAAGAATGGCAGGAAGAGGTAGACCGAATTTACGCGATTCGTAATCAGCCTTTGCCAAGTCAGGGTGAATTAATTGGCGTAGTCAACGAATTGAGCGAACCTGACGCGGTAATGATAAATGCGGCAGGTAGCATGCCCGGTGACCTGCATAAATTGTGGCGTACCCGACACTCGAAGAATTTCCATCTTGAATATGGATATAGCTGCATGGGTTATGAGATTGCCGGTGGGCTGGGAATCAAAATGGCAGCTCCGGAGCGGGAAGTAATTGTTATGGTCGGCGACGGCAGTTACCTGATGCTGTGCAATGAAATTGTCACTTCCATACAGGAAGGATATAAACTTACTATTGTTCTGATGGACAACCAGGGCTTTAACAGTATCGGCGGGCTCAGCCGTTCGTTGGGCCAAGAAGGGTTTGGCACACGTTATGCCTTTCCCATCAATAACAAGCTTCCTGATGATGCATCACGTGAGGTTGAAGCACTTCCGGTAAATTTCGCCATGAATGCCCGTGGATTGGGTGCTCACGTTATTGAGTGCAAGACATACGATGATTTTGTTGAAGGCTTCAAAGAATCCAAGAAAACCGATCGGACCACGGTGATTTATGTCCAGAATGATCGTTATGTAGGTGTGCCCGGTTATGAAAGCTGGTGGGATGTGCCGGTGGCTGAAGTAAGCGAGATGGAAAGCGTTCAACAAGCTCGCAAGGAATGGGAACAAAATAGTAAACTGGAGCGATTTTACTTTTAATACGCAGTATTCCTTTTGGGAGAAGAATATGGCAATGACCATTGGTAAATGGCGGAGGTTGCAGCAGACCACCGGTTCGACAGGTACTTTTGCCGGATTGGCGGTCGACCACCGGGGTCCACTTCGTCGTTCGCTGGAAAAAGAGTCACCTCAGGGCAAGACAAATGAAGCGTTAACCGCCCTTAAAAGAGATATTGTGCGGCAGTTGGCACCGGTGACATCCGCAGTTATATTGGATCCGGAAACGGCTGCCGGGCAATGTGTGGCGGATGGCTCGATGCCCGCTAAGACAGGCTTGATTGTTGCTTTGGATACCGGTTCGACGGGCGACCCTTTAAATCGTTCGACAAGCCTGGTTGAGAACTGGTCGGTTGAAAAGACTGTTCGTATGGGGGCGTCAGCCGTGAAAATGCTGCTTTACTATCATCCGGAGGCCCCGGAAGCCAGCGAACGCCAGAAGCTTGTTCAGAAAGTGGCCCAGGATTGCGTGCAATATGACATTCCTTTTTTCCTTGAGCCTTTATCGTGCGCTTCTGACGGTTCGCAAGGGCCTTTGCCACCCGAACAAAGACGTAAGGTCGTAATTGAAACTGCGCGTCGTCTGGTTCCGTTGGGTGCTGATATTCTCAAAGCGGAATTTCCTGTGGATGTGAGCGCCGAACCGGATGAAAATATCTGGCGTGATGCATGCGAAGAGTTGACGGATGCAAGTGCGGTTCCCTGGGTATTATTGTCCGCCGGTGTTTCTTATGATACTTTTTTGAAGCAGGTGCGCGTTGCCTGTGAGGCAGGAGCCAGTGGTGTGATGGCAGGGCGAGCTGTCTGGAAAGAAGCGGTAACGCTGGATATTGTTGTGAGAAACAATTTTCTCCGGACTGTCGGGTATGAGCGAATGCGACGATTACGATCGCTTTGTGAGGCGTTGGGGCGGCCTTTTACCGAAGTTTATGATTCTCCTGAGCTAAGTTATGATTGGTATGTGTGAACCAGATAGTCAACGTCGATTTTTGAAGCAGGCGGGTCTGGGCGAAGACTTCAGTTTTCCGGCCAGTAACGCTCTGTGACTATCTTATCTTGGGTGAAGAAGTTTATTATCGCTTTGCCCTGGGCTTTGATATCGGAAAACAGGGAGTTCTTCATCCCGCCAAACGGTAGCTGGGCTACGGGGGCGGGAATGCCGACGTTGACACCTATCATTCCACATTCGACCTCGAGCTTAAATCTGCGGGCCCAGTGACCATTTTGTGTATAAATCGACGCTCCGTTGCCGTACTCATGCTCATTTATTATCTTTATCGCCTCGTCGAGCGTTTGGGCTTTCAGGATCACAATGACTGGGCCAAAGATTTCTGTGTTGTGGATTTTCATGCCGGGCTTGACGTCGGTGAAAACGGTTGGCCCGATGAAATAGCCCTTCTCACAGCCTGGCATAACAATGTCACGTCCATCCAGGGCCAATGTCGCTCCTTCTTCGGCGCCGACAGCAATCATTTCAAGAATGAACTCTTTGGCGTTGGCTGATATGACGGGGCCCATCACCATCGGTTCATCGGCCACGTTTGGATCGAGAGGGTCTGCCACAAGTACTTCTTGTGAAGCTTCAATAAATTTCTCGCAGACGGTCCTATACATTTGGTCACCGACGGGCACGATTGCCGAAGCAGCCATACATCTCTGGCCCGCACAGCCGTAACAGGATGTAACCATGTTGCGAATCACCTGGTCTACTTTAGCATCGGGCATGACTACGAGGTGATTCTTGGCTCCGCCCATGGCCTGGAAACGTTTGTTGGTCTGAGCACACTTTCGAGCGATCACCCTGCACGTCGCGCTTCTGCCTACGATCGAGACGCCTTTAACTTTTGGGTGCTCAAGGAAGGCCTCAGCGACAACCCTATCTCCGTTGACAAGGCTAAATACGCCCGGCGGTAAGCCGGTCCGGTCGATAAGCTCAGTAACGAGCTGCATCGTTAAAGGCACCTGTTCCGAAGCCTTAACCACGTAGGTATTGCCCGTGGCTAAAGCATAAGGAAGGAACCAAAATGGCACCATCGCGGGGAAGTTAAAGGGCGCTATCATTGTAAAAACACCTAACGGCAGTCGAAGTACCTCTCCGTCAATACCGTAGGAGCATCCCGAAAGGATGTCGCCCATCTGAAGCACCGGCATCCCGCAGGCAACCTCGCAATTCTCCAGCATGCGCTTGATCTCCGCTCTGGCGTCCGGTAGTGATTTGCCCATTTCCTCAACTAATGTTCGGGCTATCTTTTCCTCGTTCTGCTCTATAAGCCCAACTAACTTGTAGAGCGGTTTTACGCGTCTTGCAACCGGTGTTTTGCTCCAGCCCTCATAGGCCTCGGCTGCTGCCTCGATGGCGCGGTTCGCTTCTTCTTTGGTTGACAGCGGCGTCCTGGCTATTACCTTGCCGGTACTGGGATTTTCTACATCGAGGTAAGATGCGTTTTGCGCTTCGGCCCATCGGCCGTTGATGTAATTCTTTACGGTCTTCAAAGGCATTTCGCACAACCTTATTTACAATTTCGTGTATGCCTTAAGCAAAAGTGAGACAAAATTAGCTTTCAATTAGGAGACGATATCAACTCCTGTTTCAATGATTTTACTGCTATATTCTTTTCTTTCAAGAATTGTCTTTCTTTTCAGCTCCACACATTTGTTCAATATCTTCACACGCCGACCATAGTAAACATCATCAGAGCAGGAGTGTACGCGTTTACTCAGTTTGTCCAACCGCTGCCTTGGAACGCGCCAATTGATCAACCGCAACCGCTACAATAATTATGGCCCCAATCACTATCAGCTGAACATTAGTGGAGATGTCTAATAGCGTACATCCATTTCGCAAAAAGCTTATTAAAAGTGTTCCTATTAATGTACCGATTATTGTCCCTCTGCCTCCGGACAGACTCGCGCCGCCGATCACTACTGCGGCAATTATGTCGAGCTCTAAGGTGACACCGGCAGTCGGTTGCGCTGAGACAGCTCGACTAGTGGTGATCATTGCGGCTATTCCCACAACCAAACCAGTTAGAGCATAAATGCGTATCAAATAAGAATCCACATTCACGCCTGCATGAAAGGCCGCTTCTCTATTTGACCCGATAGCATAAGTATAGCGTCCCAGCCGACTGTACCTTAACAGCAAACCTGCAAGGGTAATAATAACAGCAAAAATCAAAACGGAAATGGGGATTCCCAGAACAACTCCCTCGTTCAGGTATTTGTAGTGAGGAACATTATAAGGTTTTCCGGCATTCATGACATAAGAAATCCCGCGAAAAGTACTCATGGTGCCCAAGGTGACAACAAACGGAGGGAGCTTGAGCTTGGTAACGAACACGCCGTTCAGGAAGCCACAAGCAAGCCCCGTAACAATCCCGACAAAGGTACCGATAACCAGGGCCGCTCCTTGGGGATTGGTCCCACCGATTACGATCATCACCCAGGCACCGACCATACCACTGAGAGCCATCATTGATCCTACAGATAGATCGATTCCCGCGGAAATGATAATTGCTGTCATTCCCACCGCTATAATGCCATTGACACTTGAGCGACGCAACACATTCAGAAAATTGCCCGTTGATAGGAATGTATCAGGTTTCAGGGCTGAGAGAGTACAGATTATCAATATTAGACTACCAAAGGGCAGCAACTGCCTTACCAATTTACTCATTTTTCTCATTAAGAGCCTCCACTGCTGCCAAGTGCATAACTTCTTCTTGAGTGGTTTTTTGGGGATTTACATTTCCCACGAGTCGTCCCCGGCGCATCACCAAGATTCGATCGGCTATTCCGAACAACTCCGGCAATTCAGATGATATAAACAGTATCGCTTTGCCTTCCGCGGCCAGTTCTTTAAGAAGCGAGTACACTTCCTTTTTCGCTCCGACATCTATACCACGCGTGGGTTCATCAAAAATCATGAACTTTGACTCAGCTAATAACCAGCGGGCGATAAGAATTTTCTGTTGATTCCCCCCGGAAAGGGAATCCACCGGTGCCTGCGGTCCCAACCATTTGATGGAAATCCGCCTTGCAATATTTGTCACGATTTTGTTTTCCCGGCCGGGTTTGATGATGTTCTTCATGCCTATTGCTATCAGATTCGGCAAGGTTATATTCCAACTGCAAGGAAGTTCCAGGCATAATCCGGTGCGCTTACGGTCTTCGGTTAAAAATGCAATATGGTTGGCTATGGCATCAGTCGGCGAGCTAATCTCTAACCTGCATCCGTCAAGCTCGATAGCACCGGAAGTTTTTCTATCGATACCAAACAGTGCCCGGGCGACTTGGGTCCGTCCAGCACCGACCAGTCCCGCCATTCCCACAATTTCACCTTTTCGAATATCGAAAGAAATATTCTCTACCCCATTTCCAGAGGAAAGGTTTCTGACCTTAACACGAATTGCGCCGATATTGACATTTCGGGTAGGAAAGAAATCCTTCAACTCTCTTCCCACCATGTAGTGGACAATTTTGGGAATATCCAGTTTCGCCATTGACCCGGAATGAACCATCCGGCCGTCCCGCAACACACTGACATCATCCGCTAATCCCACAATTTCTTCCAGCCGATGGGAAATATAGATAATGGAAAGCCCCTGTTCGCGCAGAGCTCTTACTAACTCGAAAAGCATTGCTACTTCACTTTCAGACAGAGACGATGTTGGCTCATCCATAACAATTATGGATGCATTACGCATCAGGGCTTTGAGGATCTCAACAATCTGGCAATCCCCCATGGGAAGTTCCTCTACGACGGCCGTCGGGTCAATCTTAAAGTTAAAACGCTGCGCTATTTTAGTTGTCTGGGCTATCATCTTTTTGTGGTCCATTATGAAAGGTAGCCGTCCCGACAGTTCCATTCCCAGGAACACATTTTCCGCCACTGTTAAATGTTCAGCCAGGTCCAGCTCCTGATATATCATCGATATTCCGGCCGCGAGAGCTTCGCCCGGTTTAGAGAGTCTCTGTTGCTTCCCATTGATTTCAATCGATCCGCTGTTGGGCTGATATACGCCTGCCAGGATTTTCATTAACGTTGATTTGCCAGCCCCGTTTTCACCCACCAGGGTATGGATCGTACCGCGGCGGACCGTAAGACTGACCTCTGAAAGAGCCTGCACAGGTCCAAACTGTTTAGAAATTCCCCTCATACGCAATGCAATTTCTACGTCTGAGAATCGATTTCTATGGGTAGTTGCTATCATTGCAGGTTAAGTAAAGCCTTGATCTTAGGTTCCTCTAAGCGTTCTACAGTTATCAGTTCAACACCTGTATCTATTAATTTGGGTACTTCTTTACCATTGATTTTGTCAACCAGAGTCTTGACTCCTATATATCCCATTTTGTAAGGGTCCTGTACCACCAAAGAATCAATCACTCCCGACCTGAGCTTATCGATGAGCGTCTCTTCTGCATCGAAACCAACCATCTTTATTTTATCGGTTCGACCCTGGCTCTGCAGCGCCTGTGCCGACCCCACAGAAGTACCCGCATTACAAGCATAAAGACCGTCGAGTTCTGTGTGTTTCGTCAGCAAATCTTCGGCTGCTTGTAATGCCGTCTCCACAGTGGCCATTCCATATTTCGTGTCCACGATTTCGATACCAGTAAATTCTTTTTCGATGGTATCAATGAAGCCATTTTCCCGATTGGTGGTCGAGCCCGAACCGGGCATAAACTTAACCACGATCACCTTGCCTTTTCCGTCGAGAATCTTGCCCATTCGCCGTGCTGCAATTACACCACCTTGATAGTTATTCGTAGCCGCAAACGAAACATACTTATCCGTATTGATTTCCGAGTCGATAATTACGCAGGGTATGTTCTTGGCGAACATTTCTTCCACCTTAGGCACGAGGGCATTACTACCATTGGGCGCCAGAACAACACCCGCAACTTTCAGGGCAATAAAATCTTCGACTATCTGTATTTGCCTTTCTCGATCGCTCTCAAGTTCCGGACCGTTCCAGGAAATTTCATAGCCTAATTCCTTGCCTGCCTTTTTCGCCCCGGCACGCACTGACTCCCAGAAAACCGATGATGTCCCTTTGGGAATCACAGCGATACGACGTTCGTCATGGCTGCTCCCTTTCCGGACGATTCCAATTATGATAAAGACAGCTGCTACTACAACCAGGGCAATTACACCTACAACCTTCTTCATGACTTATACTCCCAGTGATAAGAGTCTATCCAAAAACACATTCCCTGATATTTTTTCGCTTTTTATCGTACCATCTTCTTATTTACAACCAAGGATATGTACACGAATTTTAGCAAAAAACATCGTGAGCGAAAAGTTTAATATCGTCCCAATTCAGACGAAGATTTCAAGGTCTTAAACTAACGATAAGTCAAGATTTCAAGTTTGGTTTTTGTGTGTGTGTGTGGGTAGTTGGGGATCCCAGCCGCGTTCTTCATAATATATGGTCAACCTTTCATTGAGATTACGTTTATCCAAAACCGCGCCTTTTTGTGGATGTCGTCTACCCGAAAAACTCTGGTCTATCTGTCAATGAAGAACTTACGTTAACCTGCCATATGTGAATGATTCTAATATATTGAAGACCCGGAAAAGAACAAGAAGAAAGGTTGTATATTGATGATAGAAATGGATCGGTCTTGCCATCATTAGAAGTCAGGTGTGTGCCGAAAACAACCCCATTTGGGGGTGCTTTGTGCGCGCGCACTGGGCCTGGAAGGCTGGTGGGACCGGTCCAACAACGTTCTGGCAGGGAAGGGGGCGTCTTGAAGTAACTGCTATACTTTTGCATTCTGGCTGTTTAGCTTCTGTTTCATTTATCAGGCGACCCATTTTAAACTTCACTGTCCGCTTAGCTGGGACGTGGATTCGTTCCAGAGTTTGCTGGTTTCTGGGCGAGGCGAGCGAAGAGAGTGACGGGCCGGATAATGGAGATTTGTACCGCCCACTTGAAGGATAATCAATTCTTTCGTAGAATGTTCGTTGATGAGGGAACTGGAGTTATCGCAGGTGCAATAGTGGGCGTATAGTCCTACCACATCGATTGTAGCTGATGCGTTTGGGCTGGAGATTTGCTGAATTATGGAACATAGAGTAATAATGAGGAGTCTGAAAATGGTAGCTAGAAATGGAACATTCGTATGAGAACATTAATGGGAGGCCATCATGATACGACCAGAAATCAGGAAGTACGGGATCATCGGACTGACGGTAGCACTTTCTCTTGTTGAGGCGAGCTTCGCCGCAAGGCAGCGCGAGAGGACGAGACGGTCACAACGGGTACGGATGGAACAGGTACAGGTAGCCAGCCCGGATGGCAAAGTTAAGTTGACAGTCCTGCCCAACGCCGAGCGTCTGACCTTCACGGTAACACTGGGGAACACGACAGTGATCGACCCGTCTACTATCGTTATGAAGCTGGACGGCTATGATCTTTCTTCGGGAGTTGTTTTCGGCAATGCCGATAGCTACCAGATCAACGAGACCTATCCTTGGCATGGAGCCCACAGCACGGCGGTCAATCAATGCAACGGCGCCCGGATATCGCTGCAGAACGATTTGTCGTTCATCGACTACGTCCTGGAAATCCGCGTCTTCAACGACGGCGTGGCCTTCCGCCATGTCATCGGCGGTGATGAAGGCGCCTCGCGCGTGCCGGATGAGTACACGACCTTCGTCATCCCGGCCGGTTCCACAGTCTGGTACCACGACCTGGGTGGGCATTATGAAGCTCCGTACCGGAAGAACGACATTTCCGACGTTTCGCCCGGGCAATGGGCGGGGCCGCCGGTGACGTTCAAGCTGCCGGGCAACGCCGGCTACGGCTCGATCACCGAGGCCAACCTGGTCAATTACAGCGGCATGGCCTTGGAGGCCGATGGTCGTCGTGGCTTCATCATGGGGCTTGGCCACCGCCAGCCGTTGAACTATCCGTATGAGCTGCGCTACGGGCGAGAGGAAGCCAGGCGACTGGGCAAGCCGGCGTCGGTCAGTGGGACGATAACGACCCCCTGGCGCGTCGTGATGGTCGGCCGCGACCTTAATACGCTGGTCAACAGCACTATAGTGCCCAATCTCTGTCCACCACCTGACCCGAAGTATTTCCCTGACGGCATCAAGACGGCATGGGTCAAGCCTGGGCGGGCGGTGTGGCGCTACCTTGACGGTGGAGACCGCTCGTTCGAAGGTATGAAGGAGTTTTCCCGAATGGCTGGTCAGCTGGGCTACGAATATCACATCCTCGAGGGCTTCTGGAGCAGATGGAGCGACAAGCAGATCAAGGAAATCGTGGAGTTCTCCAAGCAACAGGGCGTGCGGTTGCTGTTCTGGATACACAGCAACCGACTGGGCACGCCGGAGGAGCGTGAGGAGTTTTTCACGAGATTGCACAGTTTAGGAGTCGCCGGTGCTAAGGTCGACTTCCTCGATCACGAAGCCAGGGAAGTCATCGACCATTACGAGAAGCTTCTAAAGAAGGCCTCGGAGAATCAGATGGTAGTCAACTTCCACGGGGCGAACAAGCCGACGGGCCGGGCTCGCACATGGCCCAATGAAATAGTTCGCGAGGCGGTCCGCGGCATGGAAAGCAGCTCACTGCGCGAGCGCGCCCGCCACGAAACTATTCTGCCGTTTACTCGCTATCTGGCCGGTCACGCCGACTACACGACGATGCACTTCGGCGAGCGCCGCCGCGACTCAACCTGGACACACCAGATTGCCAGTCTGGTCATCTTCGCCAGCCCGCTGCTGACGGTCGCTGCGCATCCGCAGTCCGTTCTTGACAATCCGGCGGTGGACGTTATCAAAAGCATTCCGGCTGTGTGGGACGAAACCATCGTGTTGCCGGAGTCCAGGATCGGCGAGCTGGCCATCTTCGCAAGGCGCACAGGTGACATGTGGTTCTTAGCCGTCATGTGCGGCCCGCAGGCAAAGACGATTCAGGTGCCGCTGTCGTTCCTTGGCGATGGTCGATATAACGCGTCACTGGTCCGCGATGACAAAGAGAACGACGCCGCAGTGGTCATGGAAGACAGGACCATGCGGCACGGCTATACACTCACGATCAAAATGACCAGTGGCGGCGGGTTTGTCGGCCGTTTCACCAGGGATTAGGGACCCCAAGCCCAATTTAACTTAATGTTGATGTGTGAGCTTTAAGCAGGAGGTGTGAGTAAAATGATCCGACCGAATCATTTTTCCAAAGGCTACTTTGTATATTCACTCGTTCTTGTTGTTCTTATCATCATGCCGGCATTTGCCCAAAATGCACAGGGCAGGGCTGCCTGGATGAAGGAAGCTCGATGGGGTGTGATGAACCACTATCTGGCGGACTGGATAGCCCGCGTCGAGAAAGTGGAAATGAGCATCGATGATTGGAATAACCTCATAGACAATTTCGATGTGGAAGGATTGGCAAAGCAGATAGAATCGGTCGGAGCGGGCTACTACCTCATTACCATAGGTCAAAACTCCGGTTACTATCTCTCTCCTAATGCGACGTACGACAGCTATGTTGGGATTCGGCCGAGCAAGTGTTCACGGCGGGATTTGGTTGCAGATTTGTACGAAGCCCTGCACAAGCGCGGGATCAAGCTGATGGTATACTTGCCATCGGGAGCTCCGGGGCGCGATCGCGCTGCAATAAAGGCGTTAGAATGGCAGAGAGGTCCCTACCGAAACCGTGAGTTCCAGCTCAAATGGGAGCTACAATCTTAGGCATCGGCGAAAGAACACTATACCGAAAAATCAAAGAATATCATTTGTAGGGGATACTCGATGCTTGATACTGGATTCTCGTAAGATGTTAGACGGTTATCAGGTGAACAGGAAATCAGGGTGAAGGATATCAGGAGTCAGGATATCAGGTAAAAGAAAAGAGGGCGGAGGACAGATGCTCGATTCTCGATACTCGATACTCTGCTTGCCCCATTGCTTAGAGTGTCGCCTGCTCGCAAGCCTTAGCATCTTCATGTGCCGTAATAAAGACCATGGGGATCCGGTAAGGTCACATTCTTTGCGATTGGGCTTTGAATCGGCTCTGAGAATGTGCTATAATCATGGTGTGTGGTATACTAACGAATTGTGTTATATCTCTTTGAAAGAGAAGGGCAATTGTCATGCGCGACCGAAAAGGCTTCACGCTTATAGAACTCCTTGTCGTTATCGCAGTGATCGCCGTGCTAATGGCCATTCTGATGCCCGCTCTCAGGGCCGCCAAGGAATTGGCGCGTAGTTCGAATTGCCTGGCCAACCAGCGGTCCCTGGTGCTGGCCTATACGATGTACGCCTACGATAACGATAGCCGCATCGTCCGGGGCCATGTAGCGAGGGTCGATCTGAACAGGCCTATGTGGGTCTTGCCCCCCATAGACGCATCCGGCGCGTACATTAGCGGCACGCCGTTGCTCGAGGATCGCATTCGCGGCATCAAACGAGGAGCTATGTATCCCTACATAAACGACCACGAGATGTACCATTGCCCGGGCGACAACCGGTACCAGACGGGTGCCCCGGAGCACCAGCGGATGTATCGCAGCTACATCATCCCGGATGTTCTGTCGGCTGGCAGAAAAGGATTTCATTCCTGGACGGAGGCCCGCTACAAGTACTTTCCCAAGAAGCTGGAAGAGATCACGCACGCCAGTCTTAAGTATGTCTTTGTCGAAAGCGAATTCCAAAACCCCAGCTTCAACTATGATCACGGCGGATGGAGTTTCGCTCCCTGGATAGACAATCGGTGGGTAGATGCGCTGGGTACTTTCCACAGCAAGTCGGCCACTTTCGGCTTCGCCGACGGCCACGCGGAGAAATATAAGTGGGTCCATAGCGAAACGTGGAGGATCTTTATCGGAGACTTACCCATATCCACGCTCCAGCCGGCCGCGGGTATGAACGAGGATTGGCGGTGGTGCTGGGAGCGCTTCCCATATCTGGACGAAACGGAGAAACCTCGCTGAATCGCGCCCCGATACCACAGTCCTCACTTAGTAGCTCTCCTCAGAAAGAGACAAAACACCCTGGATATCCAAAAAGCTAACAGCGCGAGAGAGTTCAATATTCTGCAAAACGCCCTTGACGTCACCAACAAAAAGGTCTATAATCATACTGATTGAACGCCGCCCCTGTTTTCATCCTCCCCGGATGGAGCGGGGGCTTTTTTATAATATCTTACCGATGGTCGTTAAGGGACTCCTAAATTATTTGGCGGGAATTGAGGTGCCTCGCCAACCCGCATGACAAAGCTTACTTGCTACAGCTTAGGGTGAGAGAGTTGTCGTTTAGTTGTTAATATTTGGTTGACGGAATTAGCTTTTATATTTATTGTATTTGCTGCGGGAATGTCGCATTTTATTTCTGGCAGACTAAATTGGCAACAGGAAGTCCGCCATATAAGCTGCAGATAAATGTTGTATATTATTATGTTATGAGGAATGAATGATGACACCATCCAAGATCAATTTTGCGGATAAGTTTTCGAAACTTCCGGATGAAGATTATTCCATGCGAATTGTTGCCAAAATGAACAATTACGAGTTTAAGATCGTCAAGTTTAAAGGTGAGTTTGTTTGGCATAGCCACACGGATACCGATGAAACCTTCATCATCTTGAAGGGCAAGATGCTAATGCATTTAAGAGATAAAATAGTTGAATTGACAGATGGTGAAATGATCGTCATACCGAAAGGAGTTGAGCACAAACCGGCGTCTGAAGAAGGATATGAAGTTCTTCTTATCGAGCCGGAGGGTGTCCACAATACGGGAAATGCCGAAAGTAAGATGACAATTAACAAGCCGGAATGGATATAGTAAATGGGTGACTTTGCCTAGATTTTCTAAATGGGAAATGTCGGAGAATTATTATGGAAAAGTTAACAAAAACAAAGAATATATTTTCTAATCTTACAAATGTTTTTAGAAATCATTTATGGTGCATAATCGCGTTTCTTAGCTTGCTTTCACTAATTTCACTAACTTTGTGGCTGTCGAAAGATATTAATTCTTTGTCGCATTTTAGCTTAGCGAGTTCGTTGTTATCAATTGCTCTTGCCGTAGTAGTTGTTTTATACACTTTTTATCAAAGCAACAATATTGGTAATCTCATATCTTCAATTCCAAAAGAAATGGAAAAAGCTGCACATATTATCAAAGAACGTACTGAAGCCCTTATGGATATGTTAGATAATAGTTTTACTAGATATGGCTCTTCAAGCAACAAGGGAGAACATGTCGAAGCAAGTATGCCTAGAACAGTTGAAGAAAGTCTATCCCTTGATTTGAAGTTATCAATGTGTACACATCTTACAAAGATAGCATTCTATTGTTTTGTAAAAGCTGATAACATTGGTAATAGAATCAATACGAGGGAAATTTTAGAGAAACTTGATTATAAACTTGATCCTCCTAATGAAATCGCAAGAAGAACTTGGTTAACAAGTATTTTCAATTTAATTTCTGCGTGTGTGAGGCCTGAATGTACTGAGATAGGCGGTGGTGGTTGGAATATAACTAACTTAGATCCTGATTTTAAAGCTAAAGTTGATGAAAGCATAAAACAAGAAATAAAATCTGGAAATAGTGAGCTTAAAACAGCTACAGAGAAAATTAATGAGTATTTGGATGGTTTAAAAAAATCGTACGGGAACTCTTTATAAAGTAAAAGTAAGTCTGGATTGTGAGTTTTGTACAGTACGCCAGAGGCGTATAAAACTGTATAATCATTGTTAGGTGCAGAATGATGACTACAAGTCGGGACAAAGCGACGCATGAAGAGAGGAGATTGTCTATTGTGGAGGAAAGCCTCAAAACACTTCGAGCCATACACAGGATGCTCATGCTCCTTTGCGCCACTGTCTTCGTGGTTGATCTATCTCCTTCCGGGCAGAATGACTACTCCGCGGAAATGGCTGAACTTAATGCAGTTGCTCGAATCGGTTTGGATCGATTCATCGCTGACTCACTCAAAAACATTGAGGCAACGGGGAAGGGTACAGATCTTGCACGAATATACTCAAAGGCATTCGACTCGGCAATGAGACGAGAATTTGAGAAGATTGGTTTTGGGGTTCCTCGAGAATCTATGGGGCACGAGGTCTTCTTGGCAGGTTTTGATGAAGGGCGGGCTTGGAGTCTTTTGCGTAACGGCACAGTCAGCGACTACCGAGACTTCTTGTCGGACAATATCGGTGTTGAGTGTGTTTTTATTGAGCCAGAGAAAATCGCAACAGCTCTTGTTGAAAAGGTACCAGATGTGAATATACCGGCGAATAGTGAGATAGGGGGTATGAAACTTGTAATGGCTCCGCCGGTTCATACTGGTGATGGGATTGGTACGTTCCGAGTGAAACTGATACTGTTCTTCTTTGTTGAAGAGCCAAAAGTGCGTCACTATCACATTGTTGTTGAGAAAAACTTCGTATCGAAGGGAGGTCAAGTTGATGAAACTAGAATACAAAGTTGGCTTGAGAGACAAGGCACTCTCAAGGATTTGGTTGAATCTTCTGTGGTCGTGAGCCCTCCTTACAAAACTGAGTCACTATTCCCCAATTTGAAGTACGTGTGGTCGTTGGTTGCAGATGAGACGCCGGAAGAGGGTAAACGCATACTAATGGAGAAGGCTAGTGAATCGCAGAGAGAAGTCTTGCTTTTAGGTGTTCCGTTTGACGTAGGGATGGTTGTTTTCGCCGCGCCGATGGTTACTACCATTATATACCTGTTCTTCCTAAGTTATCTTGCCCATCTGAAGCGTATCTACGATGGAGCGGGAGAGATATTGCATGAGTTCCCTTGGTTATTGCTTTTCCCGGGAGTGAATTACAGCAGAGCTTCCAAGGCATTAGTGCTTCTGCCTTCACTCGCTCTCGTTCTTCTTGTCGGTCGACACTTGCGTATTGGTGATTGGACACTTATCCCGGGAATTGTGTTTACCGTATTCTCTGTTATACTTGCGTTCTATTGTTTGCGCGAGATAAACCACCTGAGAAAAAAAGCATCGCTTGCTGCTTGAAAACGGGCGCGAATTAAAGGTGTCCGGCCATAATTCTTTCAACTAACGACTACCCAACCCCGCACTTGCCGGCAAAAACAATTTCTGTCTTCCGCCGCCTGTTATTTACGTGCCTAAGGCACCGCTATTTATGTGCTTATAAAGCACTTTTTTGGCCGTTTTATGTCGATTTTTGTTTGAAAATATGTTAAAATGCCCGCATGTTTGCCAGCAGGCAAACATAAACCGCCAGTAGGCAAAAGATAACCGCTAGAAAGCCCAGCCCAATAACCAATTAACCACTTAACCAAATTAACCATATTAACTAAATTAACCAATGAACCATCACAACCATCGAGAATCCAGTATCGAGTATCCAGTATCGAGTATCCAGAATCGAGTATTAAGAATCGAGAATCCAGAATCGAGTATCGAGCAACGAATTATGCAAAACAAACCCAATTTCCCAAAAAGTCAAGTGGACGTAACCCCAATAATAATAATGAATTATGAAGAAAAAAGCAATTGGACACTTGGTGAAAACAAACCCAATTCAAAGCCAATCAAACCCAATTTCCGAAAAGCCAAAATGAATGTAAACTCACTTATAACAAAGGATTACAGAAAAAAAGATGATTTCGCTGTCCAAAAAAACAAACCCAATTCAAACCCAATTTCTGTAAAGCCCAAAATGAGCGCAAACTCACTTTTAACAAAGGATTATGAAAATGAAACCGCCCGGTTCGCGAACCGCCCTTACCACTAATAGTCCTTGAAGCTTCTCATCCAATCTGGCCAGTCGTTCGCCTGAACACCGCCGGCTTTCGTCCAGGGGCCTGCAGTGTCGAACAGTTGATGCCACTTAAGCGTCCACAGCTCCTTAAGTCCTGCTTGCCTGACTGACCAATCCATAAAAAGGTAGTTCTCCTGTCCCTCATGTCGGTCGAGGCAGAAACGCTGCATTCTAATGCCAGGCCCTGGTACATATGGCGCATCGGCAAATTCAGGAGGTGAGTCCCTGTAATCCGGACTGCTTGCCCTCCATCTGCAATCGGCAAACACCGGTATATTGGCTGGGCCTCGGACATTCGGATGCCGCCAGAATTTTTCGGTCACATATTTGTCCCATTCACCCGGAGGGTCGAGAACCCAGTTATTTAGCCCATAGCTGCCTACTATTAATCCTGCTTCGGAATGGTTATAGACCCAGGCTGCAAATGGATGCCGCTGCCCCTCGCTTGTTGGCTTCGTCGCCGTTGGGCAAAGCCGTATCTTTGTCTCGTTGTAGTACGGCAGAGTCGCCCCTACCCAGTTCTCCTCAAAACCACCGCTCTCCCAGCCTGACATGAAATACCCGTTGCGATCCTCTGTATACATAAAAAAAACAGCGCCCCATTGTTTCAGGTTCGACTGACAGGCAACTGCCCTTGCCTGCTTCTTTACCCGTTGCAGTGCCGGCATCAATATCGACATCAATAGCGCAATGATAGCGATTACCACCAGAAGTTCTATCAGAGTGAAACCTTTTTGCTTGTTCACGACGATACTCCAATTTGTTGTGAAGCGGGATTCAAAGTCTAAAAATAAGTATACCCCTTCTGAAGCTAAGAATCAAGGAAAAGGCTCGAGCCCCGTTAGAAGTCCGCAGCGAGAGTCTGGCAGGCCCCCCAGGGAGCCTTACTTCTAACGGGGCGAGCTTTTTACGTACCTCTTTCTGTAGCCCCTTACTTCTCACTCAATCGTGTGTAGACCGTTGGAGGAGCCCAAAGCCTAATCCGCAAATGGAATCTTGACTGTCGTCAGACAAGTTTCTGCTGCTTCGCTACTCTTTTGGCTTTGTGTTTTCTCATATCGTCGGCGCAGGAAGGTCCTCAAGGATCTGCTCGAAACGCTGACGCGCTGCCAGAACTTCAGGGTCCTGCGAATTTGTTACATCGACGTAACCCTGTTCGGCGCGGAGGTCACCGCAGTCCCAGAACCGTCCGTTACCGTCCAGCAGCCATCGCTGGTCACGAAGGAACCAGGCCGCTTTGAGGTAACTGAAAATCCACTCGCGGGTCTGCTGTTTCTCTCGGCGCAGAATCGGCGCGAAGCTGTGTCCGTCGATGACATATCCGTTTGGCAGTTTGGTCCCAGCCATGTCCAGCAGTGTTGCCATAATGTCGGAGAAATCTACAATCGCATCGGACGGACCAATGGCCTCGACGATTCCGGGGCAATTGACAACACCCGGGACACGGGGACCTTTTTCCTGGTCGGTCTTTCCTTTGCCATAACCGCTGGTCCCATTGTCCCCGAGGACCATTATAACTGTGTTGTCGCGAATGCCCATGTCCTCAAGACCCTTGGCAACCCTGCCTATGAGATGGTCCATATATTCCACATTGCCCTTCAGGGACGGCTGGCCTTTATTGCCGGTCTTTTGGCCGTTCTCGTCGAGCTGTGGCGGTGCGACATAACCCATACGCTCATTATCGAAATCCCAGGTCTTGTGAATCAGAACCATCGGATAGTAAACCAAGAAGGGCCCGTCCTTGTGCCTTCGGGCAAAATCAAGCGAGAAATCGGTGAAGATATCCGGGCCGTAGTCATCATCGTCTGTGTCCATTTGCTCACCGTTGCGGACAATGGCCGGGTGCCAGTATCGCGCGGCTCGCCCGGGAAGATTGCCTTCCGGTGGCTCGATAGGACCATTGAATTCTTCGGTCGCTCTCCACATACACCATTCGTCGAATCCATACTGGGTCTCGGTGCCGCGCAACTGCCACTTACCGCAGATAGCGGTTGCGTATCCGGCCTTTTTCAGTACCTGCGCGAAAATAAGATTGTCTTCGGACAGATTATATCCCTTCTGGCCGGCTCCGGGTTTCATATTGTTATGGTACCAGCCAGTACGGAAACCGTATCGTCCGGTCATAATCTCCGCTCGCGTGGGGCTGCATATGGGCGTACACCAGCAGGTCTTGAACATCACGCCGGTTTCGGCCAGTTTGTCTATATTGGGTGTGTGGTGTTCCGTATTGCCGTAGCAGCTAAACTCCCTCGCCGAAAGGTCATCGGCCATTATCACGATGAAGTTGGGGCGCTCGGTACTGATACTCAGCTCTAAAGTCCGATTCGACAGCAGAGACCCGCCGAAGGCGGGTATGATCCTGCCCAGCGCTGCTGGGCCTGCTGCGAGTGATGCACATTTCTTCAAAAAATCACGACGATTGTGCATAGCCGTCATGTCAGCTCTCCTGGGAATTGGCATTCATACCTGCTCAGCTGCGTTAGTCCGGGCGGTTCGCGAACCGCCCCTACAACTTTCGCTCCAAATCTTCACTTTTGCGTTTACGAGTGACTTTGTCATATTCTAACGAAAAATACAGTTGTAATCAAAGACTTTGTCATTCTATTCCTAACAGGATGTATTGCTTTTCTTACCCACCATCATCCCGATACCCGTACTCGTGTTACTCGTGAAACGGATACGAGTATGAAACAGCCGTTGTCGAGCAAGGGGCCGGCTGTGTTATGTTTTCCGGGCAAGGCGAGTGGCGCAAAAACATACTTTAGTCATTGGCGAATCGCCGATGTGGTGTTTTTCATAAAAAACACACCGCTGTTTTCTTGCTATCTATATCGAATCCAATATACTTGTCCATGATGGTTTCCTGTAATAAATATTATTGTGGTTTTAATCAAACAAGCACGCATTGTAACGAGCTCGCGAGGCTCCCGTTACATAGTTTCTGTCACTCAAATGGGAAACATGACCGTATTTACCACAGTTCACAAATCCCTCGTCATTTTTTGGTATCCGTTTCAAGAGCCGCCACGACATATCTTAGTCCATTGTTTATCATGTTTCTGGTGCTTGCCGGTTCGAGCGCGGCGGCGGAACAAGACCCGTTTCGTCTGCCCAGCTGGTTTGAGGCCAACCGGGTCCAGGCGCACAGTGAACATGGCATCCAGCTCGCGCTGAAGCTGACTCCCGAAGGACACGCCCGCGTCATTACTAACATGGGTGCCGAGGTACTGACGCGAATTTATCTTACCCGGGACGAAGGAGCATGGTGGCAGAGCAAAGTGGGGGAAATTCACCCGCTGATAGGTGATAGGGAGTTTGCGAGGGAGATTTCGGATGCAGTCCACGGCCAGGGCATGAAGGTAATCGCTTACCACCGCCACATGTCCGACGCGGCCATGCAGCGGGAGCATCCCGACTGGGTATGCAAGCTGCCCGACGGCTCGCCGTTTCTGGAGCCGCGGGGCAAGACCAAGACGGTGTTTGTCCTTTGCCTGAACTCTCCCTACCGGCAATACATCAAAACGCGTCTGATTGAGTTGGCTGACCACGGCATTGACGGCATTTACTTCGACAATCGGCACATGCCCGACATCTGCACATGCCGGTATTGCCTCGAGAGGTTCCGGCAGCAGATGGGTCGTGAGATGGACTATCTCGCCCCGGCCAGTTCGGCGGAATATCTGGAGGCAGTGGAATTCGTGAATCGGTCGATGGTCGAAGCGTTCCTGGAATGGCGTGCCGCAGTCCGAGCAAAACATCCCGACGTCTTTTTCTGCGTGAAAAGCTCGCAGTACCCCAACTTCTTTTCGCCACACATCGATTACCACCTGCTGGCGATATCGGATACTTCGGGGACCGAGTTCCACAAGCCGTTCGGCCACAACGTATCTGTCATGCGCAACGAGCCGGACTTTGCCGAACCGGCATTTGACCATCAACTTGCGCTGGGCTGGTCGGTCGTGCGGGACGGGTCGCAAGGTCGCCCGCCACTGATGTGGATTCCGTTCATCCGCAGCGAAGAAAAGGCACTCTATTCGGCTGCCGCCGCCGTGACTTATGGTTGCGTCGCTGCTATGAACATGTACATTCGCGACCTCGAAACTGACGGTGCGAGCAACGCCGCGATCTTCTCGTCCAGTTTCGCAATGGGCAAAAAGGTATCGCCATATCTGGCCTACGCCCGGCCGATTCCGTGGGCGGGGCTGCACATCAGCGAACGTTCCAGAAACGCTCGGCTGGCCGACCGAAAACTGATGTGGCGCGAGGTGTTCGCGCCGGCTTTGGGTGCCTACCAGGTGCTTAAGGAGGCGCACGCCCCTTGGGTGACTATCAGCGACTTGACGCTGTCCGGCGCGCTCGACCCACGAACACGGCTGTTGGTCCTTCCATGGCCGGACGAATTGACCGAGCAGCAGAAGCAGGTGGTGCAAGAGTTTGAAAGGCGCGGCGGACACATTGTTCGACTTGACCCCCGCGCAGGTTGGCACACCAAGACTCGCAAGCCTGGTCTGATGAGACAAGTGGCCTCGGAGATTCAGCGGCGCGCTGGGGAACCGCCGGTCAAAATAAATGGCCCGCAAGCGATGCACGCGGTGTGTTTCGAGCAACACGACGAGAAACGCATCGTCGTCGCCCTGGCGAACACGTGGGGCTGGTTCCGATCAACGCGTGAGCCAAATCCCGCACTCAACGAAGGCACATCACAGCCGAGCCCGTGCACGAACGTAACAATTACCTTTGCTGCCCGAACCTTAGGGCAACCGACCCGGGTTCTGGAAGCTGTCAGTGGTCGAGAACTGCCGTTCGAGAAGACCAGCGACGGCTGGCGCGTGTCGGTGCCCCGGTTTCAAATCAACGCATGTGTCGTGGCAGAGTACTGATAGAGCCGCGACAACATCGGCGCAAAACTTGTCGCTCTTCATAGGTGGGCAAGCCCGCCGTGGGTTGGGCGGGCAAGGCGAGGGGTGAGACAGTTAGGGTGAGCTTTAACTTCATCGGTCCTCTCTCTCTTCTATCGAAGAGAGGGCTTCACATCAGATCAAGCCCCTCGGAGGTGACCCAGGGAAACAGGAAATCGGGCAATCAGGGAATCAGGCGATCGGGAAAATTAGATAACCGTAAAGAACAGTAGAAGTTCCAGAGTATGTTTGGTATTATAGTGTATCGGAAGGTTTAAGAGTGCAGTCGCCTCTGCGCCCAGCCAGGGTTGCAAAGAAGCGTATTTGAGAAATTCCGATTGACATAAATCCGCCGTCCGTCTGGCGGATAAATCCGTGAAATGGAGTTGATAATAGAGTTGAGGGAAAGGCAGTAATATGTTTATTCCAATTCCAAAACCGATCCGTAAGTATCTTGCGATTCTCCGCGGCGGGGTGTCTCCGGTCATTATCTTTCTTTCGGTTATGCTCGGCTTTACGTTCGGCCTGATACCGGCCTGGTCCGGCATCCACGTAATCGCAATAGCACTGATATTTATTTTGAATATCCACATTGGGATTTTCCTGATTTCAGCGGGGTTGGGTAAGGCCGTTTGCTTCGGGGCGGCACCTGTCTTGTATCATATCGGGGCCGCAGTGGAGAGCTACCTGGCACCTTTGCTGAAGCTGCTGGCGGCGATACCGGTCATAGGCATAACAGATTTCGGCAGGTACGCGGTGACCGGAGCTGTTGTTTCCGGCCCCATCGTTGGCGCTGCAGGCGGCTTGCTTTTGGCGCGATCCGTCATCGGCTTTCGTCGTAAGCTGCTCAAACTCGAAGAGGGCTCGGAACAATTCAAGAAATGGTATTCCAACCGTTGGGTCCGCATTTTGGACCGCATACTCGTCGGCAAACGCACCAAGGATGCTAAGGCGCTCTTCAGCGCCAAGGCGAAAATCGTTCGCAAAGCAGGCGTCGCCCTTGCAGTGATTTTGCTGGTAACCTGCGGCGTTGTGGCATCGCTTCTGAAAGATACCAAGGTCAGAGACTACGCCGTGGCAAGGCTCACCAAAGCCAACGGTGCGGAAGTCAACCTTGAGACGCTCAAGCTCTCTGCCCTGACCGGCGATGCGTCGGCATCCGGCATACAAGTCACCGACGCACGGAACCCGCAGAATAACCAGGTCGCCATAGACAAAATCGCCGCCGACGCAAGCGTTTACAATCTGCTGTTGGGCAGAGTTGTTGTCGACCGGGTGCTGGTCTCAAACGTTCAGTTCAACCAGAGGCGCCAGACCCCCGGCAAAGTGGCTGAAATCCCCCCCCAGGGGCCCGAGGTTTTCGACCCATGCGATTTCAAGGTGACCGTATCTGACATCGGCAAGCTGGAAAAATACCTCGAAAATGCCAAGGCCGTGAGGGAATGGCTCCAGAAGGTCGGAAAATGGCTGCCAAAGTCAGAAGAGCAGGCCGCTGCCGCCAAAGAACAGCCGGTCATCAAATATCTCGATTATCTCCTGGCACGGTCTGATGCGCCGCCGTCGCCGCGATTCCTCGCAAAGAACGTGCTGCTCGAGAAGGTCGAAATACCTTCACTGGCGTTCGGCAACAGCACAATCACGCTGCAAAATATAAATGACGCCCCGCAAAGCGCCGGCCTGCCTATCAGGCTTGAGATTAAGTCGAACGATACGCCCATGCGCGTCAACGTCACGTTTGACTATTCGGCCCCAGGCAAACCACCACAGGTCACAGGAGCCTTCAGCGGTCTGGACTTGAGTACATTGCAGTCCAGCCTCAGCAGTGGCGCCGGCCTGGCTTTCGAATCAGGTGTTGCTTCCGGTCAATTCAACGGCCAAATTACAGCCGATTTCGTTGATATTACAGTTGACGTCAACATACAGAACATGCAAGCAACGGCCCAGGGCGACGGGATCCTTGGTCTCGGCGGCAGGACAACTTCAGAGGCATTTAAGGTCCTCAAGGACCTCAAGACCACTATACGCGTGGTCGGCCCGGTCAGTGAGCCGCGGCTCGCATTCGATGTCAAAGGTCTGCAGGGCAGTATCAAGGAAGCACTCGTAAAGGCGGGCCAGGAAAGACTCTCCGAAGAAATTGACAAGCAACTCGACAAGCATCTTGGCGACAAACTCGCAGACAAGGTCCCCGAAGAGCTCAAAGATGTCCTGAAGAAGCCCAAAGACCTCCTCGATGGCCTTGGCGGATTGTTAGGCGGAAAAAAGGAAGAAAACAAGTAGTACAACGAACCGGCACAGCCAAGTACAGAGGACAGATGACAGAGGTCAGATTTTCTTCTGATTTCTGACTTCTGATTTCTTCAGCTGTCTTGAGAAAGGTTCAAGTTTAAGAACGACATCTGCCGATACGTTAATAGTTTTCTACACATAATTTTCCTCCGAACGGCAGGTGTTTTTCAGCCCCTGCCGTTCTTTTATGCTGCGTGAGGAATAATCGTTTCCCGGTGGCAATATCAAGTGAACTAAAGTGCCTAAAGTGAGCTAAAGTAAAAAATAATCCATAACTTTAGGCACTTTTAACTAATTTCCTTCAAGTCCATATCTGTCAATTTCAAATCCTTGCCATGATAGTTGTTGGCCAGCCCGCCATACGCGTGACATCGCAGCTTTCGCGCAGTCCACAGGATGCCTTACGGCAAAGACACGAATGCGTTTACCCGCCTTGCGTCTGGCGGGTTTACTTCAAACCGTATTATACCAAAAATCTGCCGGAAAATCGCTTTTCGCCTGGATGATCAGAGAAAAGAAGACAGAAAACAGAAGACAGAAAACAGAAGACAGAAAACAGAAGACAGAAAACAGAAGACAGAAAACAGAAGAAAATCCGACCTCTGACTTCTGACCTCTGACCTCTGACCTCTGACTTCTGATGTCCTTGATTCTGAATAGAAAGCCAGAAAGAACGTTACATGCGAGATATAAGATGGCACTTTTAGGTGGGCATACATACGAAGAAGTGCCACTTGGGATATCTCGGACGTGAGTGTGGTGACGGGAGATCTCAAAAATGACTATACAATCGTTTGAAAAACAGCTTAGGCGCCTCCTGGTGGACATCGATACACAAAGAGACTTCTTACTCGCTGGGGGTAATGCATGCATAAGGAATCATGCAGAGGTTCTGGCCAATATTCGCAGGGTGATGGCCTGGGCCAGGCGTGAGAATGTCTTAATAATCTCAACTGCTGAGGTTTACCGCAACCATAACGGCTGTGAAGATGCGGTTGGCTATTGCATCGATGGCACAGATGGACAAAAAAAGATAGGGTACACATTGCTGAGCAATCGGGCGAGTTTTCCGGCCGACGACAAAAATGCTTTGCCGGCGGATTTGTTGCGGGCGCACAGGCAGGTTATTCTGCACAAGCGCTGCATTGACCCTTTTGATGAGCCTCGAATAGAGAGACTGCTGAGCGAAGTGCAGGCTGATGAGTTTATTTTGATTGGTGCTTGTACTGAAGATGCTGTCAAGGCGACGGCATTGGGGCTGCTGCAGCGAGGCAAGAATGTAAGGGTTGTAGTTGACGCCTTAGGTTCGCATAACAGGGGAGAGGCGAAGCTGGCTTTGCGCAAGATGAAAACGAAAGGAGCGAAATTGATTGAGACTAAAAACCTCGCTGGGGTTTCGCACCTAAGGCGCGTAGGTACCTGCGGCTGCGAGAGCTGCCGGAGAAGAGCGAAAACGAGGTCAGTTATAATTGGCAGAGAACATTAAAAGCTAATATTATATCAGCACTCATTTTGCTTGTGTCCAGCGCGTCCCGTCTGTGACATAGGTCTGGAAGCCGCGGGAGTATTTTACCGGGACGCCGTGCTCGTACCACCAATGCCTGGGCCGCGATCCGTGCTGGACCGATTCTGTGATGTGACCGTCGGGGCCGAACAACTCGGTGCTGACATGGTTGCCGTAGCGGTCGTGGTATTCGCGCCGGCGCAGCCTGCCTGCTCGATAGAAAAGCCGGCGGACGGCCTTTCCTTCCAGATTCAAGTCGTGTCTCTCGGTGACCTCTCCCCGACGATACCATGTGCGCTGGATTACCCCGTCGTGCAAGTGGACCGTTTCCCTAACGGCCTCCTGCGAACGCCGGGCCTGCTCTTGCGATACCTGTTTGCCTTGCACGAGATAACGGTCGCGAGTCCAGGAGAAATCGCTGGGTTTGTCGGATAGGACCTCCAGCGCTGCACGGTGCTGAATCTTCAGCGGCAAACTCGGCTTGCTTTGAAGTCCCGACCATTCCACAGCAACCGCCGTGTACGTGCCTGCCGTGATGGCCGCGAGCGACGTCCCGGGACGAAGCGGCTTGCCGGTGATCTTCGTCCCATCCTTGTATACATGATAACCGTACGTCTCCCAGTGGTTTTCGCCGGGGATCAATTGGATCTCCTCTCCGGCTCGCCGCAGGTGCGGACGGTCAGGCAGACGGACGACGACCACGTAGAGGTCGGACGACCGTTGTAGCATCAGCGGCGAATCCTTGTCTTTGACCACGTTGCGGATCCCGCGGGGCGGCAGCGGCAGGCCTTTCCGCAACTCCTCCGGGATCAACATGGCTTCGAAGGACGTCAGTGGCCGGCCCCTGCGAAGGCTGGCGTTCGAGGACGTACCGTACAGTCCGCGGCTGAGTCCTTCGAATGTCGTATCGGTCTTGCGTTGGTAGCCCAGCACTTCTCCCCCGAAGCCGGAGGCGTTGATGAGTCTTCCGCGCTGCGGGAATCCTTCCGTAGAATCGACGCGGACCAGGTCGCCGGCGGCATCTTGGGTGATTCGGGCGACAGGGCCATCCTTCAAGTCATAGGTGGAAATGAAGGCGATTTTCGTCCCGTCGGGGCTGCCCTTTAGGTCGATGTCGTAGGGTCCGGAGTGGTCCCGGTCGGTCGGAAAGCAGAGAAACGAATTGGTTTCCATGACCGACCAGCCATCGCCCGACCGCAGGTCCGCCACCCGAATCTGCGCCACGCCGGCATCCCCGCAGATCCAGCGCCCGCTCCGGCCGCAGGGGCTGACGTCACCGCAACTTATCGCCGCGAGAAAATGGATGTTGCCTGGAAGAGGCTCGTTCCACTTCCTGCCGCGCATCTGGCCGTTGCCCAGGAGGAAGTAGGAGCCGTCTCCCGCCCAAGAGAAGTGAGATCCTTCCATGACGGGAAACGGTGTGGTGCGGTTTTCCCCGGCCAGGTCATGGTCGAAGAAGTGACGGGCCACGAACGGGATGTCGCGAGTTCCTTCGGTGGCATAGTAGTAGTCTCTGTAGTTATGGTCCCGGGAAACGATCATCGGATGTCCGGGGTTCACCATCAAGGAGTTGTACCCGACCTGCCAATTGCCGGGCAGCGTCTCTACGGTCGCGTCTGCTTCAATCGGTATGCGAATCGGCTTGCGTTGTCTGTCTGTGAGTTCCCGCATTCCGTACAGCCAGCGGTCGTCGCAGTCGGTGTATTTCAGCATTCCGACGCCGGAGCAGATTCGTGTCGACTGTCCGGTTTCAACGTCCTTCCACATTACCTGCGCTGCCCTGTCATGACGTGGACCGTCCTTGGGTTGGGAACGCACGTAAAAGAGCCAGTTGCGATGGTTCGCCCAGCGGGGATTGGTGCCGTTGTCGACCTTGATGTCCTTGTCCCGGTGCAGGTCGTAGAGGTGCACTTCCGCTGCCGACGTCGCTCCGAACTCTTGCTCATTGGCGGCGTAGTGTGTAAAGCACAGGTAACGCCCATCGGGGCTCCAGCATTGCGTGTTATGGTAGTTGGCGTGGTCCCGGACGGTCGGGTCATTCGTAATCCGCCACACCTCGATTGCGTCTCCCTCACGAGGCTCAAAGCGCTCGACTTGGGCTTGCCCGCCAGACGTACGGCGGGCGAGAGTCGGATTCAGGCGCGATAGAACTCCAAAAAGGACGGCAAGCGTACCAAGAGAGACGACGGCGGCTCGTGTTTTGCGCATGATGGATTCCTCCTGTTTCAGTTCAGACTCGATACTCGATGCTGGATACTCGATACTCGTCGAGAATCGAGAACCGAGCATCCAGGGTCGAGTTCCCGCTCAGCTACGCCGCTGAGCCTCATTTCCAACAGAATATCATGTCTGTCTTTGAAATTCAATACAGAAACACTACGACCCCGATATGCCTATGAGCACGTAGGGTGCGATATTTCGCACCATTTCCATATTCGTATATTATCGGTGCGATTTCATCGCACCCTACCTGCTGCCGTGTCGCCCTGCCTGGCCAGCCACTGCTTCAGATCGTCCCGCATCTTCTCGAGGATTAGTTTGAACTCGGGCTTGTCTGCGATATTGTTGAGCTCATACGGATCGGTCTTCACGTCGTACAGTTCCTCAGCCGGATGATGCTGAATAATGTCGAGCAGCTTTGCTGTTTCGGTGTCGGTCTTGGCTTTTTCGATCCAGCTGTCCCAGATATCCTTGTGGCTGTTTGGGATACCTGGGACTTTTGTAAAGTGTGTCGTCCACGTATTCTCCGGTCGAAGGTTGAGTACATACTTGTATCGCTTGCTCCGGACGCACCTCTGCGGAAAGACGTTCATCGTTCCATCACCGGTGTGGCTGGCGAAAATCTTATCGCGGAACGCTTTGGCTTTGCCGAGCAGCACATCCTGGAAGCTGCGACCATCAAGGTCTCGCGGCGGGCCGGCAGCGCCGGCCTTGATCAGGCCCGCTTTCGGCGGGCCACCCGCGATGTCGATAAACGTGGGCGTGATGTCGACGAAGGACACCATCGCGTCACAAATCGCCCCAGGCTTGACCTTGCCGGGCCAGCGAACGATGAACGGCGTGCGCAGGCCGGTGTCATACACGGTCCACTTACAGTGCGGCCATTCGGGTCCCTGGTCGGACGTATAGATAAATAGCGTGTTGTCCTCATAACCGTATTTCTTCAATGAAATCATCACGTCACCGACGCGTTTGTCCATCGTGGTAATGTCCTGGTAGTAATTCGCCAGGCCTATGCGCGTCTTGGCTGTATCAACCATGTACGGCGGGACGGGCAGTTTGGCGGGGTCATAGGTCTTGTTGTATTCCCAGGTCACGTGTGGGCTGTTGTCAGCGAGGATTATGCACAACGGCTGTTCGGGATTGTCCCTGGCATGAGCGGCAAGGAACTGGTCGACAACCCTGGTGTCCAACCCTTCTTGGCGGTAGCGGCGTGGTTGTGTCGGGTCGCGGGGCAGGGTGGCCTTGAGGTATTCAAAGTCGAAGACCTCTTTGGGCTTGATGTGGGTTTTGTTAGCCAGCACCACGCGATAGCCTAACATCTTGAGGTACGACGGCAGCGACTTGATGCCCGGTTTGCAAACGCTGTGGTTAGCCATCGCGCCGTTGCGGGCGGGGTAGAGGCCGGTATAGATCACCGAGCGAGAGGGTGCACAAGTGGGCGAAGCGGCGAACATGTTGGTAAAATGCATTCCTTGTTTGGCCAGTGCATCGATATTGGGAGTCTGGATGGCCTTGTTGCCATAGCAGCCGGCAAACTCCGGACCGTGGTCATCGGAAAGGAACATCGCGATATGCGGCTTTCGAACCCGCCGGGCGGCGTAAAAACACCCAGTCAGCGCTGCCACAACTGATCCAAGACCAACGGCCTTCAGGAATTCACGCCGGGTATGATAATGCAGGGTCATATCATAATTCTCCTTACTTGCCCGCCCAACCCACGGCGGGCTTGGTTTGTCCTCCGTAAGTCCCCAAGTGGACTTACGGAGAGAATCCAACAACTATATATTGACCGGATTTTAGCATATTTTGAATTAATTCCAAAGGCTAATTGATGCACTTGTCGGGTAGATTTGGTATCCTGATGAAATTGTGAAGCTTAGTTGTGATAAGGAGATTAATATGAGGAAGAATTCAGCACTAAAGGCCACGACATTAGCGTTTACGTTCTGTGCAGTCGCTGCCTGCGGGCGGGTCTGTGCAAGGGCGAGCGACTCGGAGTCAAATGCCGCTTTCAACAAGAAAGACGCCCACGGGCAACTCTTCTCCCGCATTTACGGCTGTGAAGCGGCAGGGACTATTGCGAACTCGATGGGGGACGTCACAGAGGGCCTGAGCTGGCGGCAGATTGAGGAACGCTACGGCCTCGTTGATAAGCTTCTCCCTCAAGACAAGAAGACGTCGCGCCGCCCACAGCGTTTCGGGCCGGACTGGACAAGGCACGCGCACCATCGCCCGCCCGGGATGACCGAGGATGGTTTTGAACGCCATCGCTTGTGTACAAGCGCCATTCTGAAAAAGGGTGGCAGGATTACGATCGAAGACCTTGCCCGAACCTGGATTGAACAGGTCGAACCGGATAAGTTCGGCTACCTGCTGGGCCCACAGGATCAGGTCATCTACAACCTGCTGAAGATAGGTTTGCCTCCTTGGGAGGTAGGACGTTATGCGGCGTGGCCGGCCTTTATTGGGACGAGCAAAATGATTATGCCTATCGGGATGGTCAATGCCTGCCGCCCGGATGAGGCTGCTCGAGATGCTCTATCACTGGGACGCATCAAGGACGTTAAGGGTCGGCCAGGCAACTATGCCCTTGAAGTGTGTGCGGCAATCGCCGCGGCAACGGCTGAGGCTCTCCGGCCCGGCGCAACGGTCGATTCAGTGATTGATACCGCTTTAGCGCAGCTACCGCCGGAGCCTCGTAGGGAGGTGGAACAGGGACTTGGCTGGGCCAAGAAGGCAAAAGACTGGAAGGAGCTGCGCCCCCTCTACGAGAAACGCTACGAAGGTAAGCGCATATCTAACGCCGTGGAGGTTCTCTCCGGGGGCCTGGCATGCTTCCTTATGGCGGATGGACAACCGCGCGAGGCTATTATCTACGCCGTTAATCTCGGTCGGGACACGGACTGCAAAGCCTATGTGGCCGGTGGTCTTGCTGGTGCCCTCCGTGGAATTGATGCAATTCCTCAGGGATGGGTCAAGACCGTTGAAAGACAAGTTGTGGATGACCCTTACACGGTTTCACGAAGGACGGCGCGGCAAGCGGCTGAAGGCCTCTACAAGGCGTGCATAACTGAGATGCGGAAGATGAAGAAGGCGGTGACCGAGATAGAGTCGATGATGGGCCGGCGACAGTGAGATCGTCCGAATAGAATTGCATTTCCAAGCTAATATTAGTATAATTACGGTGAACATGTCCTCCCGTTCTTGCTTTCGCAAGTCCGCAGGATGGCCAAGCCCAAAAGCACGGGGGCTTGCCCGCCCAACCCACGGCGGGCTTGTCACTGATTGCTGAATACCGGAGAAAGGAATTTACTATGACTGTATTTCGCTGTCCTAAGGACTCCGCCGGAAGGCGTCCCCAAGCGGACTTGCGGAGGACAGTATCGGCTGTAATTAAAAGAGCATTGCTTGTGCTCATGGCGTTGGCTGTTTTCTCCGCAGGACGCCTCTCGGCGGGGGCGTGCAGCGGGGCGGCGTCGGCGGAGTCGCCGGCTTTTATCGATTCGGCATGTAAACTTCCCGACAACGCACGTGAATATTACGCCCGCTTTGTGAAGTTTAGGCCCCCCGACGGCACGACCGTTCACTTGAACCCGCCGCGCTTTAGCTGGGCCTATGTGCCGGACCTGTTTCCTCAGGGCAGTGATTATCCTGCGCAGCAAAGATTCACTTTCCAGGTGTCTAAAGCCGAGGATTTTGCCAATCCGCAGATCAACGTTGAGAATACACCGTTCAACTTCTATAATACAATCGGCCCTCTGGGCAGCGGTGGCGAGTGGTTCTGGCGTGTAGGTTACAATGTGGGCACATCCGAAGAGACCTGGAGCGAGGTACGCTCCTTCATTATCGCACGCGATGCGGTCGTGTGGGACCGTTCAGCCCTTGCCGATCCCGGCAAGCTCCTTAGTGGCCACCCACGCTTATGCTTCAATGCAGAAAATTGGGATGAAATTCAGGCTCTCATGAACACCGACACCGAGAGCCGTGATATCTACGAAAGTGCTATCACGAAAGCCGAATCTACCCTGAAGAAAAGCTGGTGGAAGGACTTCCCGACGGACGACAAAGAGCCGCTGTCCTACATGCAAATGGGGCGTGACATGACCTATGTGGCTTTTGCCTATCGCTTCACGCGCGAAGCCAGATATGCCGGCGTTAAAGACCGTCTGCTAACGATGGCTTCCTGGCCCAAAGGCGGCTACGCTTCACCGGAAGGCGCCGGGGCTGTCGACAAATGGGAGACACACCTGACCGAGTATTTCGGCTTGATGCTCGACTGGCTGTGGGACGACTTCACACGCGCTGAGCGAGAGGTCATCATTAACTCACTCGACTGGCGAATTGATCACACCATCAACAGCTTTGCCTGGCACCGCAATAACGGCACTAAGATGAGGATCGGATCCGTGGCTACGCTCTGCTCGAGTCATCCTTTTGAAAATCTCATGACTACCATTCCAGGCTGCATTGCCATCTACGAGCACAGCGACGCGGCCAAGCTGGGCCTTAATCTCGGAATCAACTACCTTATCGGTGTCACCAATGGTTTTGGTCTCGATGAGGGGTGGAATGAGGGCCCCGGCTATGGCAACGGAAAAATGAAATGGCTAATGGATGCGGCAGGCTATTGCAATATCACTTTCCCCGAGCTTGGTCTGGAAAGAAACCCACTGCTGGCTGAGCTGGGGGACTTCTTCTGTCGTATCACCCCTGTTGGAATGCAGCACAGTTCCTGGGGTAATCGCGCGTTTAATTATTCCGATTGGACAGCAGGCCGTATGGGCAACATGCGACGGCTGGCCTATATGGTCGGTGACGGTAGATTTCTCACCAATTTCCACAACAGCAAGAGGGTGCTGAATCGTCGCGATTACGATTCGTTCACGTTTCATCACTGGATAGAGTATGTGATGCCCTTTTACTACCAAAGGCCCGAACTGGAACTCGAGGACGAGTACACAAAACTGTTCAAGATAGCAGGCTGGGTGACAGCCGATTCACAACCGCCAAGCTCTTATCAGGCGTACAAGGACGCCGTCGGCATAACCTTCCACTGCCGTCCGGCGGGCGGATACAGCCACTCCTTCTGGAGCGAGAACGCATTTGACATCTACGCCTACGGCCAGACAATCGCCCACGGCGGTGGTTCCACAATGAACAGGGACCGGCACGCCAATGACAGCATGAGTCATAATACCGTGCTAATCAACGGCATCGGCCAGTATCAGGACAGACTATGCAACAAGCTCAAGCGTGCAGGCCACATCAGCGCCTTCAAAAAAGACGATGGCTATGTCTACTGGGTTGGTGACGCCACTGGCGCCTATCAAACAGTACCTTACCTGAAACGCTTTCTAAGACATGTCCTGTTTGTGAAGAACCGCTACTTTGTCTTCTTTGATGACCTCGAAGTGGCCGAGGGCCACCCAAGCAAATTCCAATGGCTTTATCATTTCTACCCGGAGACGAATTTAGAGTTCAATCCTGAGAAATTCGAGTTTGACTATCAGATTGGAGAGACCTGCGTCAAGATGGTTCATATCGCCGTACCGGAAGATCTGACATTCGTGGATAGGCAGGGCATGGACGGACTTGTGAATCCAATTGCGAGAAAGGACTACCGCCAAGGATGGGAAGAAGTGGCTGAGCTGAAGAATCGGAGTCTGCCGCTGTTTGCCCATAACCTGTGGATTAGCAACCGCACACCGGTCACGCAGCATCACTTTCTCGTTGTAATCTTTCCTTACCGTGAAGGTGGGCCCGAACCGGCTATCACGCGTCTCGACGACTTCACCGTCCGCATTGAGTCGTCAGACGTCTGCGATGTCGTTTCTTTTGACCGCGACTGTCCTTATGGGCCGGATATTGTGGTGGACTATGCAACAATGCGAGTTGGTCGTTAATGCCCAGTATGAGTCACGCTGCCGCCGCCGTATTGGGGCTGGGCCGTGTAGGTTGACCGTCCGGCGTGGGCCGCGCCTTGAACGGCTATGCTCAAGGAATAAAAGGAGGTTTTAGCAATGACTGTTCTGTTTGGCCTTTCCATGCCTGTGAAGTGGGCTGTTCTTATACTGAGTGTAATACCGTTCGTTCTCGTCAGTGGCCCGACTACAGCGCAGACGCTTAAAGCCTTTCCAAGTGCAGAAGGCTATGGTGCGTATGCCAAGGGTGGCCGGGGTGGTCGAGTCATAGAGGTAACAAATCGAAATGATGATGGTCCTGGCTCTTTCCGAGCAGCAGTAATGGCTACCGGGCCAAGGATTGTTGTATTTCGTGTGAGTGGAACAATCGTATTACAATCTCAGTTATACCCGAATAAAGATAATTCGTATTTGACCATCGCAGGACAAACAGCGCCGGGAGATGGCATTCAACTCAAAGGGGCCGCCTTTGGGTTGAGATATGGAATCCATGATGTGATTGTTCGGCACTTGAGGGTTCGTCCTGGGCCTCTACCACAAGATACGTCCTATGATGGTTTCGTTGTCGGCGGGAATATAACTTCCGATGTCACATGTAACATCATCGTGGATCACTGTTCGGTTTATTGGGGTCAAGATGAAGGTATAGCAATTTCGAACAATGCAGAAAATGTAACATTTCAGTGGTGTATATCAGTGGGTCTGAAACATAATCTTCCCGGTCATAAAACAGAGCAGAGTAAGACAGTTCTCTTCAGCGCTAAGCTGGGCTATGGGCAGACAATAAGAAGGGTCACCCTGCACCACTCATACCTGGCAAATTCTGAAGCGAGAAACCCAAGAACAAGTGCTGACGGTCCATTCCACTTTATAAACAATTTAATTTACAATTGGGCAAATTACGCTGGAGATATGAGAAATCGTGGAAATGGTGTTAAGGCCAACTGGATCGGCAACTATTTCAAGGCGGGCCCTCTGAAGAAGAATAACAATTATGAAATAAACATCAATCCCGAGGGTTATGCGCACGATGATAACTTCCTCTACGTGGAAGACAACCTTGGCCCGCATCGTCGTAACTCAAACCAAGATGAGTGGGAGATTATGGGATATAACTATAGGAACCCAGCTCCTAAGCAGTATCAAAGAAGTGCTCCGTGGCCTGATTCTCCAGTTCCAGTGATTGTTGATGCAGCAAAAGACGTACCCAGGGTAGTACTTGCGAACGTTGGAGCTACTGCACCTGTTAGAGATGAATTGGATCAACGCACCATTAATGACTACTACCAGAACACCGGAACTGTTAAAACATCAACAGCAATAATAGATAGTGATTGGCCCGCGTTGAGGTCAGGAACCGCTCCCACAGACACTGACCATGATGGTATGCCTGATGATTGGGAAGTTCAGCATGGCTTAGATCCTGGTGATGCCGGTGATGGTGCTCGTACCGCTAGCAATGGCTACACTAATGTCGAGAACTATCTAAATGGGTTGGCTGGTGATAACATCTCACAGGGGGGACCACAACGAGCGTCGAGGCAGATAAAGGGTAGATAAAGGCGATGTAGCTCTTTTCTTTCGCCGTGGCCTGCCCCCATTTTTGTATAACAGGGCGATAAACGGCTTTCCCCAATATCGCTGATATGTAGTATACCACATGCGGAGACTCGGCGTCAAGTAAAGATTAGGTCAATTGCGAGCTGTCAGATGTCGGTTGTCCGATGTCTGAAATCTGACGTTGGAAGTCGCAAGTCAGCTCGGCCGTTCATGAGTTTTTAGTACTTAAACTTGGAGTTTTTTTAAAATGTCACATACGTAAAGCGCGTACGCGCTTTACGTATAAGCATTTTTC
>JAUXAL010000049.1 GCA_030619925.1 Phycisphaerae bacterium | reverse complement strand
TGAGATGCTGTTGGGTAACTTACTTAGTTCGGAGTTGGTGGGCAGGGCCAGGATAACCGAGCCGGCGTCGAGAATGGCCGCGAAACCGCCGCGATCGCGCTGGATTGTGTCGGTCCAGGCCGTCTGGCCGGTCTGAGCGTTGATGTAGAAGAGATTGCCGCGGTTGGAGAGGCCGAAGAGCAGGCCGTCCTTGAGCACCGGCGTGTTGAACTGCGTGGCGACCTCCGGGTTGCTCCAAAGCTCTTTGGCAGCAAAGCCATCCGCCTGCTTTTCGATCTTCACGGCCTTGGTGCCCCGGATGTCTTCGAGCCCCCGACCAAGATATCTGAAGTCTAAAAATGAGGCTTATCTAAAGGGGTCGGAGGTTCATAACGGGTTGATCCGCCCATACAAAAAAAGAGATAACTTCTTGCTATAAAGAAGTTATCTCTAGGTCTTCATAGCGGGGGGCGTTTCGAACCTACGACCACTCCGTATTAGCCCTTCATGACCTAAGTGCGGTCCAAAAACTACAATTACATATTAGGACTGACTTGAAGTATATGGTGGATTAATCCGAGCCAACGATTTGCAACAGAATTTGCAACAGACCTGCACGTTTAGGCTTCGGTTACGCTTCGGTCAGCATCATAAGTCCTTATTTGACAAGTATAAACCATTTATTCACAAACACTTACAAAACGCGGATTTGAACTATTTGTTAAGGGGTCGCTGACCTTTTCTCTTCATCAGCACCTCTATGAACAGCCCCCATTCTGCCCATTTCGCAAGAATACAAAGAAAAGGCGGGAAAACCAGATCTCGGTGCTGAAAACAGGGGTTTGACTCCCATTCAAGTCTAATCAGCAACGGAGAATTAACCCACCCGTAACTGACCGATTGCAGTTTTGCATAAATTTTCCTTGACAGGAAGGTGGCTAATCCAGTATAAGTAGAATTGGTGAAATTTGTGTACGCGCAGGCGGGTATCTGTGGATTTTGCTCCTCTGACCTGTGGGATCTTTGCAGTTTTTCGATTAAGGAGGAGTCATTATGCGAGGCGCAGAGCTGTATAGGAATTTTTGGGCTTGGCCATCCTGTGGAGTGCCGCAGAGTCAAGATTTCTACATTTCAATTAATGACTCATATCAGGCTTTTAAGGAAGGAGGTAGAATCGAGTCGCAAAAAATTATCCAGGGCAGGCAGGAAATTTAGTGAAGGTGGGAGTTTTTATCCGTTCTCCGTAGTAGTCTTACTACGAAGGATGAATCGGTCGTTTTGTTTGAAGGAGGATTACTATGTCCGAAGAATTGATTTCTGCCGGTTTTTGTGGTGATGTTTTTCTTAAGAATTCTTAGTTTGGGAACAGGAAACTTTATTTGGAGGAAAAAATTATGTTGGAAAAAAAATTTGTGAGATGCTTACTCTGTTTGGTGGTAGTACTTAGTCTTTCAGCCACTGCAACCATGGGGGCCGATATTTTGTTTATCTCCTCATTGGACCCCGCCCACATGCCAGGGGACGATGCCCTTAAAGCCTTCTTGGAAGCCCTTGGGCAGACGGTAACGTATATGGATGACGGTGAGAGTGAAGCAGCCATGGAAGCTGCCGCTGCTGCCGCGGATGTGGTCTTTATTTCCGAGTCGTGCGGTTCCGGCAGCATTCACAGTAAAATCAACGAAATAGAAGTTCCGATTGTCGCTGGCGAGCCGTGGGGCTGGGATGAAATGGGTTTGACACACGGTGGTGGCGCAGGAACCGATGTGACATCTACAGATATAACGATTGTCAATCCCGAGCATTATCTGGCCGCAGGTCTCAGCGGGACCGTGACCGTTCTCACCAGCATTACCGGTTCTCTCGGCACGGCCCGTCTTGCCAACGGCATCGCAGGCGACGAGGCCACCGTCATTGCAACAGCCCAGACTGGCGATGTTATTTTTGTTTACGAAAAGGGAGCTAGGCTGCCTGTAGCCCCGGCAGATGGCACCCCTCAGATTGCAGCGGATACCCGCGTTTGTTTCGGCTTTGATTACCGTTCGTACCCTCTATGGAATGAGAACACTTTTGCACTGCTTGAAGCGGCGATTAACTATGCGTTGGGTTTCAGAGAACCGCCGGGAATAGCCAAAGAGCCCTCCCCTGCTGATGAGGCGACATACGTGCCGCGAGATGTGGTCCTTGGCTGGACGCCGGGAATTTACGTGCCCCCAATCAATGGGCACAAAGTTTACCTTGGTGAGAACTTTAACGACGTCAACGACGGCATCGGCGGCACCACCCAGAGTGCCGATAGCTATACTCCTCCCCAACGCCTTGATTGGGGCACGACTTACTACTGGCGCGTCGATGAGGTCAATGGCGCACCTGACTATGCCGTACACGAAGGCAATGTCTGGAGTTTCACGACCGAGCCATTTGGTTATCCCATTGAGAACATAATTGCCACAGCTTCCAGCAGCGCTTTAGCTAAAGGGCCTGAAAATACCGTCAACGGCTCGGGACTGGATGACAGTGGCTTACTGCACGATAAAGTAGGCGACGATAATATGTGGCTGAGCGATATTGCAGGGCCGCAGCCGACCTGGATCGAATTTCAGTTCGACAACGTTTATAAGCTGCACCAGCTGTGGGTATGGAACTCTAATGAATTCTTGGAGCCTATGATTGGCTTCGGGTTCAAAGATGTTACCATCGAGTACTCGGTCAACGGCACCGACTATACGACACTGGGTACTACACACGAGTTTGCCCAGGCGCTTGGTGAGTCCGATTATGCACACAATACCACTGTTGATTTCGGTGGTGTAGGAGTAAAGCACGTCAGGCTCACGGTTAACAGCAACTGGGGAGGCATCCTGAATCAATATGGTCTCAGTGAGGTTCGCTTCCTCCAAATACCTGTGCATGCAAGAAATCCCTACCCGGATTCCGGGGCAACAGGTGTGGACCTGGATGTGGTCCTTAACTGGGCGGCGGGAAGAGAAGGAGCTAAGCACGATGTGTACTTCAGCACCGACCAGCAAGCCGTGATAGACGGTACTGCCGCCGCTACTACCGTGACTGAGACCAGCTATGGTCCCTTATCGCTCGATTTAGGCAAGACTTACTACTGGCGGGTCGATGAGGTCAATGAAGCCGAGACCCCCGCAACCTGGCAAGGCAGGCTCTGGGACTTTAGGGCGCAAGAATATTTTGTCGTGGACGATATTGAGAGCTACAATGACCTTGACCCCGGTGACCCCAACAGCAACAGGATATTTAATGTGTGGATAGACGGATACGGTGTCGCGACAAACGGCTCTATCGTTGGCCATGATAATCCTCCTTTCACCGAGCAAACTATCGTTCACGGTGATAAGCAGGCGATGCCGTTCTTCTACAGCAATACCGGCGGCGCAGCATACTCAGAGGCCGAACGCACTTTTGCTGTTGGGCAGAATTGGACGCAAGCCGGCGCTGCGACATTCGTGCTGTACTTCCACGGCGCTGAGGGCAACACCGGTCAGTTGTATGTGAAGATCGACGGCACCAAGGTGGTCTATGACGGTGATGCGGGTGACATAGCGAAAGTAGAATGGAAGCGGTGGAATATCGACCTTGCATCGTTAGGCGCTAACCTGCAGAATGTCACGAAGCTGGCTATTGGGATTGATGGCAATGGTGCCAGTGGTACATTGTACGTTGACGACATTCGGCTGTATCCGCTTCCATAGCCGGAAGCTGATTTAACTGGCCCCCATTGCTTCTTGCGAAGCAAGATATGGGGGCGCGGTTGGTATGGCAGATTCGCATCAGTTCGGGGCTTATACTGACTGGGAACCCATTTTGCGAGTTATTGCAAAATGGGGTCCCATTGATTCGGTATAGGCCCCGTTTTGTCTTCATAAGAAAAGACAGTTAAGTGGGCAGACACTTATGAGCTCGATAAGTGGTCGTTTGTCTGTACGGAAAATCCTGAGCCGGTCTAACCACTTTTTTGTCCAGAGCTTCCCGAAAATCCGTTTTTTAAGCCCTTAGGCCCAAGGTCCAAGGCGGGGGGTGGTTGCTGGTTGTCGGAATCATTTTTTATAATTTTTTTCTTGACGGAAAGGCAGCTAATCTGGTATAAGTGAAACTAGTGGAGTTTGTGCCCACATAAGCGCGTATCTGTGGATTTTGCTCCTCTGACCTGTGGGTTCTTTGCAGTTTTTCGATTAAGGAGGAGTCATTATGCGAGGCGCAGAGCTTTAGAGGGGCTTTGTGCCGCAGAGTCAAGACTTCTACATTTCAATTAACAGCTCATATCAGGCTTTTGCTCGTCCGGCGAAGGCCGGCCGGAGTCGGAAAGAAAGGAGGTAGAATCAAGTCGTAAAAAATTGTCCTGGGCAGGCACCAAACAAGAAGACAGAAGTCAGAAATCAGAAGTCAGAAATCGAATGTCAGATTTTTCTGTTTTCTGTGCTCTATTTTTTCTTTTCTGTATTCTGTATTCTGCTTTGGTGTGTGGCCAAAGCACGGTCCAATTAACCTGTATGAAGGAGAATTGATATGTCGAGAAATTTGATTTGTTTGATTTTGTTTGCCTGGGTACTGGCTGGGGTTGTGACAAGTACGGCCCAAAGTGCTGACCCAAATCTTGTAGGCTGGTGGGCGTTCGAGGAAGAAAGCGGGGTATTGAAGGACAAGAGCGATTATCAAAACGACGGTATACCTACGGGCGCTGTGTTGTATCAACAATCCGGAATGACAGGATTTTCTCTGGGATTCAATGGCATTGATAGCTATGTGACTGTCGGCAAAAATGGAAGACCCCATGATAGCTTTACGTTCGGGGGATGGATAAGAACGTCACGCCGGCATGAAATAGATCCTCAAAGCACCGCGGGCGGTGGCGGCGGGTTAGGAGTATACAACCAACGATACCCATTTTTCCCTCTTTTTGAGATGAGCGGTGCAGGTGCCGGGCTTTCTGTTGGAATCAACGGAATTTCGGTTTATGAATCCGGCATGGGCTATCTGCCGGCCACAGCGGTGTATGAAGCCCAAATCGGCAGTGACTGGAATCACATCATGGTTGTTTATAACGTGAGAAAGCCAACTATTTTCCTTAATGGCCAGTCCGTTCATACCGGTCTGACTTCTGGAAAACCCCTGGTTATGGCACCGATTATGTTTGGTGGTTATATCTACGGATTTTTCGACGGCCAAATTGACGAGATTCATATCTACAATCGGGACTTGACGCAAGGCGAAGTTGAGCAGTTGATGCTGCGGGATATCGAAGCGGCGTCTAATCCGGCTCCGTTTGACGGTGAGCCGGATGTTGACCGGGAGGTGGCGTTGAATTGGAAGCCCGGTGTTACTGCCAACCAGCACGATGTCTTCTTTGGCAGCAATGCCGACGATGTGGATGGTGCGACCCCGACGGCGGATCCGTGCAGCGTATATATGGGCCGTCAAGTCTCGAACACTTATGCAGTCGGGCGCTTGGATTTCGGCCAGACGTATTACTGGCGTGTGGATGAGATTGCCCCCGGTAAAACAATCAAAGGAAAGACCTGGCGGTTTAGCGTCGAACCGTTCGCACATCCTCTGGCCACAGAACGCATCATGGCCACTGCATCCAGTTCAAGCACTGATGGTGAGGGACCGGAACGAACCATCGATACTTCCGGCCTAAGTGCTGCGGACCTGCATGGGACAAAAGAGACCACAATGTGGCTGAGCCGTGACACAGGTACCAGCGGCGCATGGATTCAATACGACTTCGATAATACGTACTTGCTACACGAGATGTTGGTTTGGAACTACAATAGTATGATGGAGCCATTCGTCGGCCTTGGCGTTAAAGACGTAACGATTGATACGTCCACCAACGGTTCCGGCTGGGCTGCTCTGGGCCAAAACCATCAGTTCGCCCAAGCGCCTGGAGCAGCGGGATATGCAGCCAATACGGTCGTTGATATTGGTAACATGCCGCTTAAAGGTGTCCGGTTGAATATTGCCAGCAACTGGGGAGGCATGCTGCTGCAGTACGGTCTGAGCGAGGTTCGCTTTACGCTCATTCCTTTGTCGGCACGCGTGCCAAAGCCGGCGTCCGGCAGTACAGGGCTGGATACAAATGTGACTCTGAACTGGCGTAAAGGGCGACAGGCGGCCGTACATGATGTATATCTGAGCGCCGACGAGCAGGCGGTCATAGAGGGGACGGCCCCGGTAGCCACGGTCTCCGAGACCAGTTACGGCACCGGCGAATTGGATTTGGGCGTGACATACTACTGGAAGGTTAATGAAGCCAATGAGGTTGAAGACCCGGTCCTCTGGGCCGGTGACGTCTGGAGCTTTACTGTTGTAGAATACCTGACTGTGGACGATTTTGAGAGCTACAATGACTTTAATCCCGATGACCCCAATAGCAACAGGGTATTTTTTACGTGGATAGACGGATGGCAAGTCCCGACAAACGGCTCTCTCGTTGGTTATGCTGAGGCTCCTTTTTGCGAGCAAACCATCGTTCACGAGGGTAACCAGTCGATGCCGTTGTATTATGACAATACGGGCACAGCGGTCACTTCCGAGGCGGGACGAACCTGGGACACGCCGCAGGACTGGACTGCAAAAGGTATCAAGGAGTTGTCAGTTATGGTCCGGGGCCAGGAGACAAATAATCCCGACGTGCTCTATGTGGGAATCCAAGACGCGGCCGGAAAAAAGGCCGTTTTAAACCATCCGGACGGTGCTGATGTGGTTCTTGCCACGAACTGGACTGAATGGGCGACTAACCTGCAGGACGCAGCGGCTCAGGGTGTGGACCTGACGCGCGTCAAGACGCTGTATCTGGGTGTGGGTGACCAGAATGATTTGACTCAGAGAGGTGCCGGTTTGGTGTACATCGATGATATCCGAGTTTATGGTCAACGAGCCGCGGTTGTGGCGCAGGAGTAAGATTCGCTTGTTATTACTGAACTCGTTCCGGTGGCCCGATGTGGTTGTGGGCCTCGGCAAATTGTAATCTCCTAATCGGAGAGAGGTAAAACTTTTATTTAAGGAGCAGAAAGATGAGTAAGAGAATCGGAAGAATTTTCATAATGTTGTTGGTGGTATCGCTATGTGCGCCGGCGGTATTCGGGGAACTAAAGGCGCATTATACTTTTGATGATGGTACCGCTAATGATTCATCCGGAAACGAAGCTCATGCCCAGCTCCAGGGCAATGCGAAGGTGGTCGAAGACACAGACCTCGTACCCGGAGAGGTTTTCTATGTGATGGAAGTAGGCGGGGGTGATGACGTGCTCGTGACCCCTGGACTCACCGTGCAGGAAAAGGTCCCAACCCTGACGTTCGCCACATGGATCAAGCCCAGGGCAGAAAATTTCGACTCGGAACTGCACTCCCTTATATCACATAAGGTTGTCCCCTGGGTGGACGGCTCGATACATTTCATGCTGCGAGATCGCTCCCTGATTATCAGTGTCAAGAATGAAGGAACTCTGGCCGGTACGACCGAATTTGAAGAAGCGGACCAATGGTATCATGTCGCGTTAGTTCGGGATGGAAACGACATGATCACTTATGTGAACGGACAGGAGGATAACCGATATGCGGGAAACAGGGAAATCACCTTTAAGGACGGTTTCAATATCGGTGCGCATGCCAATGCATCAAGACAATTCTTGGGCAGGATGGATGACATTCGCATATACGATCACCCATTGACCGCCGATGAGCTTCTTGCCATCGCACTTGCCCCGTTCCCCTCGCTTGAGCTCGCTGCCGGCCCAAATCCTGTTAACGGCAAAACCGGTGTAGCCCGTGATGCCCAGTTGAGCTGGACGCCGGGTGAAGGTGCCGACCAACACGATGTATATTTCGGCACCAATTTTGACGATGTCAACAATGCCACTGCGACCGTTGATCCGGCCGGCCTCTACACGGGCCGACAGGAGGCAACCACCTACTCGCCCGGTCTTCTGGAATTTGGGCAAACCTATTACTGGCGTGTGGATGAGGTCATAACAGTTGACGGCACTGTTTCCAAAGGTACTGTTTGGGCATTCACCACCGAACCTGTTGGCTATGCCCTTTCGGGTGAGCTTATCACGGCTACAGCCTCCAGCTCAGCCGACCCTAATGGGGGAGCTGTAAATACCATCAACGGCTCCGGGCTGGATGACAACGACCTGCACTCGGTAGAGCAGCCGGATATGTGGCTGAGCAGTAGTGCCGGGCCGCAGCCGACCTGGGTCGAATATGAGTTCGACAGGGTTTATAAACTGCATGAAATGCTGGTATGGAACCATAATAGCTTCCTTGAGCGTGTTGTCGGTTTCGGTATTAAGGATGCTACCGTTGAGTATTCAGCCGATGGGGCCGACTGGACCACAGTAGGTACTACTCACGAATTTGCCCGTGCCGCCAGTGCGGCTGGTTATGCAGCCAATACCATTGTTGATCTTAGTGGCGTGGCGGCGAAATATGTCAAGATCACGGCTAACAGCAACTGGGGCAGCCTGCCCCAATATGGTCTGAGCGAGGTCCGCTTCCTCTATGTGCCGGTTCGGGCAAGAGAGCCTGATCCAGCTTCCGGCGCAAAAGATATGGACGTGGATAATGTGACTCTCCGCTGGCGAGCGGGAAGAGAGGCAGCCTCGCACGATGTGTACCTTGGCACCGATGAGCAGGCAGTGATAGATGAAACTATCAGTCCTGTTAGTGTCCCTGCGGGCGGCAGCTACGCCAGCTATGATACCGGCGCACTTGACTTAGCCCAGACTTATTACTGGAAGGTTAACGAGGTCGATGAGGCCCAGACCCCCACCACGTGGCAAGGCGATGTCTCCAACTTCAGCACACGCGAGCTTCTTGTCGTGGACGATTTTGAGTCCTACAATGACCTTGACCCCGCTGACCCCGAGAGTAACAGGATATTTCTGACGTGGATAGACGGATTAGACCAGCCGACAAACGGATCCGTCGTTGGTTATGCTAATCCTCCTTTTACCGAGCAAACTATCGTTCACGATGGTAAGCAGTCTATGCCGCTTAGCTATGACAACAGCACTGCCGGTTATTCAGAGGCAACAGTGAATATTGCTAATCTACCGATCGGCCCGGATTGGGCCAAGGGCGGCATCAAGACATTATCACTGTGTTTCTATGGTGCTTCGGACAATGCTGCTGAGCAGATGTATGCCAAGCTCAACGGCTCCAAGGTTTCATACGACGGTGATGCGGATAACTTAGCGCGAATACCGTGGCAGACGTGGAATATTGACCTGGCAGATTTCGGCACGAACCTCAACAATGTCACTGAGTTAAGTATTGGCTTTGAGCGTAGCGGAGCAGTTGGTGGTGCGGGATTGGTTTTATTTGACGATATCAGCCTGTATCCTTATAGCCGTCAGTTTGTCACGCCGGCCGAGCCCGACCAAGCTGGTCTTGTAGCTCACTATGAATTTGAAGGCAATACCAACGACAGCTCCGGCAACGCCCGTCACGGCACTGCGATGGGCAGCCCCACTTTTGTAGCGGGCAAAGTCGGCCAGGCCATTAGCCTTGATGGTATCGACTTTGTGGATATAACCGGCTACAAGGGCGTTCTCGGCTCGCATGCTTTCAGCATCACTGCGTGGATTAAGACCACCGACGACGAAGGTGAGATTGTGGGCTGGGGTAATCCTGTTGCCCGTGAAAGGGTGGAATTCCGGGTCAACGCGAACAGACTACGGTGTGAGCATGGAGCCGGCAACAGACAAGGTGACACCAATGTGAACGACGGTGGTTGGCACCATGTTGCACTGACCGTAATAGAGAACGCCACGCTTTCACATCCAGACGTGATACTTTGGCTGGACGGCCAGGATGACACGAGACCCGGTACGGACCCGGATGCGTTTAATATTACCGCAAACCATGATGTCAAAATAGGTCGTCGCTACAGCAATGACACGAGATGGCTCATTGGTCTGGTTGATGATGTCCGTATCTACGACCGTGTGTTGACGGAGGAGGAGATTGCGTGGCTTGCCGGCAAGACTAAGCCGTTTGACAAGCCGTTTTGACATGTACGTAGACGATGTGGCTGACTTCAAGGCCTTTGCTGTCCTGGCAGATGGATGGCTCGATAGGCAGCCATGGCCGGTGGAATAACCGCAATCGGCGTGAGGCAGCCGATAGTTTTGCATCGATTCGGGGCTTATATTGATTGATTCGGTATAGGCCCCGTTTTGTTTTCACAAGAAGAGACAGTTTAAGGGGGCGGACACTTACGAGTTTGATAAGTGGTCGTTTGTCTGTTAGGTCAGTGACTCCAATAGAAAGATTTTGACCGAAAACCACATCTTCTAATGACTCGGTTGATAACCTAATCTTCCAAAGGTAGCCTTCTGCAGCCTGTACAGGTCCTGGAAGCCATCGAGACTCTCAGGTGAATAGTGACTGCCGGGATGACCGCGGTCACTGTCCCTGCCCGTCTTTATCGTGTCGATCCCTTTCCATTTCCAGTATTCACTGTGGCCATCCGCATAAGAAAAGGTCGTTCCGTCTCCGTGCCGAACTGTTGGATCGTCCCACCATGTCTCTTGCTGATAGTGAACGGCATAACTGTATGAAGTAGCCCAACCTTCATCAACAAAAACTACTCTGTAGGCCGGGGCTGGGTTGCGAATCTGCATCCTATCTTTAATCCACAAACACACCCCACCCTCGGTCTTTGGCGTCCGCTTGCCTCCTACCTCACGGTAAGTTCCCGATGGAGGATTACCATTCATAGAATGCACAATAGCATAAGCCAGCATCTCTCCCCTGTAACCGGTTGGGCAGCTGTAAAGCTTTAAGTTCTTGCAATATGACCATAATGCTCCAGCTTTGATTTCTCTTATTTGGTCCTCCTCTGGTAATTGTTCTCCACCTGCGTAACCGGGGGCCCAGCACGCCCCTACCCAGGGCCTCTCATTCGGGTGTCTCGCATCAGTAGGACCTCTGTCCCAACCTGCAGCGCCGTTAACAATCTTGTCATCGTTATCATCTGCATACGTAATCCACGCAAGTGCCAGCTGCTTGACGTTGCCAAGACAAACCGCACGCCTGCCCTGTTCTCTTGCTCTATGCAATGCCGGCATTAATATCGCCATCAATATCGCAATAATGGCAATTACCACTAAGAGTTCTATGAGTGTGAATCCTCTTCGTTTATCCATATCGCAACTATAGTTTCTCTAAGTACAGAACTTCCAACCTGAATAGCTTCGAGCAGCAGTGGCTCAACCTGGTCGTATCGAGTTTGTCCTTTGTACAACATGGTAAGGCCGTGCATGGAGGCAAGTATCACCGGATGTTCCTCATGAGCCGCACGGCGCCTGGTCTCTAGCGCCTCGTTGAACAGTAACTTGTCTGACGACAGTCAAGATTCGGCCTAATCTTAGCGATTCCTCTTTCTGTATAATACCGCCAGCCAGCCGATTCCTACATAACCTCACCTGCGCTACAGAGTCCAGCCGGACCTATATAATGCCTTGACGTATTCATTCGCCTCATCATTATTTGTGAATCGCATACTCTCCGCATCCCAGTCGAGCTTGCCGCCGGTGCGAATCGCAATATTACCCAGCAGCACAGCTTCAGTCAGAATGCCGGCCCAGTCGAAGTTACAGCTGGCGGGCTCACCACCTCGGATGGCCTCGACCCACTCACCCCATGTCCCGGTTCTGCGTTTGAGGGTCTTGGGGGGGAGCTTGTAGCTTCTCATCTTGGACTCGGGGATGATCCTGCTGTCCAGTATAATCCCCTTGTCGCCGACATACATATTGCCCGAGGTGGGCAATTCCCGCCCGGACTCCAGTTCCGCCGGCCGCGGAGGCTTCAGGCCGCCATCATACCAGTGAAGCCGCAACGGCGGCATGCCTTCACGGCTGGGGAAGTTATAGGTCACAATCGATGCCAGAGGTGCGGTTTCGTCAAAGACCTTGCTGGCGGTGGCACTGATGCTGACCGGGTAACGCAGCTTCAGGGCCTTGAATACGTGGTTGAAATGATGACATCCCATGTCACCCAAAGCGCCCGTACCGAAGTCCCACCAGCCGCGGAAATTCCACGGGTGGTACACTGCCGGGCGCGGTCTCTTGCTTGCCTTGACCTGGCGCAATGCCAGGTCACCGTCACGCCACTGCGACACAAAGGGTCGCATTGGCGCTGGGCCAATCCACAGGTCCCAGTCGAGGGTCTTAGGAATCCGGTCTTGTCCCGGCGGGCGGAGCATTCCCTGGGGCCACAGTGGCCGATTTGACCAGACATGCGCCTCCCGCACGTCACCAATGGCCCCGTCCCAGATCATTTCACAGAGCCGGCAAGCTGCGTCTGTCGTATTCGACGAGGCCGTAACTTGTGTGGCAACGCTCGCTTCCCGAGCCGCCCGGGTTAGAATGCGCTCCTCATGAATGGTCCGCGTCAACGGTTTGGCACAGCATACGTGCTTGCCTTTTCTCAGGGCTGCCAAACTGATCACTGCATGAGTATGATCGGGCGTCCCGCAGTACACCCCATCGATTTTGTTGCCTTCGGCAGCCAACATCTCACGGTAGTCGCGATACTGTCTTGCCTCAGGAAAGTTTTTGTAGGTCCTATTCGCATAGACATCATCGACATCGCAAAGGGCAACGATCTTCGTGCCCGGTTGTTTGCTGATACTCTGTATTTGACCATGCCCCACACCGCCGATACCGATGCCGGCAACCTGAATCGTCTCACTCGGCGGCACGTGTCTGGGGCGGCCCAGGACCGTACCGGGTACAATACTCGCGGCTGCAACTCCGCCGGCAATTTTCATAAAACCGCGACGGTTCACCTGTCTTCTACCTTTCATACATGCTCTCCTTCTAACTCATGAACTTAACCTGCACAGCATTGTTAACATAAAATCCTGATTTTTTCAATACTAAAATTATAGAATGTCGCTTCATTTCGAACGGCATGTCTGTCTTTGTATCCGAACTGCCAAGCTTCTCACAAGCGACCATTAGAGTCAAGCCGTTGTGGAACGCAAGTTCACGATGCCGATTCGTTTGTTGGCAGGCGGACGAGGTTATTCGGGCCGACAGCGGCTGACGGATGGCGCAGTTCCTTCAGAACCGTGTCTCGGGCTTCACGCCTCGCTGAACCCTGAGGAAGTCCTGGAGTTCGCCGTCTTGCCTAACGAGCTGGCCAAGTTCAGTGAAGATCTTTGGGGTAACCCATCGCCAATGCTCGACGTGGCCATCGGCGAAAGAGAAGTTGCCACCCTGCGAATGCCGACCAGTCGGAAGGTCCCACCACTGCAGCTCCTCGGTGAACTTCCAACCCCGGGGCGGGATGCCGAAGTGGGACTCAAGGATGCTGTCCTCGTGGACACCAACGAAGAAAAGGAGTTCCGATGGCGGTGGATCGTCGATATCGGATTCCTTGGCAAAGCTCGGGGGGTAGCGGGTCTTGTCGGTATATGGGTAGCCATTGATGGATTGACTCAGGTTATAGCTGCGCGTCCGCCGCATAGACAGCAGTTGACCATCCTCCGTTTTCACCCGCGACATATCGGCCGGACATCGATAGATCCCGGCGGATTTGTTGTAGGGAAAGAGCAGGGCACGCTCGATATGCTCGGTGGTGGTATCGTAGGGCGCCAGCCCGGCGCACCATGTCATATCGTCGCTCCAGCCGGCCGAAGGCCCTCCGGTGCCTATATCATAAACGTGTCGGTTGGGCGGCAAAAAGCCGTCGTAGTCCATGGAATAAAGTTTTGCACAGGTCTGAAGCTGTTTGAGGTTGTTCAGGCAGGTAATTTCTCGAGCCTTCTCCTTGGCCCGAGAAAGCGCCGGCAGCAAGATTGCAATGAGAAGCGTGATAATCGCGATGACGGCCAGGAGCTCGACCAGCGTAAAGGCCGGGCGATGCCGTCCGACCGACGAGCCGGCAGCCGCGCCATCTCTCGAGTTCGAGATCATATGGAGAAGGTCGAACACAATTGGTATCGCAGTTCGATGTCGCATCCTACACCCAATACCCAATCTTTGATCTTGGACTACATCATAACACATCGCAGTTGTAATTCAAGCAAATTTTTGGGGTAAGGTAAGTGGTTAGAGAAAGCTATAAGGCGGGTTATTCCGTCCTGCTGTTCTGTTTATCATGCCCAGCCCTTGTTTTCCTATTTTTTAGTTTCTGCCCGAAACCGGGGGCCTTACTACCAAAGCATCCTTCCAGGCTTCACAATGTTCTCGAATTCATATTATAGCAGCCAATGTGGTCTCCTTCAATCTCTTTTGAGAACGGTGGAAGGCGAATAAGTCTCGTGCTCCAGCTCATATAGACCCGCAGAAGTTAGATGTCAGAAATCAGATGTCAGAAGTCAGAAATCAGAAGTCAGATTATCTGTCCTCTGTCTTCTGTCCTCTGTCTTCTGATGGTCGAAGTGCCTGGGGGAAACACACAGAAAACATCCTGGAAAGTTCAATCTTGACTGTCGTCGTCAGACAAGTATGGATTTCAAAGAAAATGTAAAACGTTTGCCGATTTTGCTTACGCGCTGGATTCAACATCGACTAAGCCTTCATTGGTCGCCACCACATAGGAACAGACAAGATCACCGGTTATATTATTCATCGTTTCAAACATATCCAGGATGGGGTTGATTCCCAGCGCCAGGGCCACGATCACCGCGACCTGTTGGCCACTTAGGCCCATGGTCTCCAGGATGATGAACAGCAGCATCAAGCTGCCGCCCGGCACGCCCCCGGCTCCGATCGAAGAAAGCACCGTGGTAATCACCAGGAGCGTGAGAGAGCCGAGGGTCAATTCAATGCCGAACATGTTGGCGGCCAGCACAGCAAACATGGGCAGGTGCACGCAAACCCCATCCATATTAACTGTTGCTCCAAGCGGCAACGAAAAGCTGGCCAGCTCGTTACGAATCTTCAGTTCCTCTCGGGCCGTCTTGATCGAGACCGGTAGCGTCGCCGCACTGCTGCGGGTGATAAAGGCCATAATCATCGGTTCTTTTATTCGTTTCAGCACCCCCAGAGGATTGTGCCCCGTGACGACCCACAGCAGGACCGGGTAGATAACAAAGACCATCGTGATGATACCGAGCACCACCCCGGCCGTCACACTGACATAAGGTCCCACAATAGAGGGACCATACAAGGCGAAATTGACAATCGTTAGCGCCAGCACCCCAATTGGTGAATACTCGAGTATCCAGTCCACCAATTTAAACATCGCGTCGCGGCAGGCCTCCAGTAGATTGCCCAGCATTTCCAGGCGTGCTACACGCTGCTCGCCGCCGGCCTCAATCAATACACGCATCGCTAAACCAAACATGATGGCGAATACGATAATGGGCAGGAAGTTCCCCGTGGCCAGAGCCTCAAACGGGTTACGAAACAGGTTCAACAACAATTGCGACAGCGTCCCTTCTGCAGAGGCTTCCCGGGCCAGGTCGTCAGCTTGCGCCCCCTTGACGCCTACCAGTTTCTGCCATGCATCCAGGTCCGCTCCCGCCCCCGGACTGATTGCCAGTGCCAGACATGTGCCCAATACCGCAGCTATAAGTGAACAAAACAGGTACCACATAATGGTCTTGAGCCCGATACGTCCAAACCGGCTGATCGCTAAACTGGAGGCGCCCACCACCAGCGAGAAGAAGATGATCGGCACAACAATCATCTTGAGCATGTGCACAAATACCTGGCCAAAGGGGGAGATATAAGGAATAACTTTCTCCAAAGCCGTTGTACCTGTTACCTCAGTTTCTCCTGTCCGTTGGGACAGATACCACAACATGCCTCCGACCAATGAACCGACCACAAAAGAGACAATGATCCGAAGAATCAGCGGAGTCTTGAAATACCACCGTAGAAATCGTTTCATGCGGAGCTACGTCCCTTCATTTTTGCAGCTAATAAGGAGAATTGCACTATTTCATCCAGTAAAAGCGACCATTACTATGAAGCCGGCCGTCAACGGTCATAACGGACTTTCTCCGTCCAACTGTATCTGGCTACGGTCCTACACGTTTCTTTCATTAGAATAGCAAATCTGCTTGAGGGGCACAACTGTAGTTTTCCATAGAGGTCAGAGGTCAGAAGTCAGAGGTCAGATTTTCTTCTGTTTTCTGTCTTCTGTTTTCTGTCTTCTGTTAATGACGGTCCGTCATGGCTCGGCCATGCCGAGACAGGCAGGCTCCGATCGAAAATTGCATATGCAAGGTGGGCGTGGTATACTATCGAAGATGAGGCTCAGTGACGTAGCTGAGCAGGTATGAACGGGAATTCCCAGATTTTGAAAGGAGCTGACCAATGAAAACAGTACTCGGTGCCGCGTTACTTTTGAATGTGGTTATTACCGGGCTGCCTCTCTTAGGACAGCATTTTCCTGCGGTTTCAGAGAATCAACGTATCGAAATGCTAAAGCATCCAAATAACAGGCCGGTCCGGATGGTACTTGATACCGACACCTATAACGAGATTGATGATCAGTTTGCCCTCGTCTATGCATTAATCTCACCTGAGTTAGACGTCAAAGCGGTTTATGCCGCTCCCTTCAAGAATAGAAGATCAAGTGGACCGGGAAATGGCATGGAGAAGAGTTATGAAGAAATTGTAAGAATCCTGCGTAAACTCGGCAGATCTTCAGAGGGTTTTGCTTTCAAGGGCAGCTCACGTTACTTGACCGACCTAAGAAATCCGGAAAGGAGTCCGGCTGCGATGGATTTGGTTGAAAGAGCAAAGAAAAGCAGTCCCCAAGACCCTCTCTATGTCGCAGCTGTGGGGGCGATTACAAATATCAGCAATGCTATTCTAATTGATCCATCTATAATTCAAAACATCGTGGTTGTATGGCTGGGCGGGAACGGCCACAATTGGCCACATCAAAGAGAATTCAACTTCAGGCAGGATTTGAATGCTTCCAGGGTCATCTTTGATTGCGGAGTGCCTTTTGTGCAATTACCGTGTACTCCTGTTGTTACCCATTTTAGGACCACTGTACCTGAAATGGAGCGATACGTAGGGGGGCGAGGGGCGATTGGTGATTACTTACTCGATATTTTCAAGCGATACAGAAAAGACCATTTTGCATGGTCCAAGGTTCTATGGGATATGACAGCGGTTGCCTGGATTATTAACGACAAATGGTTACCCTCTGATCTTGTACACAGCCCGATAGTAACCGACAACTATACTTTTAGTTTTGATCAATCCAGGCATCTGATTAGAACTGTGAATTTCGTTCACAGGGACCCGATATTCAGAGATTTCTTCACAAAATTGGATAAACGGTCAAGAAAGTAGTCTTATTGTCCATAGAGGTCAGAAGTCAGATGTCAGAGGTCAGATTTTCTTCTGTTTTCTGTCTTCTGTTCTCTGTCCTCTGTTTTCTGTCCTCTGGAAACGGTCGGTGTGCTGCAGGCCGCAAGAAGTTCACGAAAAAGAGCAGGAAACGATAGAAGTCTTGGGTGAATCTTGACTGTCGTCAGACAAGTTTGGTAAAATAGTGTAGCGTAAGGTTCTATAATGTTGCTAAGCTATCTACTGGGAGATTCCGGCTTATGAAGGAAACGATGTTGAAAAGACGCGATTTTCTGTTGCAATCGATAGAGGCCTCACTCCTGGCGTACGTGCCCGTCGGCCTGATTATAGCTGCTAAAAGCGGCGCTGGGACGGAACAGGAATCCGGCCAGTCCGCCGCCCTCAATCCGGTCTCGAAGTACGTTGAGTCTTACGTCCCGCCCAAGGGCGGTCTCGACCCGGCGCGCCGCCAGACCATAACGTTCGATGTGATCGGTTGGAAAACCGACAAAGGCCGACAGAACGTCTCGACACCGGTTGTGGGGGAGATCACTGTGAGCCGAAATCCGTTGCGAGACGCCATAGTATACGAGGTGACCCAGCGTCTCGGCAAACAGGAGACGATGGCCGGCCGCTTTCGCTGCCGGATGGATCGGTGGCATTCCCTGGTAGACTGGGAGTTTGAATACTCGCTGAGCGCTGACCAGGAGAGTATCGCAAAGCTGGCGCGGACGCAGCAGTCGGGCAAACGGGAGGGCGAAAACGTGGTGATACGCACAAACGGTGCCGAAAGAACTTTTGCGTGTCCCGCGCCGCTGCTGTGCCAATGGGGCATGCTGGATGCAGCTTGGCGAATGCGGGAGTTCTGCGAAGCAGGCAGCGAATTCACCCTGCTTCATGAACCCTCAGGTCTCCGCCCTCGTCAAAGGTTCCGGGAGGACCGCCGAGTCGCTCTGCCGCAGAGGGACAATGCCCCCATCCGGACGTTTCTGCAGACCGGAGACGGTATGGTGCCCACCCACTGGATCGTGGATTCGCGGGGACGCCCACTCTTCGTCACCGCCTTTCTCATGTCCTGGGCGATGAAAGCTATCAGTTGAAGGAGATGTTTATGTCCCCCAATACTTCCGCTCCAAATATTGTTTTCGTCCACGTAGACCAGCTGCACCACCGGGCGATCTCAGCCTACGGCGCCCAGCACGTACGGACGCCTAACATCGACCGCCTCATTGCCGAAGGAACTTCGTTTATGCTGTCCTATTCGGCCAATCCCGTCTGCTGTCCGGCGCGGGCGAGCTGGTATACCGGACGCGTGTCCAGTGAGCACGGGGTAGTGCAGAACGCAAAGCCGCTCCTGGAGTCCGTACCCGATCTCGGGCAGTGGATGGGCGCGCGAGGCTATGCGTGCTATTATGTGGGCAAATGGCACATTCCCAATCGACGCGTCAACCGCAGCTTCACCCAGCTCCCGGGAGGTCATGGTCACGGCGAGCAAGGAGACGCAGGCGTCGCGAGCACGGCCGTCGGTTTTCTCCACAACTATAGCGGGAATCGACCGTTCTTTCTGAACGTCGGGTTCTTGAATCCGCACGACTGCTGCTTTCTCACCTTCGCTCCGAACAACCCGAGTATCAAGTTCGGGAGCGCGGACCTTTTGCGTGAGGAGCTGCCTCCGGCGCCGGCCAGCTTCGATACGAAGATGGGAATGACGAGCAGGGAAGGAGGCCGGTGGGACACGACAAAGGTCCGTCTCTACAATTACTATTATTACCGCATGGTGGAGATGGTTGACGCCGAGGTAGGGCGTGTCTACGACGCGTTGCAGCATTCGCAGTACGCAGGGAACACGCTGTTTATCTTCACGTCGGACCATGGGGAGATGCTCGGACACAACAATCTCTTCAAAAAGGGAGTGCTTTATGATTCGGCGCTTAGGGTACCGTTGGTGTGCGTGTTCCCGGGGCCGGTTATGTCCGGGCAGCGCGATAGTAACCACCTGGTCTCCGGCGTGGATATTCCCGCCACGATTCTTGATTATGCCGGCGCCGAACCGATGCCGGGGATGACGGTCGCCAGGAGTTTGCGGCCGCTACTGGAGGGGACGAACGTGGAATGGCGCCAGTATGTGGTGTCGGAATCGTATTCGGGCGGTCCGAGGCGTGCGGTTTGCACGAAGAGCTTCAAGGCGGTTCTTTATCAGGACGGAAGCAAGCGTCTTTACAACATGAAGAACGACCCCCTGGAAATGCGGGACGTGGCCGGCGACCCGGGATACGCCGAAACGCTCCGCGAGGCTCGCGCGCTCCACAACGAGTATGTGGGCAGCATCGTCCTGCATCCCGAGTTCCAATCATTCGGGGAAGTGTGAAGGTTGAAAAGGATAACTCGAGAGAACAACTCAGGGCTTGTGTCCGGTGACATGGATACCATGTTCCTTACGGAAGGAACGTCACAGGTTGCGCCCTCGAAAGACTCTATCTTTATTTGCACTTTTCAAGTAAATTTGGTATTCTAACCGAACGAAACCCAGCATAGCTGAACTATCTTTTCATGTGGAAGTCGACGAATAAATTGCACTATTCGAAGGGATTATAAGAATGTCAGGACGTCTAAACCGCCGCCAGTTTTGCAAGAAATCTCTTATTACCTCAGCAGTTGTTACATCTGCTTCCGGTTTTCGTGGGAAAGCCTTGTTGGCGGCGACAGCAAAAAGAACAACCTCGCCGGCCCAGGAGGATTCTGGTAGAGGTTTGCCGATAGGCAGGATTGGCAACGTTCGAATTAGCAGGTTGATTATTGGTGGTAATCAGTTTAGCAGTTGGTCGCACAGTAGGGATTTGAAGTATCTCCGTGAGTTATTCAGGGCCTACAGTACTCAAGAAAGAATCATGGAGACTCTTCAGATGGCAGAGGAAAATGGGATAAACACCATCATAACAGCCTCGTCGGCATACCTCAATAAGTACTGGCGGGAAAGAGGCGGTCAGATGCAATGGATTGCACAAGTCCATCCACAATCAAGTGACCTGACAAGCAATATAAAAAGGGCCGTTGATAATGGAGCAGCTGGAGCTTACGTGCAGGGCGGCATCGGAGACAATTTTGTCAGAAATGGCCGTACCGATTTACTTGGTAAGGCTGTCGAGTTCATCAAGGAAAACGGATTAATCGCCGGGATCGGCGGGCATTCGGTCCAAGTGCCTGTTGCGGTGGAAAAGGCGGGGATAAATGTTGATTTTTACATGAAGACTTTACATCACGGGAACTATTGGTCCGCTACGCCGAAAGAAGATAGGATAGAGTTTAATGTCGATAGTGGCAGTCCCTATGATCACGATAATATTTGGTCCATTACTCCGGAGAAAACCGTCGAATTCATGAAGAAGGTAGACAAGCCCTGGATTGCTTTCAAGGTTTTGGCCGCCGGTGCTATCCATCCTCGAGAAGGCTTTAAGTATGCTTTTGAGAATGGGGCTGATTTTGTCTGTGCAGGCATGTTCGATTTCCAGATTAGAGAAAATGTGATCATTGCCAAAGACATATTGTCAGGCAAAGTGAGCAGGCAACGTCCCTGGAGGGCCTGACACAGAGGCTGCAGCTTGTGTCGAGTATCACATAATTTGCCATCGCCAATACTCTGTTATGCACACCAGGGCGGTTTACACTTGGGGCAGAGTTTACAAAGCGCGTGTAGTTTATGTCTCGAACAGCTCAAGTGCCCCTGTCATCATAACTGGAAATTCATTAGAATCGTATTTTAGATTTTACTGTTCAGTTCTTCGGGCAACTCCAGTGGACACGAGTTCCTGTTCGAACTTGCTCCGGCGCAGCACGGAGCGCATGGCTCGGTCAGAGCGTGATCAGGTCCCACAAGCGGTTAAGCGATGCGATGGTCTTCCGCAGCGCTGCATTGTCCTCGGTCTTGCGCAGCTCTTGATCGAAAGGTTCACACTCCACCGGACCGTCGTAACCGATTTTCACCAGGGCGTTGATGAATTTTTTCAGATCGATCACCCCCGTGGTCACCGGTAGCCTGCGCCGGTTATCGATTTGCTGGTCGACCGGGATGCCCGACGGTGCGTCGTTGACGTGGACGTGGATGACGTCCTTGTTCGACAACCCAAGCACTTCTTCGGCCGTCCCATGTGAGGTGTACCAATGCCAGCTATCCAGCAGAAGCCCCACGTTTCCTGTGCCGATTGCCTCGGTCAGTTCCATCATACCCAGTTGAGTGCAGATAAAGGGAAAACGGTGTCGGGCCCGGGAGGTTCTGGGTCCTACGAATTCCAGACCCAGCCGGATGCCGTTGTCTCTAAGCACCTTCGCCACTTCGCGGAGGCGTCTTTTGTGCTGCTCGAAATTTTGCAGGTACGTGAGTTTACTGTGGCCGGGCGGAATCCAGGTCGCTATGCGCTTCACGCCCAATTGCTTCAAAACACTCGCCTGCTTGGGCAGTCGCGCGAGGTCTCTCTGAAATCGATCTTCATCCTTGCGAAACTCGACGGGCAGGCCGCTGGCGCCGTATCGAATGCCCTTTTCTTTCATTGTCGCCACCCATTCGCGAATTTCCGTGGTAGACTTGTTTTCAAATTCACCCAGGCGGGGGGTGATGCCGTCAAAACCATATTTCACCGCATACTCCAGCGCCTGCCGCTGATTTGCCTTGACGCCGATGTGGCTGTACCCCAAGTTCTTGTAGAACTTGACTCTATGCTTCATCTGCGATGCTTCAGCGGAAAATTTGGCAAAGTGGAGCGCCGCGGCCGCGGTAATCGCCGACCGGCAAAACGTACGCCTCGATATCACCTTAGATTGTTTCCTTTTCAACTCAGTCATGATCGTTTCTCCAATTCCATTTCAAAGTCAGCCGAATCCGTATAATACCCTGTAGCACAAAAGTTTACATTCATTCTTTCTAAAATTGGCTTTGATTGGGTTTGAATTGGGTTTGTTTTTTGGGACTGCGAAAGCGTCGTTTTTTCTGTAATCCTTTGTTATAAGTGAGTTTACATTCATTTGGGCTTTTTGGAAATTGGCTTTGATTGGGTTTGAATTGGGTTTGTTTTCACCAAGTGTCCAATTGGATTTATTTTCATAATCCGTTGTATTATATAGATTTAGGTTCATTTGACTTTTTCGGAAATTGGGTTTGTTTTGCATAAAAGTAGTGAAACTTCGTAGGTTTTTCCGCTGATTTCTGTCTAATGGGCCAATAAAGTCGTGTTTGACGGCTTTTTGTGAGATGTTGGCCATTAGGAAGCCCCTGATTTACGATTGACGATGGAAGATGGACGAGGGATGAAATTCACTATGTGCCTTTGCCACTCTGTGCCTATCCTGAAAATATTTACGATTGACTATTTGCTATTTTCTATGAACAACGAACTATGAACAATCCATATTTAACTGCACATTATACCACATTTATCATCAAAAATCAAGTTAATTTAGACCACGGATTACACAGGACGCTGCCCCAAGCGAAAAAACTTGTCCTGAGCGTAGCCGAATGGGCTTAGGATTCAGGGCGGGCTTCTGAATTTTTCGTTGCTTTTGATGATATAGCCGGACATAATTTCGTAGGCAGAAGCGGGAAAGTTATTTTTGTCGGGAATTTTGGTTTGGAGAGAAAGCGAAGTAAAGCCAGGTGTAAAATGGCAGAGTTTTATGAGATAGGTAAAAGAAGTGGCGAGATAGATGTAACTATCAGTTATCGTATAATAAAACTATTTTCTGAGGGGCTTTATTCGAGTCCAAATAAGGCGATTGAGGAATTAGTGTGCAATGCTTTCGATGCTGACGCCCAAAATGTTCATGTGATCTTATCTCCTGACCTACAAGATCCTAGTGCAAGTATAGCTATAGTTGACGATGGAGAAAGTATGGATTATGGAGGGCTGAGTGGACACTGGATTATTGGGCGGAGCTTAAAAGAAGAGGAACGAATCACGAGAAGCAATCGATGATGAGGCAGGAACACTTGCGAATTGGCCAGAAGCAAAACGAACAGAACAGTCGAGATATATTACAATTTCTGCATAAAACTTAAAATTATTTGTAGGAGAGAAGTAAATGATACTTAGCAAAAGTAAAATAAAAAGTATGAATTTAATTGAACAACCAATTGAAAGTGCATATAGAAAATCAAGCTATGACTTAACCGTTGGAAAGATATATATACCATTAAACCAAAGTTTTATCAGTAAACTTTCCAGGATTGAATCAGATAAAACCTTAGATGAATATGAGATACCTCCGCAAGGCATGGCTGTGATATTCTCACATGAAAAAGTGAAGGTTCCAAAAGAAATCTGCGGCGTAGCATTACCCAAGACAAGCCTGTGCCAAAAAGGTCTACTCTGTTTAAATACCGGAATAATAGACCCTTGCTACCATGGATGTATTTCGGGGACAATAATTAATTTCTCTAAGCGTCCCGTAATGATTAAACGTGAAGATGCATTTTTGCGTTTAATATTTCATGAAATCCAAGAGCCTGATGATGATGACTCCCCAATCGAACCGTCAGACAAGGAGTATTTTTCTAATATAAAAAACTATGCTAATGATTATCCGTATACATTTATGAATCTCCCCGACCACATTAAAGTTATAACTGATCAAGTCTTAGGCAAGTTTAAGACTCAAATACTCGCAGGGGTTGCAATAATTGCTTTTGTTTTTGTATTTATTAATTTTTTGATACCGATGTGTTACATAAATACAGAAAAAATTGAAAATAATGTTGAGAAGAGAATTCTTGAAAGCAAAATCCCTTTCTTGACTGCAGAAGTTGACAATCTTAAAAAAAATGACACCAATCAATCAATAGAACTGATAAATGAGCTGAAGCGGCTGAATTACAACCTTGAAAATCCTTCTACCTCAAATATGGCTCCTGCGAAGCAAAAAAATCCACAAACACCTATAATCGATTCGGGTAAGCAAACAGGAACTGTTAAGAACCGGGCTAATGGTGAAATAAAGTGAGTAATTTGGAATCATTTTCTTCAATACAAGATGCATATGTGCATTGTCTTAAGAATGTTTTAGATAACGGGGCCAGTGTTGCTCCCAGGGGCATCAAAACATATGAGGTATTAGGCCCATCGTTCAGGATTTTGAATCCCAGAAACAGATTGATCAATATACCCATACGTAATTGGAAGATCTATTATGCTTTTGGAGAGTTGCTGTGGCATTTATCTGGTTCAAGGGCAAAATCATTCATTCGATATTATTCGAGATTTTGGGAAAAATATTATTGTGGTGAATTAACAGTAGAAGGAAGTTCTTATGGACGAAAGCTTTTTACGACAATATGTGATAATGAGAGTCCTTGGACAAAGGCTAAAGAACTGATATTAAAAGATCCTGATACAAGAAGGGCTATTATTCCGCTTTTTCTAAACAATGATTTTAATTCTATTGATAAGTGCCAGGATGTTGCTTGCTGTTGCATGATACAGTTTATCGTTCGAGACAACAAAATCAATCTGATTTGCAACATGCGAAGTAATGATGCGTTTTTAGGTTTAAGTTATGATATTTTTTTATTTACGATGTTGCTTGAACTCATGTCAGTTGAGACCGGATATGAGCTTGGTTGGTACCAACATAACATCGCTTCTCTACACTTATATGAAAAAGACTATGGCAAGGCTTGCCGTATTATCAATAGTGATGTGAGGTTGCCACGGGAAATGCCTGAAATGAAAAACGTTGAAGAGATACCTCGTGTTATTGAATATGAAAAAAAAATCAGAGAATGCGAACAGTGGGATGCTGAATTTGAATTTGATGTATCAAAATATTGGAAAGACATATTAAACTGCCTTATAATTTATAAGGCAGCTAAATACCCACATATCAAGAAAATGCTTTCCATGGCAAGAGTTATTGAAAATAATCCATACATACAATGGCTCAACTTCTTCAAGTTTTGAAAATAATCTGTCAAACGGGCATTCCAGACCCCACCCATACTTCGGTACGGCCCCCTGTTATAGGCCAAGGTAGTGGTTCTCGGGGATGGGGGATTGACTATTTTCTATTGAATATTTGATTGAAGATTGCCGCGCTGCGCTCGCAATGACAGCCATCGATTGAAATGCAAAGGAGCATTACTCTTGTATTTGTTTGTTTCGGTGTTGAATATAGACTTGGCGCATCGCCACGTAGGGTTCCGCGTTTTGCAGCTTGAGACTCATACCTGCGGGCGCGGAAGTAAGCCGGCACGCTCGAGAATAACAGGCGTGATGCTCTCACAGCCTATTGGCATAAGGTGAATACCTGAAACCCCTTCGATGTTTTTTACACTTTCTATCATCTCAAGGCAAATTTTGACTCCTTCGGCTTTAGGCTCCTGTGCTGATTCCATTCTCTTGATAAGTTCGTCGGGTATGCTCGTGCCGTCGAAAACTATGCACTCGACGTTTAAAAAGAATATTTGTCAAACCAATAAAACCAGACAGAGGATTTCTTATTGGAACAGGGGATAGACTCTTTCTGTATATCCCTGCTCGATGCAGCGCTGAACGCATGATTGACATAACCTGGCGCCATTTACGCTCGTAGCAGAGACCCATTTTATCACTTCTGGGTCACTGATCATGGCCCCGCCAGGGACTTCGTACTCAAGAAAAGCAATTTCAATGTCATCCGCGTCACCGGCCACTTTACCATATACATAAGCTCTGACTCCCGCTGGATTGCCGTCCTCATCAGCACCGGAGGGCGCATCTGTGGGGGGGGGCGCATAGTGCCGTCTCTAACAAACAATTCTCGGGTATTCAAGTCGAAATAGTAACCCAGCTCATTATCACCAGGTCGATTCTTAGACTGAGACAATCCTTTATAAAATATAACCGCCAACACAATAAGGATTATTGATATAGTCAAGCCGATGATATTTTTCTTACTCATATTTCCAATAGTCCTCTTCTTACTGATTTAATTATTAAGCACTGAGCCGAGAGGTACGTTCTTCCATACTTTGTCGGAATCACCCGTGTAAATATCTATGTTGATCCCCGCCTCTGACACATTAATGATAGCATATCCGGGAAAATCCGCATATTCAAAATAAGCTATATATGGTTTCTCATCTTCAAGTGATTTCTGCCGTTGCTCTTTCGTATCAGGCTGAAATTCAGGTTCGAGCTCAACAAGTGCGCTGCCATAATTCTCAACACCTTCAAGATGGTCCCTCACTAATATTTTCGGCGAGCTGATAACACTGTTCATACTGAACTGCACAAAAGCGCCTGTCGACGTTCTTCTTGCCAGAACAACGTACTTGTGCAGGTGGCCGGTCAGCAGTACCACTTTATTTGCACCCAGTATATTTAAGAATCTTTCACGAACATCTTTCTCTCGCGCTCTTGAAAAAAGATGCCACGTGGACCTTGCATTATAAGGAACTGCAGGAGGATGCATTACAACAAACACATAGCGATGCCTGTTCTGGCTTAAAGTTTTCTCCAGCCAATCAAGGCTGTTATCGTGATATGCGTCGAAAAACACAAATAAATCCGGCCCTTCCATAATATGGAAGGACGCAGAATCTATTTGCTTTCCACATTCATCTGATAGCCATGGTAACATAACACTGTCAAAGGCCTCCTTCGCCCCGGGGCCGGTGATATCGTGATTGCCTTTTGTAGTAATGAATCTGGTGTCAGGTATATATTTACGAACGCACTTTAAGGCATCCATGAATTGAGTCTCTTGAAGTTCACGACTACCGCACAGGCCCTCGGTAAGGTCTCCACCCTGGACAATCATCTTTATTTGGCCGTCACTGGATTCTATAGAAGTCTGAATTCGCCTTAGAAGACCGGGCGTATATTTTTCCGTAATCCTGATATAGTCCTCTATCTGCCTGATATCGTTTGGCTTATTGGCTTGTACCCACTCAAAATCATGATGACTTCTCTTGTCGAAATGCATGTCACCAAGATACACAAATGAATATGTGCGACCAGGTCTGTTGCCCTGTGCATTAGCGGCCCCAAGAGCTAATACGATAATGTGCACCCACAGTATCACTCTAATCACCATAGTTTTTCTGCTGAAGGATTGCATTCTGACCTCCCTAAAATAATAATTCTGATTTTATCACTGCGATACGAATGTATTGACGTTATCTCAAGTCAACAAGAATATTGCCTTTGTTGGTATCAAACTCTTTGAAAGTTGCATCACCTATATGGCCATCCACAAATATTACGTTGCCCTTTCTGTTGTGCCTGCATGCAGGTTGCTCATTCGGATTGCCTGTTTTCCTCAGGTCAAAAGGCATAAGCGGGTATAACTTGCACCATGTGCTGTAATTGAAAGTTCCATCGGGTACCAGGCCTGTTTCCGCCAACCTCTCGTACCAGTGCTTTCCAACATACCGTCTTGGATCGCTTCCTCCCCCGGCCAACGGGTCAGTATCGCCGAGAGGAGGTAAATGTTCTGCGTTCCCAATTGCATAACCCATAAACGCAAGGCCGATTCATACTGTTCTGGTAAAGTGTGCTTTTTCCCCTAATCAGCAGGGTACTTCGTGTATTCTATTGAATTCCGTTGAATCCCGCGTAACGATTGAGTTCACCTGCATTTTGGAGCGTAGCGGAGAAATGTCAGGTGAAACGATTTGTTATGTGGTCTACGTCTACATGGAGCAGTATGAATAGTTGAGAATCCCTTGTTTTTTCCCTGCAACTTTTTTCAACTATTCACTATTTGTGCTTCTACTTTCTTGCCAAGGGCTTGAAGTCATCGCCACGCAGACCGATAAGCACGCTTGCACCCGATTCGTCGACTTTCAGCTCACCATATCGGGCCTTCGAATACAGGTCGGCATCCCCTTCCTGAAACATGAAGGACTCCGCACCCAGCCGAAGGCCGCCCCGATTGCGATAAAAGAGAAGATGTTCGCCCGTCTGCAAGCTCTCCCCCTTGTGGACTCTTACGAATTTGGCGACATCGTTTTCATCAAGCGACACGACAATGCAGCCCTTTTCCTCCAATTGCGCTTCGGAAATCCCTCTGGCAATGGCGTACCGTAAGACCATGTAGTCGCCCTGTATGAGTGAACGGGGATCAACGGGAGCGAGACGCAGAAGCATTGTGCGGCCATTGGCAAGGGTATCTTCCTTCTTCACAATGAGAAGGTTGACAGACACAATGACGAGCAGTGTCGTGCCCCAGAAAAGAATCTTCTTCACGTGGCCACCTCCTTGGGCTGGCAGCGCCCCACAATCCAGCGGACGACAAGAAGGAGCACCCCGCTTCCCGCAATAACCCAAGACTTGTTAGCAAGGTCGACATTCAGGGCGTAATAGAAGAATACCAGAAAACATGGCACGAAAAGATAAGACAGTGCTGTCAGAATTCGGTCGCCAAACGCATAGCCCACGATTAGCAAACCAACTGCGACGAGGATGCCGGGGGTTGTGAAGATTCCCAACAAGATAGTAGATACAATCGCAAGGATCAGCCAAGGCTCACGAAGCCTCTTCAAACCGCCCGCCAAGTGGAAATAGAGATATATCAGGCCGCCAGCGAGCAGTAGGCTCGACGGCCAAAGCGGTCCATCAAAGTCAGTCCTCCATATATTCATCTGCGTAAGGTTCATGAAGAGAAGCGTTGCGGGCAGCATGGTTGCCGCTGAATAGACCAAGGGCGTGAGCAAGGGAGGACGTTTCTTGCGCAAGAGCAATATGCCTGAGAGAAGCGTCTCTGCGCCAATAAGCACGTGCATAAGAACAAATACCTCCTCCTCGACAATCCACGCAGTCGCGAGTGCCACCAGCGCCGTCGGCGCAAGAAAACGATAGATGCTATTAGCATAGAGAGGGTAAACCACGGCGCATACAACAGCGTGGGTGATGAGAACGACTGAAATCTCGTACCTTCCAAACTCAGCGGCTGCTCCGCCAAGGACCAAGATATTTCCCGCAAGTGCCAAGGCGAGGGAGAGTTGACTGAGGAATGCAGCCTTGCTTGATCTGGCAATGATGATTGCGGCAACAAGAAAGATAATACCACAAATGATTGCGCCCATACCGCTTTCTACTATATGGGATATTCCAAGAAACAAGATTAGAAACGCGGCTGTAAACCACGCCCCAATGCCGGAAAGAATTCGTATGTACATCGGCTCTTTCGATGCCAGCTCAGACTTGCCCAAACTCTCTGCGATTCTCTCCGCGTCCTCTTGGCTCACCAACCCTTGGACTTTCGGGTGCGCCAGCAGTTCTTCAATCGTGGTAATGCTGTCGTTCATTCCGCATACTCCTTCGTTTCGTTTGCCATTGTCGCGGCGGTTTTCCGCAGCCAAAAGGCAGCGCCACTCACCACGCCCAATATGATCAGGGCAAATAACAAGAACAGTCCACCCTCGTTAAATCTCGTATTGTGAAAAAAGATTTTCCCGATCAGCGTCAACAGAATGACGCACACGTTCATAACAATGAGTGCAAGGGGAACCATGTCACGTAGCTTGAAGCGATAACAGGCATATCCACCCACAGCGGCAATGGTCCATGCGAAGGCGGCAAAGGCGCTCACTCCTTCCGTGCTGCCAAAATCAACAATCAGATGGATTGTGGGGAGCGACAGGGCAACAAGCGAAGCGGCAAGTAAGATACCCCGAAGCCACCTGCCAGTCAGCCACTCAAGGCCCCGTCGCACGCCCACCTCGCGGAGAGCCAAAGCCGCGCCATTGAAGACCGCTACCGCCAAACAGAGAAACTCATATCGAATGGAATGAGCGGGATTCCCTACCTGATGCCAGTACAGAATCGCTCCGGTATTCAAAAGGATAAGCCAGACCAGCCAGAGCGCGGCGAATTCCGAAACGATCACCCACCCCAATATCAGAGCCGCCCAACCGACAAACAACTCAAAGGCGTCGGCACCTGTCTGATAAGTCTGTCCATAGACGGCCAGCAAGACCCCGACCAAGACCGAACCGCTCAAAAGAAGAACTTTGCCGCTGAGCCGCGTTCTCCCCCGTAGGTACGAGGCAACGATACAGACTATAATCCCTGCTTCAATCAACCCGAACTTGAGAAACCTTCCCATCGCCGCCCAGTTGTAGGCAAAGAAGAAGATGATTCCAGCCAGCACCATTGCGCTGCCGAAGAAAAGAAGCATCCGTCTCGCCCATGAAAACCAACTGGAAATTGGTCGCAATACCGCACTTGCAGAGATGAGCGCATCATCGCTCAACAGTCCATCCCGGTAAAGCTTACGGATGATTCCAATATCGGCCGTTCTGTTTAACTCGGTGCCGTTCAATTGATATTTTCTCCTCACGAAACAATCACTACCCAATCGCCTGGCTCAATACGAGATCCAGGCTAGCCACATAACTATGTATATATGGTTTCCGTAAAACATCCCTAACTTCTCGTCATTCAGAGGAATCCTAACCGCTGTTGTACTCTCCTAAAATACAAAAAAATTCCGACCTGTCAAGAAAGAATTGACAAACAAATAGGCGCTTTCTTTTCGCTTAATACAGTGATTTGACTTAGGCAACGGTGTACTAAACCGTTTTAATCCTTGGATTATCACTTAATTTTGGGCAATTCGACAAACCAGTTGCATATAGTTTGCGTTCTCTGGCCGGAGCATGAAAAAGCTCGTAGTCATTTGACTATCCGCCTGAAAACTTGTTACTCTTTTGGGGTAAATCGCAAGAATTAACTCGAATTAGACAAATCCAGATTATGTAGGAATATGCAAATGGTGCGATTTCATCGCACCCTACGAGTTCATAATCCAAGGACCGGCATCGAGAATCCTTCGGCTCCGCTCGGATTGAAGGAGAGACGAAGGGCACAATACGCTTCACGCAATACGAACTTCGAGTCTCGGAGATTTTTCAGGATTTCACTCGAAATCTAATCTGTTTTATGGTATAATATGTACCTAACTATGGATGGTTCATTGTTCATAGTTCGTTGTTCGTAGAAAATAGCAAATAGTCAATAGCATATCATAAAGAGCAAATCGTAAATGGTTCATAGATCATTGTTCATTGTTCATAGACATCAGACTTCAGATAACAGCCATCAGGAGGTTACCCAAATTGCCATCGTTTCACAAAACGCTGGAAAACAGGGATTTTTTGTCATATCAGGCCGAAATAGCGGAGAAATCGACGAAAAGTTTGACTATTTTATGCAAAACAAAGCCAATTTCCGAAAAAGTCAAGTGAATGTAAATCCATATAATACAACGGCTTATGAATATAAACGCGATTGGACACTTGGTGAAAACAAACCCAATTCAAACCCAAACAAAGCCAATTTCCAAAAAGCCCAAATGAATGTAAACTCACTTATAACAAAGGATTACAGAAAAAACGACGCTTTCGCAGTCCAAAAAAACAAAGCCAATTCAAAGCCAATTTAAAAAGAGCCAAAATGGACGTAAACATCTATTACACAGAGGTATATGAAAATATTTGTGCATTCGCCAGTCAATGAAAACAAAGCCAAACAAACCCAATTTTACCTGCCCCCAAAGGGGTAAAACAGAATCGCATACTGGAAGAATT
>JAUXAL010000118.1 GCA_030619925.1 Phycisphaerae bacterium | reverse complement strand
CGATAGTTTGCTCAGTGAAAGGAGGAACATCATAACCAACGATAGAGCCGTTTGTCGCGATGCCGTATCCGTCCAGCCACGTCATAAATATCCTGTTGCTCTTGGGGTCACCGGGGTCAAGGTCATTGTAGCTCTCAATATTGTCCACGACAAAATATTCTTGTGTCGTAAAGTCCCAGAGCTTGCCTTGCCAAGTTGCGGGGGTCTCGGCTTCATTGACCTCATCGACCCGCCAGTAGTAAGTCTTGCCTAAATCGAGCGATAAGGGACCATGGCTGGCCTCGGTAACGGTAGCGACAGGGGCGGTACTGTCTATCACAGCTTGCTCGTCGGTGCTAAGGTACACATCGTGTGTGACAGCCTCTCTTCCCGCACGCCAGCCAAGGACCACATCCCTGTTCACACCTGTTGCCCCGGAATTCGGGTATGGATCTGTTGCATGTACAGGTATATGGAATAAGCGGACCTCACTGAGACCATATTGGTTCAGGAGGCCTCCCCAGTTGCTGTTAGCTGTGAGCCTGACGTACTTTGCTGCGGCGCAGCCAAAATCAATAGTGGTGTTGTGTTCATAGTCAGGCATCCCGGGCGCCCGGGCAAACTCGGCAGTAGTACCCAACGTTGTATAGTCGGTGCCGTTGGCCGAATATTCAATGGTAACATCTTTGAACCCGAAACCGATCATTGGCTCCAAACTGCCATTAGAGTTCCATACCCACAGCTCATGCAGCTTGTAAACCTTGTCGAACTCAAATTCGATCCAGGTCGGCTGCGGCCCTGTAACATCGCTCAGCCACATATTATCGTCAGCATCTTTGCCGTGCAATAAGCCACTGTCATCCAGTCCCGAGCCGTTGATTGTATTTTCAGGCCCTTTAGCTACAGCGCTGCTGGAAGCTGTGGCAATTATGTTCTCAATGGGATAAGCAAGTAGCTCGGTCGTAAAACTCCAGAGGCCGCCTTCGTATGCCGTATAGTCCGGTGGGCCATTGACCTCATCGACGCGCCAGTAGTAAGTCGTGCCGAAAGCAAGGCGTCCAGGAGCATAGCTGTTGGCATCCTGGGTTATGCCGCCAATGCCATCGTTGACGTCGTTGAAGTTCTCGCTAAAGTAAACTTTGTGCCCATTGGTTGGTGGCGCAAATTCTCCTGGCGTCCAGTTAAGGACAACATCCCGGGGCACGTCTGTTGTGCCTTTAGCAGGGCTTGGGTTAGAGGCTTCTTTTGAGACCACAATAAAAGCAGAGGTGATAAACGCCATGTCATCCAGATTGGTGTAAGCGGTAAGATCGAAAGTGACATTCACAATGCTTTCGCCCCGAGGCGCGGCAAAACCGAAAAATGTATCCTTGGAATTACTGGGAGCGCCCAAAGGCATGTCTGCGATTGCTGTTACGGTTCCCCCGCCGCTGAAGGTCGCGGTCACCTGAGGGTTCACATCACGATGGTCTGCATAAACCACAGTCCCTGCAAAATATGTGACCGCCTCGCCCGGCGCACCGCCGGTGACCGGGCCGATATCGAACACGAAGTCCCCGGCGTCACTTTTCGTAAAGCGCGCATTTCCCGACGTCGGTAAGCGATTGCCGCTGGCTACGCCCGATCCACGGTGTATCGTGCCGCCGGTGCTGGAGATCGTGACAGACTTGGTTCCGCTGACCCCGAAATTGGCGATTATGTCCTGACCATCCAGACCTCCACTTTCGACATCTACCACACCGCCGCCATCTGCATCGAAGGCAAGGCCGATCAGAGCTTGAAAAGCTGCCAGATCGATGACGTTTTTGGGACCGGCGTTGCCCGTATGGCTATCGTATACGCCACTTTGATCCACTTGATTGTGGTGGGGATCATCGTCTGGGTCGTACACGCCTACGGTGTCGAAAGCGGCTTGTGCTACCCCACCGAGGGCCAGCATAAAACCAACAACCACCATGGAAACCGAATAAATCAATTTCTTACACATAATAGTCCTCCTTCAAAAACTTAATATAGGATGTTAATTGAAATGTAGAAATCTTCACTCTGCGGCACAAAGTATCTCTACAGCTCTGCGCCTCGCATGATAACTCCTCCTCTATCTAAAAACTCCAAAGGTTCCACAGGTCAGAGGAGCAAAATCCACAAATCCGCTCAATCTTATTTGTACCAAATTAACCACTTCGCTTCAATGAAAATTTATGCAAAACGAACCCGACAGCCAGTAGCCAACCGGCAACGTTCATTGAAACCGTTGACAATTTTTCGATTTTTTGTAAATGACTCTTGGTGAAGGGTTTATGAAGAGGGCATTTCTAGCTAATTGGTATTATCTCTGCAATATGCACGACTCAATACGACATACTAATTAAAATCCCCCATCTTTCCCAATCTAACAAAATGTTAAGATACAAAAAGTGCTAATTTCTTACTCATTTTTTGTTATAAAGCGCGCATTTTTACCAATTTCTGTTAATTTTTGTCTGATTTTTATGCATTTTTTAGTACTTTTTTCCTGCCTATCTTACTCAAATCCCGCAAACTGACGTACCGACCCCAAATTTTACCCTAAAAACCAACCTTCCCAAAGAAATGAACCTAAAAATCCTGAAAAAACCCCAATTTCCCCCAATTCCGGAAAATTTCAATTTTCCATCCTGTTAATCTGCGTAAAAAATTTATGGTTTCAGCTCCACAATACGCACAACGCAATACGCAATACGAGTTACAAAATTATTGTTGCTTATAGCCGCTCTGGGCGTGGAGGATTTCTATAAAGGCCAGCATATTCTCCAGAGGGACGTCGCCCTCAACGGCGTGTGCCGGGGCGAAGATATAGCCGCCATCCTTGCCGGCTTCCAGCAGTTCGGCTGTTTTGCTCTTTACGTCCTCAACCGAGCCAAAGGGCAGTGTCCGCTGCGTGGACAAACCGCCGTGAAAGGCAAGGCGTCCCCTGTACCTTTTCATAAGGTCAAAGACGTCCATAACCTCAGGCTGAAACGGGTTAAAGCAATTGAGCCCGATTTCAATCAAATCATCGAAAAGCTCATCCACCTTGCCGCACGAATGAATGAAGACGTACTTACCCGCCTCCCGGGCCACCGAGTACATCCGTTTCAACTCCGGCAAGATAAACTCCCGCCAGATGCGAGGCCCCATTTGCAGACCGGTCTGCTGGCCCCAGTCATCGCCGAAATAGACCGCGTCTATATCGTACTTCAAGGCTTCGGTGACCTGGGCGATGTTATAGTCGGCTATCGTACGCAACAGCTCGCGCACAAAGTCCGGATAGTCCAGAAAATCCATCATCAGGTTTTCCATCCCGCGAAGCGTCCAGGCCCGCTCATAAAGTGAAAACCCAATCTTAAAAACGCAGAAACAATCCTCATATCTGGCTATATTCTCAGGAATATCTTCAAAAAAACGCCGGTCCAGCGGGTCAGGAAATTCGTATCGCTGGAGTGTCGGCTCCGGCAAAATACATCCCTCAACAATGCCTATGTCCTTGTCTACGCTGCGGTCCCACACAACGCCAAAGACGTCACGGAAACGGTCTTCACCGAGGTCGGTAAAGAAACCAATATCGGCGCCCAGCTTGACAAAATGGTTGTCTAAGACCAGCTCCAAATCTTCTTTGCCAAAATACTTTCGCAGTTTGTCAGCCGCTTCGACGGTAAAACCACAGTGCCACGGAACATACGGGACCTTGCGTCCCTCAACCGCCAGATTAACTACCTCTCGTTTGTTCATTTGCGGGATTCCCAGATTACGTGAACCACGTGACTATTTGCAGCATGAGATTGAAATTTCGCTAAGTGCTTTTTCAGTTAAGCCGGTCAGGCGAACATCATCGCCGAAATGTTCAATGTCAACGTAATGCAAGTCGATAGCTTGTGTTAATTGGGCCATCGGCCCGGTTATATCGACGCTTCCCTCGGCCGCGAGTATTTTCGGTGCGATATAGACGACAATTTGGTCGGCAAGGTTCTCCTTGAGGAATGAGGTCAATATCGTCGGCCCGCCTTCGACAAGTAATTGAGCGATACCGCGCTTACTCAATTCATCGAGCAGAAAATAGAGATTAGAGCGGCCGTGCGTGTCCAGGTAGGTAAGCAGCTCAGCTCCATTTTTGGTAATCTTGGCGGCAATTTCCGGGTTCGTTCGCACCGTACTTTCATTCGTATATATCAATACGGGGCTTTTTCGGGCAGTCTTAATCAGCTTACAATCCAGAGGAATCCTCAGGAAGCTGTCGGTAACGATTCTGGTGGGATTTTTGCCTTTGCTCGGCCGAGCCGTCAATAGCGGGTCATCGGCGAGCACCGTATTTATACCGACCAGTATACCGCCAGCCCGCCGGCGCAGTTTGTGCACGTCTTTTCGGCTTTGTTCTCCGGAAATCCAACCGCTCCCTGACGGTCGCGGCTCGGTTGTGGCCACTTTGCCATCGATGCTTTGCGCCCATTTCAATGTCACCCAGCACCTGCCGGTGGCGGCAAATTTGATGAAAGGGGCATTGAGCAGCCGCGCTTCAATCTCACAGAGACCGGTCTGCACCTGAATTTTTGCATTTTGTAATTGCTCCAGCCCGGTGCCGTTGGCGTGCTCTGACGGGTCGATCGTTGCGACGAAAACTTTCGTTAACCCGGCAGCGATTATCGCTTCTGTGCAGGGGGCGGTCTTGCCCTGGTGAGAGCACGGCTCGAGCGTAACGTACATCGTAGCGCCGCGCGGATTAACACCTAAGGTTTTGCAATCTTGCAGAGCGTTTATTTCCGCGTGGGGGCCGCCAAACTTCTTGTGCCAGCCTCTGCCGATGATTTGATTGGCCTTTACGATGACGGCCCCGACCGCAGGGTTCGGCTCAACCAGGCCTACGCCTCGCCGGGCCAGCTTCAACGCCATCTGCATATATTTAATGCCCATACCATCGTCCATACCAGTCTGTGTTAGTCCGTGTTCGTGTCCGTGTTAGTCCGTGTTCATTATTTTTAGAAATTGTTTTTCGCTTATCACTTTAACGCCCAATTTCAACGCTTTGTCGAGTTTGCTTCCCGGATTCTTACCGGCTAATACAAAATCGGTTTTCTTACTTACGCTGCCGGATGCTTTTGCTCCTGCCTGTCGAATCGCCTGTTCGGCTTGTTGGCGTGTGAAATTTTCCAAAGTGCCCGTAACAACAATCGTTTTACCCGCCAGTTTATCTGAGCGTCGTGTTCTTGGCTGCCGGGGCTTTACCCCCGCGGCCAATAACTGGTCAATGACCGAGCGATTTTTCTGGTCGCGAAAATATTCATACACACTTTCCGCCATCGTTGGCCCGATTTGGTCTATCAACCCAAGTGTTTCCATATCTGCATCCATAAGCGCCTTAAGCGAACCGAAGTATTCAGCTAAGATTTGTGCCGACTGGCCCCCGATATGGCGGATGCCCAAAGCGGCAATAAAACGCCATAATGGCCGGGTTTTGCTCTCTTCTATTGCTTTTATCACATTATCGGCACTTTTCTCAGCCATTCGTTCCAAGGCGGCGAGCTGGGCAGCCTGTAATTTATACAGGTCTGCAAAATTGTTCACCAGCCCACTATCAATCAGTTGCTCAATCAGGGCAGGCCCGAGATTTTCGATGTCCATCTGGCCTTTACCCGCGAAATATTTCAAGCGTTCTTTCAATTGGCCCAGACAATCCGGATTGACGCATCGGACATAGACGCCGTCTTCGTCCTTGGCTACCGCAGAGCCGCAATTCGGACACTTTTTAGGTACTTTAAAGGCCGTCGTGCCGGCGGGCCTTAACTGCTTCTTTACTTCCAGCACCTGCGGTATTATTTCACCGGCCTTTTCAATTACTACAGTGTCGCCGCAACGGACGTCGAGCCGATTCATTTCGTCAAAGTTGTGTAAGCTTGCTCGCTTAACGGTGGTACCTGCCAGCTGAACAGGCGCTAAATTTGCCACCGGTGTTAAAATGCCGCTTTTACCGACCTGAACGTCGATTGATTCGACAATTGTCTCTGCCTGCTCGGCGGCAAACTTGTAGGAAATGCACCACCGAGGCGCCCTGCCGGTCGCACCTAATATGTCCTGTTGCTCGAAGCGGTTAATCTTTATAACCATCCCGTCAATCTGGTAATCCAGCTTCAACCGCTTCTGGCTCCAGCTAAGACAAATATCTATTACTTCATTTATGTCTTTGGCCTTTTTGATATTGGGATTAACGGGCAGACCGAGCTCCTTGAATCTCTGCAGGGTTTTGTAGTGATTTTGAGCTAACGGCGAAGATACCTCACCCGTGGCATAGGCAAAGAACGACAGGTTCCTCGCAGCGGTGATTCTTGCATCGAGCAGCTTCAAGGAGCCTGCTGCAGCATTTCGCGGATTGGCGAAGGCCGGCTCGTCGGCCTCGGTACGAAGCCTGTTTAGCTCGACAAAGGCACTTGTTGGAATATAGACTTCGCCGCGAACTTCAAGCACAGAAGGAATTCTACTTCCACCTAATAATACGAGCGGCACAGCTTTTATTGTGCGCACGTTAGCGGTAACATCATCACCGACCTCGCCGTTGCCGCGGGTAGCAGCCGTGACAAGCCTGCCTTCTTCATAGCGAAGACTTATGGCAACGCCGTCGATTTTCAGCTCGACCACATAGTCATAATCTTCGGCCTGCTTGCTGCCGGCGGGGGCAAGTTGTTTTTGTACCCTTTCGTCAAACGCCCTTAGCTCATCGGCGTTATAGGTGTTGTCCATACTTAGCATTGGCACTGCGTGTCTGACGGTGGCAAAACCTTCAAGGGGCTGCTCAGAGACACGCTGAGTAGGCGAATCAGGTATTATAAATTGTGGGCTCGCCTCTTCTAACGCCTTGAGCTCGGCAAAGAGTTTATCATATTGCCGGTCGCTGATTTTGGGCCGATTGAGCACGTAATAGAGGTGGTCGTGCTTGCGAATCTCGTCCCGCAACTGCTTGATTCGTTTCCTTACATCTTGCGTCATGACAGCTTAATTTATACGCCGTTTCAGTATATTTTGCAAGAACTGTTGGAAAGGATTGTTAGACCGACAGCAGCAATACTTTATGGGAGGAAGCATCGAAAAAAGCTGACTCTATAAGCCCGGAGTGGGCCTGAAAGTCAGCAGATGCTGCTTTCACTTGGGATTAGGCCGGCTTCCTCGGCCGGCTCATAGGCAGCGAGCAACGCTCGCATCAAGTCGGTTACAGCAACTATTCCCCGAAGCTTTTCTTGCTCATCAACCACCGGAAGGCAGCTCACTTTCTTGCTGTGCAGGATATCCACAGCCTCGCAGACGCTGCAGCTTGGCAAAATATGCAACACCTTCCGCGCCATAATGCTCTCGAGGGGCAGTTGGAGACTTTTGGTCTCTGGGTCGGTTGCAAACAGGTGCTCTCGAAATCTCTTTGGCAGTGACAGTGGTCGCCTGCCGGCAAAGGGAAGATTCCGCAGAATGTCCCTATCGGAGACCAACCCCACGAATTTCCCCTGCTCGTCCATTATAGGGATGTGTCTGAATTCTTCCGTCTGCAGGACTTCGATCGCTCTGGCTAAGTTGTCCTGAGGCTCCAGACAAATTACCTGATCGGTCATAATCTCTTGAACGCCTCGAAAAACCCATGAGAGCAAAATTTTGGCCTTAGCTGAGCTTTCAGAAGCCATATCAACAGATGGTACACTTTTTTTCAATTCCGGGCGCAGCCGGTGTATCACTTTATCGAGTCTGAAGAAAAGCTTGATGAGGTCGGTAGTCGTGATGATACCGGCCAAATCTCTGTTATCGAGAACGGGCACCATATCAATCTGGTTGCAGATCATGACCATAATAACGTCCGGTACCGGTGTCTGAAGCGAGACAGACTTGGGTTTTCTGGCAACTATTTGTACCAGCAATTGCCGCAGGGCTCTACTGTCTATCTTCTGCTTACCGGTTTCCTCGACATCCGGTGCGTTCAGTCGCAACACATCTCTTTGTGAAACGACACCAATAAAGCAGGGCTCTCTCTCTCCCTCATATGGAAGGTCCACCACAGGAACGTGCCGGATCCTATGGCTCTCCATAAACTTCAGGCAACGCTTTACGGTATGGTCGAGGGTCAGTGTCTTAACATCGGCATTCATAATGTCCTGGGCAACCCGCATAGGCTGAAGACAGACATCTTTCTGAGTGCACATCTCTTCTATCACGTCTATGAGTCTAAATTGTCCGTTTTCCATACTGTTCGATATCCTCCAGTTCGGTCATGGCGTAGTCAGCTTAGACCAGGTGCCCCCCTTCGACCGTCTTATCTTATCGGTCTTTTTATCGGTAAAGATTGTGACCGGCTTTAATGGATTCTCGCCGAATCAAGATATGAGTGCTTAGTTTATATGCTGTTTCGGCATATTTTGCGAGAGGCGAATTATGCGCACGCAAACCAGGGAAAAGAAAAAATAATGGAAAATTAGGAGGCAAATTAATGCTAAGGTTGCCAGAGGAAACTGTTTTACGTATAGGTCTTTGTCTGGACTTATGAAATCTAAAACTCCCCGAGCAGGGCTCACTTCGTTGTTTCACAACTCAGTGTAAACTCACCTGCTGAATTTTGCGATTAGCTCTTCTTTCTTTGATCTCCGACCAACCTTTGATTTCCCTTTCTCTACGAGTAGCCTGAAATTTATCGGGAAGTGCCTCTTTGTAGAGCAGTCTTACATCACCATGTCGTTGCAAGCGCTTGCTGAGGTTGGTTGTTAATCCCATATACAAGCATATGGAGCGGACGTATTGTATTTGCTGCTATACATCTGACAAACGAAGACAAACATATAGTGGTCATCGCTATCCTCAAGTGTGTGAGCGGTACTACGGACATATAGAGAAGCTGCTTTTCGACAGCGGGCTAATCGAAAAAAGCAATCTTGCTCCTGAGTACAAAACCCGGGAAGAAAAACTACAGCGTCACGGTTTCATTTACTGGCGTCGACAAAAAACACAGAATGTCATTGGAGTTGTCAAATGTCGACTACCGTCAGGTGCGTTACTCTATCATATTCGCGAATCAGATTGGATTGCAACTAAGCACTTGCAGCCAGTGGATGGCAAATGGGTCAGGGCAGGCAATGAAATCCGATTTTGGAACGTGCCTGAAAGAATCGCAGATATACTGATAAAACGCATGATTAATTGCGTGGATTGCGGCTTTTGTATGGTAGAATGCTTTCCATGTCGACAATTTGACCGAGCAACCAAATCCTTGCGAATCGTAGACTGCATTCAGTGCGGTAAATGTCTTCGGTTAAAGTTTTGTATGGGTTGGCGTCATCGTTTTTGGCGTCGGATTATTGTAAAGGATTAAAGCATAGTGGGTAACAGCCGAAATTATGACAGCTATTTGTTTGATTGCGAAGTCAATACTGAACCGGTTCTAATCAGTGCCTGCTTGTTTGGGATTCCGTGTCGCTGGCACGGACACAGACCAAAGAAACGCACAAAACTACTTGAGCGTTTAAAGAAGAAATATGTCCTTGTTCCTGTCTGTCCGGAACAACTCGGCGGAATGCCAACACCACGAACAGGCGAAAAACTCAAAGGCAGCGGAGCACAAGTTCTTGACGAAGGACTACGGATCATCGCACCAGAAACTGGAAAGGACGTAACTCGATTCCATGTAAACGGTGCCAAGTACACATTGGAGATTGCTAAAATTGTAGGTGCCAGCAAAGCTTATTTGAAAGGCGGAAGTCCTTCCTGCGACAGAGAAGGTGTAACCGGTGAACTACTCAAACGCAATAGTATAAAGGTTATCCGCGTTCCATAATTATAAATTAACAACAAACTCAACCTGCCAACTCCAGAACTCCCCGAGCAGGGCTCACTTCGTTGTTTCACAACTCAGTGCAAACTCACCTGCTGAATTTTGCTATAAGGTTTCCCTTTTTTGCTCTGGAGAAACCTTTAATCTGTTTTTCTCTCTTGGTAGCTTGATGCTTGTCAGGGAATGTTTCTTTGTAAAGTAATGGTGGGTTTCCGTGTTGATGGAGGCGGTTTTTGAGGTCGGTTGTAATGCCGGTGTAATATTTGTCACTTTTCTCGATTATGTACAAATGCCACATAATACTCTTGCAAGGCAGGACTTCTCTCGCTTCGCTCGGGACAAGCTCACATAGGCTCTCACCTATCGAGACAATTAAAAGGATTTTGACCAGAAGGCCAAAATCCTTTTAACTCCCCGAGTAGGACTCGAACCTACAACCTAGCGGTTAACAGCCGCTCGCTCTACCAGTTGAGCTATCGGGGAAT
>JAUXAL010000052.1 GCA_030619925.1 Phycisphaerae bacterium | reverse complement strand
GCCGTGCTCTGTCGGCTGCCGAGGTAGCGTACCTCGCGGACGAGAGCCCTGGGGATGGCGAGTTGTATGTTCCGGTGCCACCGCTGGCTGAGTTTTATGATGCCGAGCCGGTTAAGTCCAGGAAGATTAACTTCAAGGACTATGCTGTTTTGGCGGAGGCGTGGCTTGAGGAGCAACTGTGGCCGGGGCCGTAATGACAGACGACCCCAATGCATCGGGATGGTTTTGTATCAATTCGGGGCCTATACCGAATCAATCGGTATGGGCCCCTTTTAATTAATAATTGATCAGGCTCTGTAGAAAAGACCATATGTCATTTCGACCGAAGCGATGCTTGGCATCGCGAAGCGGAGAAATCTATTAAAAAACAGCCGGCCAAGGCAGTGGAAAAAACGCTTGCATTGTACGCCTGCTTGCGGCACACTTTCAACGTACAGGCGCAAGGAGGCTGAATTATGGGCGATAAACGTTTTTTCTTTGCCGGCGGGGGAACAGGAGGACATATTTATCCTGCTGTCGCTGTGGCAGAGAAATTAGGCAAACTCGAACCGGCAGCAACAATACATTTCTTCTGCAGCGCTCGCAGTATTGATGCACAAATCCTTAAGCAGACCGGCTTCGAATATACCGTATTGCCGGCCGAAGGTTTTTCCGTTCGGCTGAGCAAGCTAATCGGTTTTTGCAGTTCGTTCCTGAAAAGCTACAAAATTGCCGGCGAACTAATTGCCGACAGTAAGAGCGCTGTAGTGACAGGCCTCGGCGGCTTTGTCGCAGGGCCGGTTTGTTTGGCGGCGCATAAACGCAAAGTGCCCATCGCGCTATTGAATGTTGATATTGTGCCGGGGCGGGCAAGTAAGATAATAGGACGCTGGGCAGATGAGATTTTCGTGCAGTTCGAGGATACCGGGCGATATTTTGTGCGCAGCGGCGCGAAGGTCAATGTTGTCGGCTGTCCCCTGCGAAGCGGCTTTGCAAATCCGGAGCCGAATAAAGCGATAGAGCAGTTGGGTCTTGATAGAGGAAAGAAGATTTTGCTTATAACCGGTGCATCGAGCGGCTCGGAAAATATCAACACGGCAGTATGTTCGCTGTTGGAGAAGTTGGATGCTTTTGCGGATTACTGGCAAATAGTTCATCTGGCGGGGGTCGGTAATTACGAGAAGGTTAAGGGCAGGTGCGGTAACGCCAAAATCAGTTATAAGGTTTTAGGATATTTTGATGATATGCCGAACCTGCTGGCTGCTGCGGATTTGGCTGTCGGCAGAAGCGGGGCGGTCAGCGTGGCTGAATATGCAGCGGCTTCGGTGCCGAGTATCTGTATGCCTTATCCGTACCATAGGGACAGGCATCAGTACTTGAACGCGGGCAAACTGGCTGAGGCGGGAGCGGCGGTTATAGTAGATGATTTGCCGGATGAAAAAAAACGAGCGGAACGGCTGTGGGAACAATTAGAAGAGTTGATGAAAGACGAGGAAAAACGACGACAGATGGCGAAGGCGTGCGAGGAAATTGCGAATCTGCAGGCAGACTTGAGAATTGCCGAAAGGCTGTTGAAAATTGGCAGATAGCAGATGAGGGTGGAAAGCGGTGTTGCGGGTTGGAAGCTGGGAACGGCTAAGGAGCGTTCCCAATTTTTTCCGAAATTTGCTTGACAAAACGGCCTTGGTCGGAAATAATGATGTTTCGGTCTTTTAGTCGGGCTGACCGTGCGAGGATGGGCTACAGTATCGGTGTGGACGCTCTTAAAGAGTGTCCAAGAACAAAATCACTACGTTAGTGCAGGAAAGAGAAAGACATGAGTACATTCGGTAAGGATTCCCAGAGCCGATTTACCGGCGTTGGGGTCCCCAATACACGCCGTGATTTTCTTAAGCGGTCGATGTACCTTGGCGCCGCGGCGATTGCTGCCGGGCCGCTGGGTAAAACGCTGGCCAGGAGTTCAGCAAAGCCTGGTTCCAGGATGAAATTTGGGCTGGTTACCTACCAGTGGGGCAAGGACTGGGACCTGCCGACACTGATAGCCAACTGTGAAAGGGCCGGAGTGCTGGGTGTCGAGCTGCGCACTGAGCACGCCCACGGTGTTGAATCGGACCTTAACGCCCGACAACGCCGGGACGTGAAGAGGCGATTTGACAACAGTGCCGTTACGCTCGTGGGCCTGGGTACCAACTTTGCCTTCCATCACGTTGACTCGGCAAAGCTTCGCGCAGACATCGAAGGGGCAAAACAGTATATCAAGCTCTCCCACGACGTCGGCGGCTCCGGTGTAAAGGTTAAGCCGAACGACCTGCCTAAGGGCGTGCCGTATGCCGAGACGATGGAACAGATAGGCAAATCATTGAATGAGCTGGGTCGGTTTGGCGCTGACTACGGCCAGGAGATTCGGCTGGAGGTTCACGGCTCATGCTCGCCGCTGCCGGTCGTGAAAGGGATTATGGACGTGGCCGACCATCCCAACGTCGGCGTATGCTGGAACTGCAACTCGCAGGACCTTGAAGGCCGGGGACTCGAGTATAACTTTAACCTGGTCAAGGACCGGTTTGGTGATACCGTCCACATCCGCGAAGTGAACATCGGCAGCTATCCTTACCAGGAGCTGATGAACCTGTTTGTGGCGGCCGACTACGTCGGCTGGATACTTCTTGAAGCCCGCACCGGCCCCGAGGACCGCGTCAAGGCACTGGCCGAGCAACGGCAAGCCTGGGAGGAGATGGTCGCAAAAGCACAATCTCGCAGGGCAGGCCGGCGAGGTCGTTCCGGGGTCAAAATCACCGAACTTGCGGACAAGTTGAGGGTCGAAATCAACGGAGAGTTGTTTACGGAATACAACTTCAAAAACGTTCCACGTCCCTATTTTTATCCGGTGATTGGGCCGACGGGTGAGCCGGTTATTCGCCACTGGCCGATGAAGGAAGGTCTGGATGAGGGGGACGACAAACGGGACCACGTCCATCATCGCTCGCTGTGGTACACGCACGGAGAAGTGAACGGCCAGGACTTCTGGGGCGAGGGCGGAAAATCCGGCAAGATTGTTCACGATAGATTCCTTAAGGTTAGTTCCGGTCGCAAGGTCGGCATCATTCAGTCGCGAAATAAATGGGTGGCGGTCAATGGCGAAGTCGTCTGCACGGATACCCGGACGCATAAATTCTACAATCGAGCACGTGGACAAACAATGGACTTCGAGATTACCATACATGCTTCAGAGGGCAAGGTGGTTATGGGCGATACGAAGGAAGGCTCGATGGCGATTCGATTAGCGCCGACGATGCGGGTCGAAGGCAAAGTCGGAAAGGGACATATCGTCAACAGTGAAGGTACCCGTGACAAGGAGGCGTGGGGCAAGCGTGCGGCGTGGTGCGATTACTACGGCCCCGTGAAAGGCCAGGTGGTTGGGGTGGCCATTTTTGACCATCCGCAGAATCCGAAACATCCGACCTGGTGGCACGTTCGTACTTACGGATTGTTTGCGGCCAATCCATTCGGCGTGCATGATTTTGAGAGTAAGACGAAAGGTATCGGCGATATTACCATCGGCGCCGGTAAAAGTTTGACCTTTAAGTATCGGTTCTATTTCCATAAAGGCGATACAAACCAGGCCAAGGTGGCGGAGCATTACCGCGAATACGCGGCGAGAAAATAAAGCAAGATATAAGCCGGACAGAAAACCTTTGTAAGAAGTATAGGAGAAAAATTATGAGCAAGTTAAGTCGTAGAGATTTTATGAAAAGTACGATGGCTGCCGGTGCGGCGATGGCGTTATTGAGTCCTAATTCACGCGTGCTTGGGGCTAACGAAAGGATCCGTGTAGCGGTGATCGGGACCGGCGGTCAGGGCTGGGGCCATATGCGGTACTTCAGCGATATCGAAGGTGTTGAGGTCGTCGCGATTTGTGATGCGGACCGGGCCCACATTGAGGATCGTGCCAAGCGGCTCGAAGAGATAACCGGCAAGAGGCCAAAGACGTATTTGGAAATGCGAGAGATCTTTGACAACAAGAACATTGACGCTATTACTTCTGCAACGCCGAACCACTGGCATTCGCTGATAACGATATGGGCGTGCCAGGCGGGCAAGGACGTCTATATGGAAAAGCCCGTCTCGCACAACATCTGGGAAGGCCGAAAGTCGGTCCAGGCCGCCCGCAAGTACGATAGGATCGTTGCGACCGGGACGCAGAAACGTTCTTCCGAGGCCCATCCGGCTGCGTATGAGTGGATGCGTCAGGGGAACCTTGGCGCCATCAAGTGGGTTCGGTCTCTTTGCTACAAGAAGCGCTACGAAGGCACCAACGGGATTGTCAACGGGACCAACGGACCGAATCCGGTTCCCGAGACGGTCGATTATAATCAGTGGTGCGGGCCCGCCGAGATGGAGCCTCTGCGGCGACAGCAGTTGCACTACAAATGGCATTGGGTCTGGAACACCGGCAATGGCGACCTCGGCAACCAGGGTATTCACGAGATGGACCTTGGCCGTTGGGCGCTGGGCGACCCGAAGCTGGCGCCGCGAGTGATGAGCTTCGGCGGCAGATTCAGAGTAAACGATGCCGGCGAGACGGCCAACACGCAGATCGTGTTCTTCGATTACAAACCCGTGCCGCTGATCTTTGAGGTTCGCGGCCTGCCTCGTAAAAAAGGCGACACGGCAATGGACGGCTGGCGCCGGACCGGTACCAACATCGGTGTCGTCGTGCAATGCGAAAACGGTTATTGGGCCGCAGGCGACGGTGGCGGCTATGTCTGGGACAACAACGACAAGCGAACCGACAAGCGTTTCACCGGTGGCGGCGGGGGCGGCCATCATCAGAATTTCATCGATGCCGTACGCAGCCACAAGGTCAGTGACCTCAACGCCGACATCGAGAAGGGACACTTTTCCAGCGCGCTGTGCCACATGGGCAACATCTCTTACCGCCTGGGTAAGAAGATGTCGGTCAGAGAGGCCCGGAGCTGCATCGATAATGAGTACGTGATGGACTCGTTCAACAGGATGGTCGAGCACCTGAGGGTTAACGAGGTGGACCTGGAGAAAGAACTCATTACTATGGGGCCGATGCTGACGATGGACACCAGGAAAGAGAAATTCATCGGCGAATACAGCGACATGGCTAACATGTACGTTAAGCGAAACTACCGCGAGCCATTTGTGATTCGTAACAGGGTCTGATGAAGTTTGCGTTGTGCAATGAGATGTTCGAAGGCCGGCCGATGGCCGAGGTCTGCTCGACCGCGAGCCGATTAGGGTATGATGGGATTGAGATAGCGCCCTTTACCCTGTCGCGCTCGGCGAAGGATGTTAGCGCAGAGCAGCGGAAGGAAATTCGGCAGGTTATTGCTGATAACGGTCTCCAGGCCGTTGGGCTCCACTGGCTCTTTGCCGGTCCAACGGGCCTGCATATGACGACCACGGATGATAAAACCTGGGGCAGGACAAGGGATTACTTGTCCTGCCTTCTTGATTTATGCAGTGACCTGGGTGGTAAAGTGTTAGTGCTCGGCTCGCCGAAGCAGCGAAGTTTGGTGACCGGACAAACCAGGGAAGGGGCGTGGAAAAAGGCCGTGGAATTGCTCAGCAGTGTTCTGGATAAGGCCGGCGAGCTGAGCCTGACCATCTGCCTTGAGCCGCTGTCGCCTGTAGAGACCGACTTTATTAACACGGTTGCCGAAGGGATGCGGTTGGTGCGTCAAATCAATCATCCAAGCTTAAAGATTCATCTCGATGTCAAAGCTATGTGTTCAGAGCCGACCCCTGTTCCCGATATTATCCGTTCGGTCCGGGCCGGGGATATTGGTCATTTTCATGTCAACGACCCCAATCTTTACGGCCCCGGAATGGGAGATGTGGACTATGGTCCCATTGCAGAGGCGATAAAGGACGTCGGGTGGGACAGGTGGCTTTCCGTGGAGGTCTTCAAGTACGACCCTGACCCGGAGACCATTGCCCGGGCAAGCATTGAGTACCTGCGGTCGTATTTTTAGACTCGTATCGCGTATTGCGTGATGCGTATTGCGTATAAAAAAGTGTGTCAACCGAGAACCCGCCAGGTAGGGGGTGTGAGTTCCGGCACGTGCCATTTGCTGCCGCAACGATGGCACTTGGGCATATCTGGCCTTCTCGGATTGCCGCAGTTGGCACAAGTCACCAACGTAATCTTTGGCCGGGTCAGTCTATAGGTAATATAGGCAGTCAGGCCAAAAGCAATAGTGCCGATCATCCAGCAAAGTTTTGCATTCTGCGAAAGCCCAACAACCGTAGCATCGTTGGCTACCCGCCAAGCGAGCAGTATTGCCAATATGATCGAAGGCAATATCAAAAGCAGGGCGGAAGTGAATCTCTCTGCAATACTAATGTTTCGAAAGTGGTGTCTGCCCTTCATCGCTATGAATGAATTAGGCAGGATAAATAGTGCCCTGTGGCCCGCGCTGGCTTCGAAGGCCGATGCTGTAAAGTAAGAGGCAAGGGAGAGAATCGGCGCATGAAGGTTCTCCGCCAGATATTTGCCTATAGTCAGCGCTGGCGCCCAGGGGGCCTCAAAGAAAGCGGCTTTGGCGGAACGAATACGCGTTGTAGAGTGGTGCCCAACTTGCTTTGTAACCTCGGTATCGTCCCGCCACCCCCTCCATTTTCCTTCTTCATTGAATACAATCAGAGCCACAGCAGTTCCATCGCGAGAAAGACTCGCTGCAAACATTCCCAAGTATCTTCGATCAACTCTGGATGGCGGGTGCTCAAAAGTATTAGATGGGTCACCAAAAGTTACTCTAACCTCTTCAGTGTCCTTGAAGAAGTGTGTTCTTAAGGTCAGTGGCCAAACCTCGTAGCCTAGCAGACCTTTTGGATTTCTGGATCCCCAAGAGCGGAAAAATGTCTCTGGGGCAGGTAGCCTACCTGCGGTTCCGGCAAATTCAAGGCTTTCCTTGTCGAGCAGATCAATCCGCCCTGTTTCATCAAGAACGAGCAGATATGGACCTGCATCGTAACCGTGAGCAGACTGTATGATTGATCTGAAAGTGGGCTGTGAATCACCCGTTATTTTTGTACCCTCGTCAAGAACCTCAATCTTAGGAGGTGTCCAGCGCAACTCATGCAAGAAAGAGGTGTTTTTACTCAATCGGCCTATCTGGATTGGATTGTGAGAGTCGTCTTTTCTAAGTTCGGAGCCTCTGATTACTGTTCTTTCATTAAAATCGATCTTGAAGAAGCACCACAGCTTCTTGTCATACAATATCAGTTCGCGTAATTCTTGCGGGCTCCGATCAAACCCGCTGCGGTCCACAATTGGGTGAATAAACCGGCCGAGCTTCTTGTCTGGGATTTCTGAGATTCCTTCCGGGCCGACATAGAGTTGTACTGTCCTTCCTGTCCTTCGGCGTGTGCTTCCGTCAGGCATTCTTTGTGTCTCGACATACTGGTAAACGAACTGGCCGGACTTTTTATCAAAATACATCCATTTCTCATCCGGTTTGGCGAAAAAGGGCAAAAAGACGTTTGGCCGCTCCGATTCGGCGAAAAAGACGCTTGACCGACGTCCTCCCGGCAAGCTCGCTTGGAAATAATCGATACAACCAAGGCACAGAAAAGGTCCTTTGGTGTTCATACCTGCTGCGACTATAGAGTGATGAACGACATTCGGGTCATATTCAATCTCGCGTGGCACCAGACCGGATGATTGTATAGAAACCTGTCTGGCATCATCAGGTATCCTACCAGGAAGGCAAATTTGGCATAGAAACCGAAACCAGAATAACGGTATCGATAATAACGTCAGGACAATAGCGCCGGTCGCGAAAACTCGAACAGGATAGTTTGTTAAGGGCTTCATAATGATGTTCCTAAAGTGACGTTGACTTGAACGTCTGCCAGGTCCGGATGAGAGACACAACGATAAACAGCGCAAGTATTACTACGGTATGCAGGCCAAAACCTTTGATGAGGATCAGTGAAGTCAGGATACAGGTTAAGCCAATCCAACCAAGGGTGTGGGTAATTTTGCTCGATGTCCAGCCGTACTGTAAGCCAATGCAGTAACAAGCAAAAGCCATTAGAAAGGTCCCTGTGAATACCTCAAGCACCATTTCTGAATACATTGGGATAGGCGGTGTAAAAAGACGCAATAAAATTACTGCCGCGACAACCAACGGCACAAGCAAAGTTACAATTACCAGAATCCCGGTGATAATCCTGGCAAGCAATATCCGGCTTTTGCTGACCGAAAGCGTCGATACAAAGGCGGAGATTCTCCTGATCCTGTCAGTGTACATCTGGGTTGCACCCATCGCAAAGAAGCCAAAGATGACAATAGTCGCCGCGGCAGTTCCAAGTCCTACGCGTGCCACTGCCATGTCTATCCGCATGGGGTAGTCGTATATTAGAGAAATCGATATGCCAATAAAGATTCCAGAGAAAACAGCTGCTCCAATAAAATACACAATATGGTCCTGGATTTCTCTTTTTATCAGTGTAAACATTTTTTGTCTCCTGCTATTAGCTTTCAATAGATTTTGGATTGGGCTTGGTGCATTCTATAAATATGTCCTCAAGGCTCATCGGGATTTCGGTACAGCTTGCCGGTTTGAAAGTTTCGAGAACTGTTTGTTTCTGCTGGTTCCAGTTGGCGACGGTTATTACCATCTCACGGCCCTGGATTTGTTGATTTATGATCTCCGTCAGATACAGATTCGCCGGTGCGGATTCCGGGAAGATTACCCGTAGTTTCTTGACCCGCTTTTTGAGTTCCTCCAGTGGACAATCCACGACGAGTTTGCCGGCGGCAAGTATACCTATCCGGTCGGCAATTCGCTCCACGTCGCTCAGGATATGCGAACAGAATAAAATGGTTCTGCCTTGTTGCTGAATGAGGTCGATGGCGAGCTCGAGGAACTGCCGGCGTGCAACGGTATCAAGTCCCAGCGTGGGGTCGTCAAGGATGAGCAGTTCCGGGTCTATTGCCATGGCCAACGAGAGATTCAGTTGCGCTCGCATACCGATGGAAAGCTGCCTTACCCTGCGGTCGGCCGGTAAGCGGAATGTTTCTATCAGATGATTAAAAAACTCATCATTCCACTGCGGGGAAAGGTCTTTGCAGAGCTTTATTAGTCGGCTGACCTTATAGTTTTGGATAAGGTTGTGGCCTTCAGCTGCGTAGCCGATTCGGCCATGGACTTTTGCGGGAAGATTGGTTGATTCTGCGTCCAATATGAAAGTCTGTCCACGAGTTGGTGACTCAAGGCCTAAAAGAATCCGAACGGTGGTTGTTTTACCGCTACCATTTCGTCCCAATAGGCCATAGATGCAGCCCCGTGGTACATTTAGATTAATGCCGTCCAGAACGCACCGGCCGTCGAAGTATTTCACGAGATTTTCCACTTTGATAACGCTGTCATTCATTAGTTTGCCCTTTCTTCGTAGGCAAATTGAACTTTTCAATTGCGTTATTGAACCATCCTGATAGCGTTTCCTTGTCAATTTGCATGTGATAAGCCTCAACTGCGATTCGCTCGAGCTCCTCAGAAAGCAGTTTTTTTCTGACGGCTCTGCTCAGACTGCTGTCAAGATTCGCGACAAAAGCTCCGGCGCCCGGCTTGGTAACAATGATGCCTTCCTGTTCGAGTTGGCGGTAGGCCTTGGCTATTGTGTTGGGGTTTATGGCAAGCTGTCTGGCCAGTTGCCTTACCGTAGGCAGCTTTTCATCTTTGATGAGCCTGCCCAAAGCGATGTCGCGCTTGATCTGGCCTATTATCTGTTGATAAACAGGCCTGTTCGAAGCGTTGTCTATACGAAACTGCATAAATTCACCTTGCTATTTGTACTATTTCAATTATTACAAGTATAACACAGATTTATCTTTAGTCAAGTGCTATCGAGAAAAAAATAAAAAAATTTAAAAAATTTAGGGGCGGTTCGCAAATCGGGGCATACGGATGGCAATTCGGCCTTGCAACCGGGTTTTTGCTCGTCGGCTGGCCAGTTGGTAGGTTGACAGATTAGGGGATTTTGGCTACTGTGCAGGCTGAGTATGGCCTGTAGCGTACCGGAAGCTGGGTGTGGCTAAGAAAAGATACGATACTGCTGGGTGGTTTAGCATACAGAGGCGAAAAGATAGGCGATAGATTCAAATCACGTAAAAGTTGGCGGGAAAAATTAGAAAATCCACCAGAGGGTCTGCCTAAGGCAGTTAATGGTCCTGCAAAGTGGGAAAAAAGGTTCGGGGGCAGGAGAGTGCTTGTGCCGCTTAAGTGGCTTTATTCTCCGCCGGGCTTATCCAGGAAGTCCTCACGGCCAATGATTCTCGGTCCACAAGTTGGGCAGTCCTCGTCTTTTGTGGGTGTTTGAGATGAAACAGCTTGCCCTGCATAAAACCCGCTACAGGGGATTTCCAGTTTCTCGGCGCCTTTTATATTCACAACGAACACATCCGTGAAGACCCTTGATTTACCTTTAGCAGCCGGCGGTGTTATCTTCAGCTCAAGCTCATAACCATTGTGAAGCCTTTCTTGACTCAAAACCTTTATAGCACCTTTTTTTGATGACACTGATTCAATCTCGAAATCCTCTTTATAGTTGCTGAGTATCTGGACTTTCCTTATTGTCGACGTCTGTGGCCTGGCCTCGTGAACCATAATCGACCGCGGGTTAATCTTGAATCTCGGCAGCATACTAAAGAGGCTGGTGACCTTATTGCATTGCGGATGAGTTATGCTAATCTCGATACGCCCGTGCAAGACCCTTTTCAGTTTCTCTATATCAACCTTCGGCTGAAGAACAAACCTCGTCGCTTTTATAGAAGGATTATAGTCGGCAGTTATGCAATCAGCAGTTGACTTGAAACCTCTTATTGTAAAAGGCTGGCTGTCAAGGCTGACGAGTGTAATCTCCGGACAGCCGGCGTTTTTCTCATTGAGTGAAAGTTCCAGTTTTTTCGGCCCATAATCGACTTTCGCTACGATGCTGGCCTTTATGGTCAGTGCAACCTTAGGCCTTGCCTCATCGTTGCTGTATACATACAATTGATTCGTTGCCTCGCCACTTTGTTGGTCCGAATAGTACCTTACTTTCAATGTTCCGCTTTCGCCCGGTGCATATTGCGTTTTCGCCAATTCAAATGGTGTACAGCCGCAGGTTTTGCCAACCTCTGTTATTCTCAGAATGCCGTTTCCCGTGTTGGTAAATTTAAACTCACAGAGGTTATTCGTCCCCGGGCCGATTTTGCCGAAATCGTGAATCACTTTTTCAAACGAAATTCTTGGCGTTCCTTTATAGGCATTGGTATTGGCACTCGGCGTCATTAACCCCCAGGTCTGCTGCTCAAACCAGTCTGAGTTAGACTGTCGCGGCGCCATAGCCTGCTCTTCACAGCCGGCCTGTGAGAGTAGACCACAACCGGCGACGAGAACAGCTAAGATCAACCAATTCGGTTTCATACTCTCATTTCCAAATCAAAGTGTAATGGAACCCTTAGCTAATGCACGAGAACCCTTAGTTTGACGAAAGGAGCACCCTCAAACCGTAATTTTGCAGATATACTCTGCCCCCTCACATTGCCGCATTTTGTATAAGTAATTATACCCGAATTGGCCGCCTAAGTCAAGCTCTTTTGTGGATTTTTTGCGGTTTTTTTGTGGATAATCAACATCGCAGTTCCTACCTGAGGGCTGTGGCATTATTTTCTATTGCCGTTTCCAGCAAAAAATACAGCTTTTTTCGCAGTCAAAAATGCCCGTGTCTTTGTATGTTTGAGATTGCCGCCGCCCCTCTGCGGCGACCCTTCGGCAGATTAGAATAACAAATGGACACAAAATCTTGCTGAGGAAAACATTATAATAGGATGCCGGGGAAAAGTTTGCAGGCGTTGTAGAAATTAGTGGCAATTGCAGCTAAAAATATTTTTTTATGAGTTTATTCTTGACGGGTAGGTGTTTTAATCGATAATTGATAATTGATTATTATCTTTATCCACAGGATTGGATTTAAGGTTGAAAGGAGGCTATTATGCCAAAGATAGTTTGTACCGCAGTAGTCATTGTCTTATTGAACGTATTGGTTGGCTGCCATGGTATCGACAGCGGCAGAGGCCAGCTTATGCCGGCTCGCACGAGGACGTCGCTCGGGTCTGCTCCGGTAATTAACATTGCCGAGGCGGGTGAGACGGATATTATCGAGCAAACGGCGGTCAGTCGGCAGACATATCGGCAGTGTCTCGAATTGCTGGTAGGATATTACATCAGAACCGGCAACAACATGAAACTTCGGTGGGCTGAAAAGGAATTGGCGGCGCTGAATGCTATACCGCAATATAACTACATAATTGAGGCGAGCGTGGCCTCGCCGAATTTGAAAGCGAGCATATCGATTCCAGAAGCCGACGGACTTTATGAGGACGCCTTGCAGTTTGAAAAGAAGGCTGGCCCGCTGCCCTTTCTCAAAAATAAAAGTCTCTTGCGTTTGGCTCTGGATAAATACAACCAATTGATAAAGAAATATCCTACCAGTAGCAAGATTGATGACGCAGCATACAAGGCCGGTGGAATTTATGATTATTTCAAGGATTACTCGATAGCCGTTTTGTACTACAAAAGGGCCTATCAGTGGGACCCTATGACGATTCACCCTGCAAGGTTTAGGGCGGCATATATTCTGGATCGACGCCTGGCCCGCAGAGCCGAAGCGCTGGAACTTTATGAGGAGGCCATCAAGACGGAAGGCAGGTATGAAAAGCATTTGACCTGGAGAGAGTTCGCAGAAAAGCGGATAAAAGAGATCTCTGGCACTGATGAAGAACAATGAGTGACGTTGACAAGAGTTTGAGATAAAGGTTTTTTGGTTACAATCCCGGGCCTGGCTGAATATCAGGCCCGTTTTTTTATGTAACAAGAAAGAGATGCTACTGGAATTTGAGAAAAGGGTGGCCGATTTTATAAAAGCTAACGAGCTTTTTGGCTCTGCGGAGAGAGTTTTGTTGGCTGTTTCCGGCGGGGCTGATTCGACGGCGCTTCTGTATGCAATGCGCGGGCTAAAGGCTAAAGGTGTTTTTGATGCTGAGCTGCTGTGCGCTCATATGAATCATCAGTTAAGAGGAACCCAGGCGGATTTGGACGAGGATTTTGTTCTCGCACAGGCAGCCGAACTGAAGTTAGCCATAACAACAAAGCGATTGGACGTGCGCGGGTTTGCCGGTCGTAATAAACTATCGATTGAGACAGCCGCTCGGAAATTACGGATTAAAAGTCTGCTCCAGATTGCGAGAGCCGGCGACTGCAAGGTGGTAGCGACGGCGCATCAAAAAAACGACAATGCCGAGACCGTTTTGCAGCGGCTGGTTCGGGGGACCGGCTTTCGCGGGCTTGGAGGCATTTGGCCGGTGCGGGTCTTTGCCGACGATATTCGGTTTGTAAGGCCGCTGCTGTGTGTCAGGCGAGATGAGATTATCGAGTATTTGCAAAAGCGAAATCTAAAATGGCGACAGGACCATACAAATGCTGATTGTACATACAGGCGGAACTACATTCGGCATCGGCTGCTTCCGGCTTTACAACAGGATTGCACCGTTTCGGTCGTGGAGCAATTATCTGAGCTGGCCCGCTCGGCCCGCGGGTTTTACAGCCTGGTTTGCAGTCGTGCAGATAAGGTATGGCCGGAACTGGCCGATTGCGCCGGTGAAAAGATAGCGCTGGATTCGAAGATGTTCCTGGCTCAATCGCAGCCGGTAAGGGTTGAGCTTATTCGACGAAGTCTTACCTCCATCGGCAGCGGCGAGAGAGATATAACACAACATCACTACGAAATGATACTGCAGTTAGCAGAGCAAGATGTTGGCGGCAGGAAGATTGAATTGCCGGGTGCGTTTGTAGTCGGCGCCGAATACGGGAAATTGATTTTTGCCCGGCCACAGAAGTCAGAAATCAGAAGTCAGAAAACAGAAGTCAGAAACCTGTCCTCTGTTCTCTGTCCTCTGTCTTCTGTTGTCCTGGAAGTTCCGGGCCGGACGAGGTTCGGCAGGTATTTGATAGAGGCAACTATACTCGATACCGGATGCTCTCCGCAGGACACCTTGCGGCGGATGCTGGATACTCGTAGAAAAACAAAATCGAGAATCGAGAATCGAGAATCGAGAATCCAGTTTGTTGAAAAGTTTGATTTGGATAAGCTCAAATTACCGTTAGTGGTTCGTTTTCGTGAGGCTGGCGACAGGTTTATACCTTTGGGTTTGCGTGCAGAGAAAAAGATAGGCAAATTTCTCACTGCCGCGAAAGTGCCGCACGGGGTTCGCCGGAAATTGCTTGTCGTCGCCGATAGCGAAAAGATAATTTGGGTTTGGCCGGTTCGGTTAAGTGAGCAGACCAGGATTACGGGCGAGACCCGAAAAATCCTCCAGCTGCAAATAACCGGTGTGCCGATACAAGCCGAATAGAGATTTGAAGCAAGAATATGAGGAAACAAATATGGGGATATTGAATTACTCGCGTCGTGATTTTCTAAAGGCCATGGGCCTGGGTGTAACCACGCTGGCCGCGCACGGCTGCGCGAGTATCTCCCGGTTAATCGCCGGCAAGACATCCGGAGACAAGCCCAACATCATTTTTGTCCTGGCCGATGACCTGGGCTGGCGTGAGCTGGGATGCTACGGCAACAAATTTAACGAGACACCCAATCTCGACAAACTGGCGAGTCAGGGTATGAGGTTTACCGACGCTTACGCAGCGGCCCCGGTTTGTTCTCCCTATCGGGCGGCCCTGATGACGGGGCAATACCCGGCAAGAGTTGGCATCACCGATTACCTGCGGCCCAACGATGCCAACGGCCTTTCGACCGAGCATACCACCATCGCCGAGATGCTCAAGCGGGCCGGTTACGCCACAGGTATTATCGGCAAGTGGCACCTCACGGGGTATGCCAACCATGGCGCAAAGGAATTTGGGCCCGACCTTCACGGCTTTGACGAGGTAATCGTCTCAGAAAATCGCGGCATCGGCGGCGGCAGCTATTTCTATCCCTATCACTTCAACCGCGAGATCAAAAAACGTCTGCCCGGCACCGAATATCTGGTTGACCGCTGCAACCTCGAAGCGGTCGAGTTCATCGAGCGGCACAAGGATGGGCCGTTCTTCCTCTACCTGAGTCATTATGCCGTCCATACCAGACTGCAGGGCAAGCAAGAGCTGGTAGCGAAGTATGAAACCAAACCCGGCGCCGGTACGGGAAACAAAGCCCGACAGAACAACCCACATCTGGCTGCGCAGCTCGAAAGCATCGATGAAGGTGTTGGTATGATTATGGATAAGCTTGACGAATTTGGCCTGGCTGAGAACACCGTGTTGATCTTCACCAGCGACAACGGCGGCGAGGACCGTGTGACCTCCAACGCCCCGCTGCGGGCCGGCAAATCCACGCTTTACGAAGGCGGCATCCGCGAGCCGTTGATTATTCGCTGGCCCAAAGTGGTGAAACCGGGCGGCGTATGCAGCACGCCGGTTATAACTTGTGATTTTTACTCGTCGTTTCTCCAGTTTTCCGGTTCTGTAACGGAGCCGTGCCGGCAGCTCGATGGTGTTTCCATCTTGCCGTTGCTGAAGAACCCGAAAGCTGGGCTTGGGCGTGACATGCTGTGTTGGCACTATCCGCTGGAAAAGCCGCATTTCCTCGGCGGGCGGTCGTCCGGCGCGATACGGCAGAATAACTGGAAGCTTATAGAGTTCTTCGATGACGGTCATGTTGAACTCTACAACCTCGCTGACGATGTAGGAGAAAAGCGCAACCTGGCTGAGAAGTTTCCCGGAAAAGTTGCCGAACTGCAAAAGCGTCTAACGGCATGGCGGAGGAGACGCTTTCGACACGTATCCCTATTACGGCGGAATGGGGCGAAAGAAGGCTTCCCCAAAGGGTCGGCCTTTGTGATAGATATCATAATTGGTCGATAAGTTTACTTTGGCAAGTTCTGCTGTGCCACGTCCTTTACACTCAAATCGCCATAGATGACACGGTAAGTTTCGGAGCCTTCCGGGCGGTACCAGAATATTGCTTTGCCCGCATCGCCAAGTTTTACGCCATTGCCCGCATAGTGCTGGTCTTTAAGACCCATTATGAATAACATCCCCTGGGCCAGTGTCATTCCCTTTTGCGTCCCTTCTTCACTTGAAGTTACCGATTCAGCAAGCTTCGCTTCGATCTGAGGAAGCTGTTTCATTAACTCTTCCATGCCAATTGCCTCAGGGAACTTGCCGTCCAGCAGAAGTTCCGCCCAGATGCGTAAGCACTCAACCAGGTCTTGCTCCGTGGATGTCCCCATGTCGAATACTTTCTTCTGCTCCGTATATCCATCCGGCACATCCATACTCACCAGCGACTCTTCTACGGGCACATCAAACTGGAAGTTCTTGAAGACAATAGATAACTGTGGTGATTGAGCCTCGATACGTACAGGCAGAGCCGTTTCGGCATCGGCCCAGATTGTAAATTCCCCGGCCAAAAACCCAATAACCTTTTGTCCATCGATTTCTTTTTCACCAAGCTCCCTGGCTTCAAAATCAGGATTGTTCTGCAAGTCGGAAATAATTTTCCGAAGAGAAGCCACGTAATCTCTCGTTCCTTCCTGAAGTGAGCCTTGTATATCAGAATATACCGCTATTTTCCCTTCGGTGTGGAGCGAGAGCATTTTCGCACTCTCAGTATCAATGATGTTGACGAGATGTTGCTGGGTGGATATGACCCTTCTGATTCGCTGACCCACAATGATATCATGGATGACAGGGCCTGTTTCTTCGTCGCCCACAATCATGTCGAGAATCAAAGTCCGTGCAGTAAGAATGGGCTCGATTACATCGGCAAGGGTTACAGTGCCTGAACCAAATTGATGTATACCTATCAGCACTGCAATAATTATCATCGCCGCAGCGGCCAGTTTTGTAATTGGACTTTTCATAATTATTCTCCTTAGTCTTAGGCCTGCGGCTGCTTTGTTAGCTGCTTTGAGCCTTACATTTTGTTCTTGAACAATTCGGTTTAAAACCTTGTTTTCAAGGTCGCTCTGGGCCAGGACCTTGCCGTTGTCAATCAGACGGTCTTGGAGGTTTGTTAGCTGCTTTACTTCGGCCTGGCAGGAGCGGCAATCCTTCAGATGCTCAGCGACTGCCTGTTTTTGGGGTCCGGCTAACAGTCCTTCGAGATAGGCAACCAGGATTTCTTTGCATTCTGCGCAATTCATTTTTACACCTCGCTAACTTGCGTTTCTTCTTTCTGCTGTAAGGATTTTCGCAGCATAGCATACGCCCGTGATAAAGTTTTTGTTACAGTGCCTAATGGCATATCGAGCCGCTGTGCAATCTGATTGCAGGAGTGCTCGCCGTAATATCGCAACAGGATAACCTTCCTGTAGCCTGGGGGCAGCTCGGCAACGGCCGCTTCGAGGGCGTAATCCTGAGAGCCCGACGAAGTCGGGTCTGATCCTGTCCAGGCCTTCGGCCTGGCCGCGGCAGGTGCTTTCTGAGAGAACGAACGGATAACTTCCCGCTGTCGGTGGAGCATGTCTTTTCTCTGATGTTCTTTTGCGACACGGTCGGCGATACCGAGCAGCCAGGAAAAGAACGACTCCGGCTTTTGCAGCTTGTTCATATTGAAGTAGGCCCGCACGAGGGATTCCTGGGCGGCTTCTTCGGCCCTGTCCTTGTTGCCCAGTTTTCCGGCCAGATGGGCCAGCAAAACCGCCTGATAGCGCCGCACAATATAGCGAAAATCGTCCGGATGGCCATCCAAACAACGCTCAATGTAGTATGTATCAGTCTCGGTCACATCAACACCTCGAATATTCTCTCAGGATTCGTGTTCTCGTTATATAGTGAGGGATTGGCCCGTTTTGCGACATTAAAAAATAAAATTGCTTTTTGAGCAGCTTCCCAGAGGCCTTTTTTTCTTCTCGTTCCTTTGGGGCAGGATTTTGAAATTGGGTTTGATTGGCTTTGTTTTTTTGGAGCCTGAGGGTGGTTTCATTTTCATAATCCTCTATAACATATAAGTTTACGTTCATTTTGGGCTTTTCGGAGATTGGGTTTGAATTGGGTTTGTTTTTTTGGACTGCGAAATCATCTTTTTTTCTGTAATCCTTTATTATAAGTGAGTATACGTTCATTTTGTCTCTTTTTAAATTGGCTTTGATTGGCTTTGAATTGGGTTTGTTTTCACCAAGTGTCCAATTGGATTTATTTTCATAAGCCATTTTTGATAAGATACTTAAGTTCATTTGACTTTTTGGGAAATTGGGTTTGTTTTGCATAAAAAGTAGTGAAAACTTCGTAGTTTTTCCACTATTTCGGCCTGATATGACAAAAAAGCACTGTTTTCCGGCGTTTTGTGAAACGATGGCAATTTGGGTAACCTCCTGATGTCTGTTATATGAAGTCTGATGTCTACGAACAACGAACGATGAACTATCCATAGTTAAACATACATTATACCATAAAACAGATTAGATTTCAAGTAAATTTAAACCACGGATTACACAATGTTGGGTGTGCACTGCACACCATTTTTCTGTCATTCTGAACGGAGCAAAGCGAAGTGAAGAATCTCGTTTTGTGTTTTTGAATTTTGAGAATTTGGATTTGTTTAGGAATTAGGAATTAGGAATTAGGATTTCACAATGTAGGGTGCGATATTTCGCACCATTTGCCTATTCATCAATCAAGTCGGATCCAGGTTTCCATTGCTTACCGCCATACTCGTAGGCGCCGATGTCAGGGGCCTTGCCATTGTAGTTGTCCGTGAAGCCCGGGATTACCCGACTGGCGTCGATTAGCGGCGAATTCTTCCGCGGGCGAAAGTCCATCTTTTTCGGATCGGCAAGCCAGGCTTCCGGCAGTTTCCTCCCAAACTCGAGATTATTGGCGATCTTGTCACCGACAGGGAGGGGCTTACCTCTCCATACGATATTTCCCACTGCATTGTTGTAGAAGAGACTGTTGGCGTTCATCACTTTCAGCAGCGGGAGCGGGAATTGTTTTCGCCACGGCAACTTCCTCTCGGCCATAGTGAAAATATGCAGGTCCAGCCCTCGTTGTCTCTTCTGTGCCGCCTTATTTCTTGGACCGATATCAAAGATGGTGTTGTTGAACACCCGGTTTTGATCGCCTTTAACGGTGATACCACGCCCGCCGCAGTCCCACACGACATTGTGGTGAACGGTGAGTCCTCGGAGATAGCCGTCGCCGCGGATGCCCATCCCGCCCGAGACGATTATTCTGATGGGACTCTCGGTGTGGCAACCGTGCACCCAGTTGTATCGCACGACGCTTCCGGCGATGGACGGACCCCCTGTTTGAAGCAGCGCCACGTCCTTGCTAAGCAGCCCGCCGTTGTAAATGTGGTTGTATTCGATCGTGTGAGAGCCGGTGAGGGAAAACAGGATCGTGTTGCCAGCGTTGTAGAAGGTGCTCTGACGAATGACGCTACCGCCCGGCCCGGGTCCTTGGCCGATCACCAGCAGAGCGCATTCTCTCAGAGATCCGTTCCAGCTCACATCGTGGATAATGCAGTTTTCGACCATGTTCGAGTTGCCCTTGATGTACAGGCCGGTGCCACTGGCGTAGGCGATGATAGTGTGCCGCACGGTATTGTGTCCGCCCACGACCGCGGCGCAACGCTGCTCCTCTTCAAGATCGCTCATAGTTTGTATCCCCTCGTAGGGTTTCCGGGAATAGCTGGGAAACACCAGTCGGCAGTTTTCGATCACACAATGGTTGCAACGGTTGAAACGAAATGCTGTCGCAAAGAAGCTGAAACCCCGCAGTTCGATGTAATCACACCGGCTTATGTCGAACGCATAGTCGCGTTTTTTGTAAACCACCTTCCTCCGCGACGGGCTCTTCCCATCCTCAGCCCACAGATACAGTCGGCCATCCCGCTCGTCGAGGAACCATTCAGTCGGCGCGTCCAGCGCCTCCAGATTGCCCGACAGGTAGTAGTAATCGTCTTCCCATTGCCTGGTCTTGTCTGCATAGTGCGTGATCCAATCAAGGTTTTTGGTATAGGTGAAGGTGTTGCTGCCCCTGGTGTGCTGGTCTACGATGCGGCTCCAAGTGAAAAACTGGTGGGCGACGTTCAGAGTGACCCGCGCTCCGGTCCAATCGACATCGGTCTTCGCCAGCGCCGGATCGATCATTCTGCCGTACCTACTGCCTTCCCCCGCCTTTGCCCAGGCGGAGCGGTCAAATATCTGCTCAAGCCGCATGTTTGGCCATCGTGCCTCGATCATCATCATGCGATCCACGAAAAGCTGTTCAAAGGTTTCCGCGACCTTAGTCTTATAGATATTCCCGCTGTGTTGCGCCCATGTCCCAGTAATCGGCTCGGTGCCGTCCAATATTACGTTCTCCCCCTCGGCAGCCACAAAGCGGATGGGGTTGTCCGGCTGACCAGAGCGTGTGGGTCGCACGGTCTCGCGGTAGGTGCCCCCGCGGATGATGCATGTATCCCCTGGACCCATGACATCTGCGGCCTTTTGAATAGTGCGAAAAGGCTTGGCTTTTGTTCCATGACTTATGTCCTTGCCATCAACGCTGACGAAATATGTTGCAGCAAATAGGGGAGCCGTTGAAACAAGATAGCAAGATAATACTAGAAACCACTTCTTCATGACATAAATCCTTTACGAAAAACTCTTGTTATTTTCTTTTGTCTTATCAATACACCTAACTATGTATATATGGTTTCCGCATAAGAACCCAAACAACGCTGATTCTGTAGTATAAAACATTCGTAACCGTTCACAGGTATTTTTAAAGTATCGGGCAATGCACCCAACATCAAATACCCATCTCTTAAATTTGCAATTCACTTTATAACACATTCAAGGTTGCAATGTAAGTGGAAAATATCTGTTTTTTTTCAAGCGGAGGCCCGTGTTCGCCCCTGCGTCAAACAGCCTACCTGTTTTCTCATGAAACGCGGCGTCGAAGCAATACGCCGTTGCCTTGCTCCTACCTTTGTTTGCAGCAAAGGCATCGCCCACTATAACGTGCTGCAGAGCGACAGCAATTACTACAGTAACGATTTTGGACTTTTTCATGACACAATCCTTTCAGAAGTAGCTAACACAAAATACTCGTTTACAACAGAGATGAGCTCGTAATCCCCTTCATCAGAGATGAAAGCTTTTTGCTAATTACAAACAATCGTAAAAATAATCCTGCAAAATGCGTTTTTGGGTCGGAATTAGTGGTAAGACGCTTGATTTGGAATAAATTCTTGACAGGGGGGCGGGTAATAAATAAAGTAGCTCTCTCGTTCGCGCCGCACCGGTCTTTGGGGCGGGATTAAACCAGGAAAAAACCGCGTTTACAGTATGGAAAATAAGGAGAATTACAAATGGCAACAAAGGTCGCAATTAATGGGTTCGGCCGAATCGGCAGAGCTGTGGCAAGAATTATTATGCAAAGACAGGGCGATTTGGAACTGGTCGCTATCAATGACCTCTCGGACGCCAAGAGCCTTGCGCATCTGTTCAAATATGATACGGTGATGGGCAAATGGGGCGGGACGGTCGAGGCAAAAGACGGCGAATTAGTTATCAACGGCAAATCTATTAAGGTTTTAGCTGTCAGGAATCCTGCGGAACTGCCCTGGAAGGATATGGGCGTGAAGGTTGTTATGGAATCGACGGGTGTTTTTCGCACCGCCGAATCGCCGAAGGGCGGTTATGCAGACCATATCAAGGCCGGCGCCAGCAAGGTTATGCTCAGTGTCCCCGCAAAGGATGATATCGATGCGACTATCGTCCTGGGCGTCAATGATGAGATGCTGACCAGTGAGGTCAAGTGTGTATCGAATGCAAGCTGTACGACCAACTGCCTTGCACCTCTGGCCAAGACCCTCAACGATGCGTTCGGTATTGAGCAGGGAGTTATGACTACCATTCACGCCTACACCAACGACCAAAATGTGGCTGATATGATACATAGTGACCTGCGTCGTGCGCGTGCGGCGGCGGCGAACATTATCCCCACCACCACCGGCGCAGCGAAAGCTATCGGTAAAGTCATTCCTGAGCTTGAAGGCAAACTCGATGGTTTTGCTATTCGGGTACCCATTCCGGTCGGCAGTATCGTTGACCTTGTGGTTAATGTCAAAAAGGACGTTACGGTCGATAGTGTAAACGCGGCGATGAAGACGGCGGCCGAAGGGCCGATGAAGGGCATCCTGGTTTATTGTGATGAGCCGATAGTCAGCAGTGACATCGTTAACGACCCTGCTTCGAGTATCTTCGATTCTCTGTGCACAATAGTCGTCGGCAGGACAGTTAAGGTCGTTAGCTGGTATGACAACGAGTGGGGCTATTCGAACCGCAGCGTCGATATTATGGAAAGAATGGCAGCAATGTAAAAGTGAGCTAAAGTGAACTAAAGTGAGCTAAAATTATAAGTGAGCTAAAGTTAAAAAAACAAATAACTTTAGGCACTTTATACTTTAGGCACTTTGCACTTTAGGGTAAAGGAAATGGCAAAAAAAACCGTTGCTGATATCGATGTACAGGGCAAAAAGGTCTTGATGCGGTGCGATTTTAATGTGCCGTTGGACGATGATTGTAACATTACCAGCGACGACCGGATCGTCAAAGTCCTGCCGACCATAAAGAACATTCTGGAGGCCGGCGGTGCGCTGATTCTTATGAGCCACCTTGGCAGGCCTAAGGGCCGAAGAAATGAAAAGATGTCTCTGGCCCCCGTGGCTAAAAGACTTTCGGAACTCTTGGGCCGGCAGGTTGTCTTTGCCGACGATTGTATCGGCTCTGAGACAAAGGCGAAAGCGCGAGCGCTCAAGAGTGGCGGCTGTATGCTGCTTGAGAACCTGCGCTTTCACAAGGAAGAGACAATAAAGGACAAAGCAGCGAAAGAAGATATGCAGCTGCGGCAGGCCAAAGACAATTTCGCAAAGCAGCTTGCCGACTTGGCGGACATCTATGTTGACGATGCTTTCGGCACAGCCCACAGGGACAATGCTTCAATGTACACGGTGCCGACGGTTATGGAAGGCAAGCCGCGAGTTATCGGCTTCTTGGTCGAAAAGGAGCTAAAGTTTCTGGGCAAAACCCTTAGTAAGCCCGATAGGCCGTTCGTCGCGATATTGGGCGGAGCGAAGGTTTCAGACAAGATAGGCGTGATTGAAAATCTTTTGGATAAAGTTGACCGCATACTGATAGGCGGCGCAATGGCCTATACGTTCTTCAAGGCCGAGGGGCGGACCGTCGGCAAGAGCCTGTGCGAAGATGATTTTCTCGATAAAGCTACGGAGCTTCTTGAGCAGGCTAAAGATATCGGGTGTGAAATGACGTTGCCGGTCGATACAGTTATCGCCCGCGAATTCAAAGCCGGTGCCGACAAAAAGGTAGTCAGCGGTGATATTGAAGCTGACTGGCAAGGTATGGATATTGGTCCGCAGACCAGGAAGCTTTTTGCCGAGAAACTTGCCGGTACAAAGACAGTCGTTTGGAACGGCCCGATGGGCGTTTTTGAGCTGCCGCCTTTTGATGAAGGAACCAAAGCCGTCGCTTTAGCTGTTGCTGAGGCTACAGACAAGGGAGCACGCAGCATAATCGGCGGCGGTGACAGTGCAAGCGCGGTGGAGAAGCTTGGCCTGGAAGATAAAATAAGCCATATTTCCACCGGCGGAGGGGCTTCACTTGAATTCTTGGAAGGCAAGAAATTCAAGTGTCTTGAAATCCTCGATGAAAAAGACACGGATTGACACGGACTTAGAAATGAAGCTGCCGAAAGCAGGGACAATTGAGATTGCACCGTCGATACTGAGTGCTGATTTTGCCAGGCTGGCCGACGAGATAGCTGGGATTGAGTCGGCCGGGGTAAATATGGTGCATCTTGACGTTATGGATGGTCACTTCGTGCCGAATATTACGATTGGGCCGCCGGTGATTGCCAAACTTCGCAAGGTAAGCAGCCTTGTTTTCGATACTCACCTGATGATAAGTGAGCCGGCCAAGTATGCCGAGCGTTTTGTTGAAGCCGGCGCTGACCATATAACATTTCATATTGAAGTCGGTGATGAGCCTCAGAGGCTTATCGAAAAGTTGCACAAGCTGGGGTGCAGTGCCGGTATATGCCTGAATCCGGAGACGCCGGTCGAGCGGATAGAGGCCGTTGCGCCGCTTTGCGATATGGTTCTGGTAATGACGGTTCGCCCGGGCTTTGGTGCGCAGGAGTTTATGCCGGAGGTGGCAAAAAAAATTATCAGGGTCAGAGAAATCCTCGGCCCTGATATTCGCATCGAAGTCGATGGCGGGATAGACCCTCAGACCGCGCCAACAGTAGTCTCCTACGGTGCTGATACCATTGTAGCGGGTAACGCAATATTTGCGAAATCCGACCGTATTGCTGCGATAAACGCTATTCGAGAAGCTGCCAGATAATTTTTATAGCCATTTCTGTTCTTTTTTGGTAAAACCCTTTCTCGGTTGTCAAGTGCCTAAAGTGAGCTAAAGTGCCTAAAGTGAGCTAAAGTTGTAAGAATAGGGTTTACTGAATTTTAGGCACTTCAAACTTTAGGCACTTCGAAGGGTTCGGGGCTAAATAAAGGTTTGTATGGCCAAAGAGATAAAATCGAAGTGGAATGGTTTTTCATTAAAGCCCCGTAAAGAGATGCCTGATGGGCTGTGGATGCGGTGCCCGGCCTGCGAGCATATACTTTACAAAAGCACTGTCGAGAAGAATCTTAATGTCTGCCCGAAATGCAATCATCATTTTCGCATTGAGGCAGCGACTCGAATTAAGTATCTGGCCGACGAAGGTTCTTTTCAGCAGGTCCTTGGCGATTTGACGACCGATGACCCGCTGGGCTTTAAGTTCAGAGAAACCACTTATAAGCAGCGTCTCAAAGCCGACGAGAAAAAGTCCGGTACGAAGGAGGCCATGTTAATCGGTAAGGCCTTTATCAAGGGCAGGCCGGTTATCTTAGCGGTGATGGAGCCGAATTTCCTCATGGGCTCTATGGGTTCTGTAGTGGGTGAAAAGCTTTGTGCAGCGGTTGATAAGGCGATGGAGGAAAAACTGCCTTTGGTGGCGGTTAGCTGCTCCGGCGGAGCGAGAATGCACGAGGGTGTAGTGTCATTGGGACAGATGGCCAAGACTTCCGCTGTGTTGGCGAAATTCGACGAGGTCGGTGGACTTTATATTTGCGTTTTGACCGACCCGACTACCGGCGGGGTGACAGCGAGCTTTGCAATGCTGGGCGATTGTTTAATAGCTGAGCCCGGAGCGCTTATCGGCTTTGCCGGGCCGCGCACGATTGCTGAAACAATAAAGGTGGAGCTGCCGAAGGGGTTTCAAACGGCTGAGTTTATGCTTGAGCACGGCTTTATGGATATGATTGTGCACCGCAAGGACCTGCGCAGCGAAATTGCCCGCCTTATAGACTACTGCCAAAAGTAGGTTTTCTGCAATAGAGCATCAAGTCGGTTACCATTCTGTAAATATAGCAAAATCTTCCCTTTCACTTCTGACCAAATATCCTTATAATCTTGAGAAAATAACGTATAGCGTTTAGCGTATAGGAAACGAGATTCTTTATACGCAATACGCACAATAAATCCGCCTCTGGCGGAAACAATGAACTACGAACTATGACTTATTTTCGGGAAAATATTGAAAAGGTAAAAGGTTATGAGCCCGGCTTTCAGCCTCGGCAAACAGACGTGTTGAAGCTGAACACCAATGAAAATCCGTACCTGCCCTCGCCTGCGGTAATGAAAACGCTGGCAGAAATAAACGCGGAACAGCTTCGGCGATACCCCGACCCGATTGGAAGTGAATTTCGGCAGGCAGCGGCGGAGGTTAATGGCGTGTGCCCCGAGAATATTATGTGCTGCAACGGCGGAGACGATTTGCTGACTATCGCTTTTCGTGCTTTCTGTGACGAAAATCGGCCCGTTGCATATCCCGTCCCGACGTATTCGCTTTATCCGGTATTGGCTAAATTGCAAAATTGCGAGGCAATTGAAGTTCCGTTTGACAGCGAATTTAATCTGCCGGTCAAATTAACAAAGACCAATGCGGCTTTGACTATCGTTTGCAATCCGAACGCACCGAGCGGCAGCTTTGTAAGTGTTGGTGAGCTGGCTTCGTTGGCCGATGAGCTATCGGGTGTGCTGCTGATTGATGAGGCTTATGTGGATTTCGCGGAGGCCAATTGCGCAGCGTTGGTTAAAGATTTTGATAATGTGATTATACTTCGCTCGATGAGCAAGGGTTATTGCCTTGCGGGAATGCGGTTTGGATATGCGATTGCCCAGGGCGATTTAATAGCCGGCCTGATGAAGGTCAAGGATTCCTACAATGTTAATGCCGTCGCTATTGCCGTGGCCACTGCGGCGATAAAAGACCAAAAGTATTTCAGCCAAACAACCGAAAAAGTAAAGAAAGACCGCGACTTGTTGGTCGCACAGCTGCGTGCTTTGAAATTCAAAGTGCCGGAAAGCTGCGCGAATTTTGTTCTTGCAGAGAGCAAAAATCCCAAAGCGAGTGAAATTTATGATAGACTGGTTCAGCGCAATATTTATGTGAGATATTTCAACCTGCCCGGGCTAAGTAATAAGTTGAGGATAACCGTAGGCACGAGCGAACAAAATGATAAACTTATTTTGGCTTTGAAAGAAATCCTATCGCAGTGACCAGTAGTTGATTGGGCAGTGCTGAGTATTTAACCATTTAACCATTAAGGATATTTTCATGGAAGAGAGGATTGCTAAAGTCCACAGGCAAACAAAAGAGACGGACGTTTCCTTGGAGCTTAATCTCGATGGCGTCGGCAAATATGAGATTGATACCGGCATCGGCTTTTTAGACCATATGTTCACACACCTGAGCAAGCACAGCAAAATCGACCTGGTAGTAAAAGCCAAGGGCGATTTGAATGTCGATGCGCACCATACGGTCGAAGATGTCGCGATATGCCTCGGCGAATGTTTGCTGAAAGCTCTTGGCGATAAAAAAGGTATTACCAGGTACGGCTACAGTTCCGTGCCGATGGAGGATGCTCTGGCGAATGTATCTGTTGATTTGTCGGGTAGAGCGAACTTTGTGTATAATGTCGAGTACGGAACGGATAAGATCGGCGATTTCGACGTCGAGTGCCTGGGGGAGATGCTGCGGAGCTTCGCGAATAACGGCAGGTTTAATCTGCATATAAACGTGCCGTACGGCACAAACAGCCATCATATAGCTGAAGCGATTTTCAAGGGATTGGGTAAGGCGCTGGGCTCAGCCGTCAGCATTGTCGGGACCGACGTCCCCAGCACGAAGGGGCTATTGTGATTGAGCAGCGTAACGACGAGTATCGCACCGGTATCGGCACCGATATCCACAGGATAGTCGAGGGCAGGAAACTGATGCTCTGTGGGCTTTATGTGCCGTACCCGGCTGGGTTGGCCGGCCACAGCGACGGCGATGTGGCTCTGCACGCGGTTATCGATGCCCTGCTCGGCGCAAGCGCAATGGGAGACATAGGAACATTGTTTCCTGATACCCAGCCGCGGTGGAAGGATGCAGACAGCAAAGAGCTTTTGTATATTGTGAAGGAGAAGCTCGAAGAAAAACAGTGGGAAGTAGTCAATATTGATTTGATAATACACGCGGAACAGCCTAACTTAGAGCCAGTCAAAGGACAAATGAAAAGGTGCGTTGCAGGGCTTTTGGGGATTGATTTTACTGCCGTGAACGTCAAGGCAAAAACGAACGAACAGCTCGGCGACGTAGGAACCGGCGAGGCAATGGCTGCTACCGCGATAGTGCTTTTGAAAAAGAAAAAAAGAAGAACATTGTAATTGATTATCGGAATGGGATTTGAGAAAACTGCAAGTGTAGAAGCTGGTTTGGCGTTGTCGAAGCTGGTATCGAAACTGGATGCCGGATAAAATTCACCGCTGTTAGGCGTCCTGCGGAGAATCCGGCTTTGGACCAGGACTTTGTAAAAAGATAACACGAGCTTCGAGTTTCCAGGGCGAGCATCGATACGAGCATCGACAACATTAAACGAAAAAGGTATTTTAAAAAATGGGATTGAATCTTTATAACAGTTTGACGAGAAGGAAAGAGGAATTCAAGCCGTTGAAAGAAGACAAGGTCGGGATATATGTCTGCGGGCCGACCGTATATGGGCACGCGCACTTAGGGCATGCGAAGAGCTATGTAAGTTTCGATGTCCTGGTCAGGTATCTTCGCTATCTGGGGTACAGTGTTACCTATGTGCAGAATATAACGGACGTGGGCCATCTGACCGACGATGCGGATGAAGGCGAGGACAAGGTTGCCGAAGCGGCCAAAAAAGAGAAAGTGCATCCGATGGCGCTGGCCGAGTACTATACTCGCAGTTACTTCGAGGATATGGACAGGTTAAACTGCGTTCGGCCGGATATTAGCCCGCGAGCCAGTGGTCATATACTCGAACAAATAGGGCTGGTAACGACACTTCTGAAAAAAGGCTATGCTTACGAGGTCAACGGCTCGGTATATTTCGATGTGTCCAAATTCGAGGATTACGGGAAACTTTCCGGCAGAAATGTCGAAGAGATGTTAGCCGGCGCTCGTGTGGAGGTTTCGCCGGACAAGAAGAACCCGGTTGATTTTGCGCTCTGGAAGAAAGCTGAGCCGAACCATATTATGCAATGGCCGAGTCCGTGGGCCCCCGGTTTCCCCGGCTGGCATCTGGAATGCTCGGTAATGAGTATGAAATATCTGGGCAAGACCATCGACATCCACGGCGGCGGACTGGAAAACCAGTTCCCGCATCACGAGTGCGAAATTGCCCAGTCGGAAGCGGCCAACGGAGTGCAGTTCGTTCGATACTGGCTGCATAACAATATGGTCACAGTTGACGGTCAGAAGATGGGCAAGAGTTTGAATAATTTTATTACGCTAAAACAAGCGTTTTCCGGTACTCACGAAAGATTGACCAGAAGCTATGACCCGCTTGCGGTAAGACAGTTGATTTTGAGCAGCCATTATAAAAGCCCCTTGGACTTTTCAGATGCCGCCCTGTTTGCGGCGCAGAGCGGTTATGAAAGAATAACCGAGACGGTTAAAGCAGTGCGAAAAAGGATGAGCCAGGCGGCTAAAGGACAGCTCGACAATAAAGTGATAGAGGAGCTGACGCGGTTGAGAGAGAAATTCGAAGCCGCAATGAACGATGATTTGAATACTTCTGTCGCATTGTCGGTTATCTTCGAGCTGGTTCGGCTGGCAAACAAATTGCTTGAGGAAGAAAATGTGACTGCAGAAACGCTTAATGCATTCGATGTTCTATTTGACCGGCTGGGCGGCGATTGTCTGGGTATTGTAAAAGAGGAGTATCCAGAAACCGGCGGGGCTGATGATGAGCTGATTGATAAATTGGTCAAATTATGCATAGAGCATAGAAGTGAAGCTCGTGAGCGAAGGGATTTTGCGGCGGCGGACACTACCCGTGCGAACCTGGATGCATTTGGCATTGTTCTGGAAGATAAGCCCGACGGAACTGAATGGAGATGGAAATGAGGATACTCGGTATCGACCCGGGTTTACAGCTCTGCGGATATGCTTGTTTAGAAGCAGGCCAAGACAGTGAGAAGCTGATTGAAGCGGGCGTGCTTCGTACTGCCGGTGGCTCGGCCATAGAAGCGAAGTTGAACCAGATTGCTGAGGACATGGAGTCACTGTTAAAAAAGTTCAGGCCTGAGATTGTGGCGGTTGAAGAATTATACTCGCACTATACGCATCCAAAGACGGCGATATTGATGGGACACGCAAGAGGCGTTATACTGCAAAAGTGTGCAGAGGCGGCAATTGAGGTCAGAAGCTTTAGCGCGACACGTATAAAAAAATCAATTACCGGTAACGGCAGGGCGTCGAAGGAACAGGTGCAAAAAACTATTC
>JAUXAL010000036.1 GCA_030619925.1 Phycisphaerae bacterium | reverse complement strand
AGGCGGCGCAGAGCGGCGATATCTCACACAGTCAGGACTCGTGGATGCAGACGACGGTGGAGGGGAGCGGAACGGTGAAGTTCTACTGGAAGGTATCGTCTGAGAGCGACTATGACTTCCTGGAGTTTTACATTGACGGCTGGATGCGGAACCGGATCAGCGGTTCGGTGAACTGGCAACAGAAGACGTACACGATCTTTGAGTCGGGTTCGCACCCGTTGGAATGGCGATACGTGAAGGACGGGAACGTGGACTTTGGTAGCGACTGCGGCTGGGTGGACAAGGTGGAGTGGGTGCCTACGTCTACCCCTATCCCTACGCCTCTACCTTTGCCCGAGTTCCTGTCCGAGGCGTTGGACACGGCTTTGATTTTCACCGTGGGCGGCCTTGTCGCGGACGACTGGTTTGATCAGACCACGACGTCCTACTACGACGGAGATGCGGCACAGAGCGGGCCTGCCCTTGATGAGGAGGACATGTGGATGCAGACGACGGTGAGCGGGCCAGGAACGGTCAAGTTTTACTGGAAGGTATCGTCTGAGCTCGGCTATGACCACCTGAATTTTTACATTGACGGCTCACTGCAGGACCGGATCAGCGGTTCGGTGGACTGGCAACAGAAGACGTACACTATCAGCACTTCGGGTTTGCATACATTGGAATGGCAATACGCGAAGGATGAGACCGATGAGTCTGGTAGCGACTGCGGGTGGGTGGACAAGGTCGAGTGGATTACCCCTTAACCTCCACATCCCTCCGACTGCCTGTCTGAGGCATTGGACACGGCTGTGAGTCTCACCGCCGATGGCAGTGCGAACTGGTTTTGTTTTCGTAAACAAGCTCCGCATTTTTGCACAATCTTACCGAAAAGGCATGCATAATTGCATAATCTCGTCCAGAGATTTTCCTTGACTGAAAGGTGGCTAATCTGGTATAAATAGAATCGGTGAAGTTTGTGCCCATTTTTTACATTTCAATCAACAGCTCGTATTGAGCTTTTGAGAGAAGGAGGCAGTGTCAAATTGTAAAAAATTGTCCTGGGCAAATGCGAAATTTGCTAAAGGTGGAAGTTTTTATCGGTCGTTTTGTTTGAAGGAGAACTATTATGTGTAAGAAACTGATTTCCTTGACACCTCTTATTATTGTTCTTGGTTTAGTCGGCAATGTTACGGTCGTCAGAGCCACGGACTGGACTGGCGCAGTGAGTAGCGACTGGTACGACCCAGCAAACTGGACTGGCGGAGTGCCTACCAACAGTGAGAGAACCTTCGTAACATCGGTTACCTCGCTCACCTGGCCGATCATTGATGGAGGCACTGCCAATACTGAACGACTCCGTATTGGAAACAACGCTTCCGAGTCTGGTGAACTGACGGTAACCGGCGGGGCAACACTGAATGTAAACGAAGAGCTACAAGTCGGGCGTAAGTCATCAAATGGCAGCGGGGCAGTAGGAATACTTTATATCAGCGGCAACACGACAACAATCAACGTGACTCAGCGCATAGAACACGGGCGACATGGTGACGCTACTATCTATATGAGCGGTGGTTATCTGCACTCAGATGCTGAACTGCAACTGGCCTTTAGGGACGATGCTTCCAGTAAGGTTTATCTGAGTGGCGGAACTATTGACTTGGCCGGCGATCCCGGCATAACCGTGTTTGCAGGCGACAACGTACCGAGCTTCGCCTTAATAGACATCTCCGGCGATGGCACGCTGACCTTAGCTGGTAATCAGGTCTCACTTATCCAGACTCTTGTCAGCGACGGCATAATTCTCGCAGGCGGTGGGGAAGGGACCGTGTTGGTAACGTATGATGGACTTACAACTACGGTTGTAGCTACCGGGCTGGTTGAGGAAACGGCCTCCAACCCATACCCTGCTGATGAAGCAACAGATGTACCACGGGATGTGGTCATTAGCTGGACGCCGAGAGAATATGTGCCCGCAATCAATGGGCACAAATTTTACTTCAGTGAGAACTTCAACGACGTCAACGACGGCATTAGCGGCGTCGCTCAGGATGCCAACAGCTATGCTCCGCCCCAACGCCTCGATTTCGGCACGGCTTACTACTGGCGGGTCGATGAAGCCAACAGCACCGTCGGCTGGGACCAAGGCGAGGTCTGGCAGTTTACGACCGAGCCAATTGGGTATGCCATCGGGAATATAACCGCCACAGCTTCCAGCGTACAGCAGGCAAATATGGGCTCTGAAAATACGGTGAACGGCTCGGGACTGGATGCTGACGACCTGCACTTGACAGGAGAGATGAATATGTGGCTGAGCAGTACTACGGGGCCGCAGCCGAGCTGGATCGAATATGAGTTCGACGGGGTCTATAAGCTCCATGAGCTGTGGGTATGGAACTCGAATCAGAGTTTGGAGCCAGTGATAGGTTTCGGGTTCAAAGATGTTTCCATTGAGTATTCGGTCGACGGCGCCGACTACGCGACATTGGGAACTAATCACGAGTTTGCCCGGGCCCCTGGTACGGCCGACTATGCACACAATACCACTGTTGATTTCGATGGTGTAGCAGCAAAATACGTCAGGCTCACGGCTAACAGCAACTGGGGAGGCTTTCTGCCTCAATTTGGTCTCAGTGAGGTCCGCTTCTTCCATATACCTGTGCGTGCAAGAGAGCCCAGCCCTGATTCCGGAGCGACAGATGGCGACGTGGATGTGACCCTCAGTTGGAAAGCAGGCAGAGAGGCAGCCGAGCACGATGTGTACCTTAGCACCGATGAGCAAGCTGTGATAGACGGTAATACCCCTGTTACTACCGCGACCGAGGCCAGTTATGGTCCCTTGTCCCTCGATTTAGGCCAGACTTACTACTGGAAGATTAACGAAGTCAATATGGCCGAGACCCCCACAACATTGGAAGGGGCTCTCTGGAACTTTACGACACACGAGTTTCTTGTCGTGGACGATTTTGAGAGCTACAACAACCTTGACCCCGATGACCCCGAGAGCAACAGGATATTTAACACGTGGATAGACGGATACGAGCAGCCTGCAAACGGTTCTCTCGTCGGTTACGCTGATGCTCCTTTTGCCGAGCAGACTATCGTTCACGGCGGTAAGCAGTCGATACCGCTGTTCTACGATAACTCCGGCACGGCAAGGTATTCAGAGGCAGAGCTGACGCTGAGCCCGCCGCAAGATTGGACCAAGCATGGTGTTAACACGTTGTCTCTGTGGTTCTCCGGCGATCCGAATAATGCTGCTGAGCAGATGTATGTGAAGATCAACGGCTCGAAGGTGACATATGATGGTGATGCCGATAACTTAACACGAAAACCATGGCAGCCGTGGAATATTGACCTTGCGTCGCTTGGGATAGACCTGCAGAATGTCACCAAGTTTAGTATTGGCTTTGGCGACGAGGCGAGTATGACGCCCAGCGGTTCAGGTGTGGTTTTCTTTGACGATATCAGGTTGTATCCTTATAACCGTCAATTGGCCACACCAGTAGATCCCGGCCCGGGTAATCTGGTAGCGCACTATGAATTTGAAGGCACTACCAACGACAGCTCCGGCAACGGCCTGCACGGAGCTGCAATGGGCGCTCCGGCTTTTGTAGCAGGCAAGGTCGGCCAGGCTATTAGCTTTGATGGTTTCAACAACTTTGTGGAGATAACCGGCTACAAAGGCATTCTCGGCCCGAACGCTGTTACTGTGACTGCCTGGATCAATACGACCAGCACCGTAACCGGCACAATCGTAGGCTGGGGTCCCAATGTTGACGGTCAAAGATTCGGCTTTCGAGTTAACGATGGCAGGCTGCGTATGGAGGTTTCCGGCGGTAATCTTCAAGCCGATAGCAATGTGAACGACGGTGGTTGGCACTACGTCGCGGTGACGGTACAAGAGAACGCCACGATCTCATATCCGGATGTGATACTTTACGTCGACGGGATAGATGACACGAGACCCAGTGAAGACCCGGATGCGTTTAATCTGGCCGCTGACCAGGATGTCAGGATTGGCAGCCGTCCCGTAAGCAACGACAGATTCTTCATGGGACTGATTGACGATGTCCGCATTTACGACCGTGCGTTGACACAAGATGAGATTGCGTGGCTTGCAGGCAGGACTAAGCCTTTTGACAAGCCGTTCTGATATATATGAAGGTGGCGTGGATTATGGCGAACGAGCGGATTCGAGGCTTGATGAATAAATGTGGCCGCAGCCGTAAGCAGTGTTGATATGAGGCTAAAGGCCTTTGAGATAAACTGTGAAACCGGAGCCTCCCGATAAGGTTTATAGACGGGGTCGTATCGCGTATTGGGAAAAGGCCCGTTAGAAGCGTGCATTAATGGTGTAGCAGTTGTCGCTTACGACTTCTTCTGACGGTGTGAACCGAAAGGCGAAAGGTTTACTCGATAAAAACGGCCGAGTACCAGTTTTGTTCTTCATCCTCACTCTGAAGAGTTTTCAACGGCAGGCCGAGCCGATGCACTGTTTTGAAGACGTCAATTCCTACACTTTGTAAGGCGGGTCGGGCCTTCTTGGGATTGACACATTCGGCGCCCCGACGTCCTGCGCATTCGCTGCAGAGCGTGCAGTCGCTCAATGAAAAAGCAAAATAGTAGTCTTTTAAGAAAGCCTCTCTTTCGATGGCAAAGGAAACGTCCTGCGAAACCTTTTTACTCGTAGAATGAATAATAATTCCCCAGGAATATCTCTCAAATATTTTTTGATATTCCCATGGTTTTAATGAGCCGGGCCTTGACGGGCACGTGTTTCCTTTGCCCCAGTCACTACAGCCGAACATGCACTTTAATATAGTACGCGGATCGAAAACAATATCGTCTATTTTAAAAACTGCGGTGTGCTCGGCTCCGAGCTTTATGGCCAGGTCGGTGAAATGTTTCTTGTCTGTTTGTGCATCTTTTTTCATACCGTTGTGGGTCACATTATATCACAGGAAAATGATGCGAACAACAAGATATACGCGGCCCAAAGAAAGGTGACCGCCAAATAGATTTTGGAGGAAAAGAAACCCCTCAATAAAATTGAGGGGCTAAATATTTTGAGGTTGCCGCCACCCGCCGACGCTGGTACAGGCTTTGCTGGAAAAGAAATTTGACAGTAATTGCAGTTGTGGTTATAGTATTGGCCGAGATTATGAACTTTTTTGGAGGTATATGTCATGATTATGTGGAGAATGTGTAGGTTTCCGTTCTGGCCGATAAAGCCAATCTTCGGGATTGAGGGGCTGCTGGGTGTATTAGCAATCGCGGGGGTGATATTTTCTTTGGTTATGCTTATTGACTGTTTGAAACGGCCGGTGTCGGAGTTCTATCACCCACTTACAAAAGAAGGCGAGTATGACAAGCTGATATGGGCTGCTGCGATTATGCTGTCACTTTCGTTTTATTTTTTAGGGGCGATAGCTTATTTCTTTGTTATAAAGAGAGCCAAGGCCGAGAGTAAAGACGAGTAGGCAATAGCCTGGGCGGGGATGCGATACTAATTTACAATTTACGATTGTTCAGTTGAAATTGCTTTGTTGCCGTGTTCCTCACCGGAAGAGCGGCATGTGCGTTTAGGTTAACCCGCCAGACGTATGGCGGGTTAACTCAATGTCAATTGGCTTTTTGGGCGGGAGTGTGTCGGCGGTTGTTAACTCTTTGCCGAGGCGGAAGGCTTCCTTGAGCGCTGAAGGATGTTTTTCGATTTCGCCGAGGGCATTAACCTTGTTGATAAACAAATTGGACACATAGTGCATCTGGAGCGAATCAAAATAAGACTTCATTGTTGATCGGAGGCTCTCAAACATCTTTGTGCTTTTCGAGCCGCCTACGGCGATTACCATTGCCCGGCGGTCGCGTTCGGAGGTGATAAGCTCTTTCTTGAGCACATACTTTCGTGCCCAAAGACACTGACCGCGGTCAATAAGGGTCTTTGCCTGGGCGCAAACAGCCATAAAAAATATCGGCGTAGCGAAAATCAAACGACCGGCATCAAGCATCTTTGCTAAAAGCTGTTGATAATCATCTTGAACCTCGCACCAGCCTGTTGTGTGGCAGAGGTTACACTCAATACATGGTGCGATCTTGTAATCGGACAGACGGATATATTCAACGTGTGCGCCTGCGGATTCGGCGCCGGCGAGAGCCTGTAGCAAAAGCAAATCACTGTTACCCTTGACCCTTGGGCCGGCTGAGATGCCAAGCACTTTCACAGTCATTTCAGCTTCCTCATTTACTGATGAGCAAAAACAAGAATGTCACGACGATTCCCGATTTTGTCGCTAACAATCTCTTTTGTAGATAGGCATAATCTTACAGTTCGGCCGGTTCTGATTCAAACTGTTTTTGGGGTGGGAGATGAGAATATCGAATGTTGAAGAGGCAAAGGTCAAGTGAGGCGGCGAGGGAGACTGGGGGATGTTCAGAAAAATTCAAGATTTGGAACAAGCTCTGCCGATGGATAGTATTGGATTCGAAAATAGGTGGCCCTGAAGAATGACCAATATGGCCATGTTAGCTTGAACTTACATTGCTCATCTTATAGGACATCGGACACAAGTCAGAGCGAAATGCGGGCATAGTAAGCAAGGGCTAAAAAGAAAAAAGGAAAGGGCCACATAGACATAGGGAGAGTCTATGGAGACTCTCCCATTTTTCTTTCCAGTTAGTCCAATTTGCTCTGACTTTCTAAGTTATCTGTAACGCTATGTTAAATGGCTTCATTTCTGGAATACAATATTGCCGGCGACGATGGTGGTGTGGACTGAGCGGTCGTGGTCGAGCAGAATCAGGTCAGCGTCTTTTCCAGATGCGATGGTGCCTTTCTTCTCTTCAAGCCCCAACAGTCCGGCAGGGTTTCGAGTAACAGTCTTGATTGCGAGATCAAGGGGACAATCTGTAAAGGTCATGAGTTTTTGGAGCAGTTGACTCAGGCCCAGAGCGGTGCCTATCAGAGTGCCGTCTTTGTATCTTGCAGTTCCTTCTTTAGACTCGTATTCGACGCCGTTGTAGATGAATTTACCGTCGGCAAGGCCAAGCGCTTGCATGCCGTCAGTGATTGGTATGATGCGATTTGGGCCGAGCGTTTCAAAGGCGAATCTCAGAACAGATGGATGTATGTGGACGCCGTCAGTGATGAGCTGGGCGGTTATGTGTTTTGTCTGAAAGATGGCGACCAGCGGGCCGGGTGCGCGATGGTGGAGTGGGGGCATTGCATTGAACAGGTGCGTTACGTGCGAGATGCCGGCGTTGAAGCCGGCGAGAGTTTGTTCGTAGGTGGCGCTGGAGTGGCCGAAAGAAGCGACGATGTTAGAATCCGCGAGGCGTTGAATTATTCGCAGGCTGCCGGGTAGTTCGGGTGCGATTGTCATTATTTTGAGATGGCCGTTCGTTATATCCCGGATTTCATCGAGAAGTTGTAAAGACGGTGGGCATATACATTTAGGCAATATCATTCCTTTTTTTTGCGGTGAGATAAACGGCCCTTCAAGATGAATGCCGAGCAGATTGGCGCCGCCGAGGTTACGGCCAACATGTTCGGCGGCGAGAGTGAGGTGCTGATTTTTCTGATTTGGTTTGAATACGGTAGTGGCGAGGAAGCTGGTGGTTCCAAAACATGCACAGGTTTGTGATATGGCTTTCAGGGCTTCGGTGCTTGCATCGAGTATGTCGGCGCCGCCTGCGCCCTGAATATGGACGTCGATGAAGCCCGGGGCGATTAATCGGCCCTGCGCGTCGAGAGTATTGTCGCAGCCGGCGGATGAACCGGTTTGGCTGATTTGAGCGATGGTGCCGTTTTCGATGAGAATAGAGATGGTCTGTTTATCAGCCGGAGCGTCAAATAATCTGCAGTTGGTTATAAGAAGTTCTTGTGACATATTGGTTGTGACAGGATAATGGATTTGGGGATTGATTGCAAGTCTGAGATGAGCGGAGAGAGACTTTTCAATTGGTGATTCCGGATTTAGATTCCGGAGCGACACCAGGAAAAGAAAAACGCTTTTGCCTGACTTGGCTCAGAATGACTTGGAGGAATATCGAATAATGAAGGTCGCAAGCAAGTATGCTTGACATAGTGTACGGTAGGGCGTATGATTTGCAGGAAAAGGATTTTATTTTTGGAGCAGGTAAAATGGCCGAGCCAGAAAAGAGCTGGGAAAAGCGATTAGCCGGTGAGCCGGATGAGCTTACGATTGATTTTGTGGAGTCGCTGTCTGTGGACAGGCGTCTTTACAAATATGATATTGTCGGCTCAATTGCTCATGCGCAGATGTTGTCTGAACAAAAGCTGATTACCAAGGACGAATTCAAACAGATTAAAGAAGGCCTTATCGAAATCAGTGAGGAAATCGCAGAAGGGCGGTTCAAATTCGAAAAGAAGTGTGAAGATATTCATATGGCAATCGAGGCGGCCCTGATAGCGAAGATTGGTGAGGCGGGCAAAAAACTTCATACCGGCAGAAGCCGCAACGACCAGGTGGCGGCCGACGTTCGACTTTGGATGCGGGATGAGATAGAGATTCTGCAGGCCAAGATAACACTGCTTCAAAAGGCGTTTGTTAAATTGGCGAGCAAGTACGCTGAAGATATTATGCCGGGCTATACGCACCTTCAGCGGGCTCAGCCGATAGTTGTCGCTTCTTACATATTAAGCTTTGTGGAGCAGTTTGAGCGTGACTTTATCCGGCTGAAAAACTGTAGAGAATTGCTCAATATTTCGCCGTTGGGCAGCGGGGCGGTGGCCGGCTCTACACTGCCGTTGGATAGAAAAAGCACGGCAAAGCAATTGGGTTTTTCGGATATAAGCTATAACAGTATTGACGCGGTCAGCGACAGGGATTTTTGTGCGGAATTTATTTTCGACTGCGCTGTTATTGCGACGCATCTGTCCCGATTAGCTGAGGACTGGATAATCTATTCGTCCAGTGAATTCGCCTTTGTGCGGATTGATGATGCCTATTGCACATCATCGAGTATGATGCCGCAGAAGCGCAATCCCGACATCCTGGAGCTGATTCGTGCAAAGACCGGCCGCGTTTATGGTTCGTTGGTAGCTATGCTGACGATTCTAAAAGGTCAACCGTCAAGCTATAATCGCGATATGCAGGAGGACAAGGTCCACATTTTCGCTGCCGGCAGCACGGTTGAGGCCTGTTTGGATATGACGCGAGCGATCGTTTCGCATACAAAGTTCAACACCAAAAATATTTTGGCTGGTCTGGAGGAAGGATTTTTGGATGCTACCGCTTTGGCTGAGTATCTGGTTGGAAAAGGTGTCGCTTTCCGCGAGGCGCACGGTATTGTTGGGTCTTTGGTTGCATACTGTGAGAAGGACAACAGGAAGTTAAGTGAACTTTGTTTGGACGAGTTTAAGCAGCATTGTGGCGCGGTTGAAGCAGATGTGTATGGAAATCTTGGTGCAGCAAGTGTTGCAGACAAGTACGTTACCGAGGGCTCAGCCGGACCAAAGCAGGCAAAAAGGCAAATTGCATATTGGAGCGAACAGTTAGAGCAGCGATGAGCGCGAGGGAAGACGAAATCACTGCCTGGTTTGCCCGTCACAGCAATTTATCTGCGGCAGATTTTCCCATCGGTATTGGTGACGACATGGCCCAGGTACGCCTGGAGGCCGAGTCGGTTTTTGTCACTACAGATATGCTGCTGGATGGAGTGCACTTTGATCTTAGACAAGCAACTTTAAGGCAGGCCGGATATAAAGCTATGGCGGTCAGCCTTAGTGATTGTGCGGCAATGGCGACAATGCCTGTTGCAGCGGTTGTATCTGTTGCGCTGCCAAAAGGATTCGGCGAGGAAGAATTGAAGCTGCTTCATTCGGGGATTGTTAGTGCAGGCGAAAAGTTCGGCTGTGCACTTGTGGGCGGCGACATTACCAGTTGGGAAGAGGGCCCGTTTGCAATAAGTGTAGCGATGCTCAGTAAGCAGGCGGGCAATGAACCCGTAAAGAGGTCAGGTGCGAAGATTGGTGACAGTATCTGCGTGACAGGCTCGCTGGGCGGGGCAGGTTGTGGAAAACATTTGGCGTTTGAGCCGAGAGTCAAAGAGGCGATAAAAATCGCCCAGAAGGCAGCCGTAAATTCAATGATTGATGTAAGCGATGGACTCAGCAGCGATTTGAACCGAATCTGCCGGCAAAGCCAGGTGGGAGCTATTATAAACGCAGAGCAGATTCCAATATCAGATGAGGCACGGACAAGCAAAGAGCCATTAAACTCGGCACTGAACGACGGCGAAGATTTTGAGCTGCTTTTTACCCTTTCGCAAGGGCAGTGCGAAAAGTTATTGAATGATTGGGATGGGCCGATACCCATCACGCAAATCGGTGAAATTACCGACACAAAGAGGATGCAGATAAAGATGTCTGATGGCCGAATTACCGATCTGGAGTCAGGAGGCTACGATCACTTTTCAGACTGAAAGGAGAAAATGAATTATGAGATGTCGATTGTTGTTTGCCGGGATGATTGAGTTTCTTTTACTTTTTGCTTTGTCTATTCCAGTATCAGGAGTGGAAAATCTGGACCGTGGATTGGTGGCCCTTGAGCGTGAGGACGGCTCAGTCTTTCTTGGCTGGCGTCTGCTTGATGCTGACACCGAAGATGTCGCTTTTCTAATAACCAGGCGCAGTTCTGAAGCTGGCACCAATCAATCTGCGCTTTTGACAAAGGGCAGGCCGTACAGACTGACCAACTTTGTGGATAAAAGTCTCGAAAAGGGTGCCGGCGGAAAAACCTATATTTATGAACTGTATAAATACAGTAAGAATAGGTCGAGGAGATCCGAACGGTTGGGGGAAGTCGCGATTACGTTGACCGGCAGGGCCAAGTCTTATATCAGTATTCCGCTGAAAGGGGATTATGATTTTCAGAAGGTGGGTATCAGCGACCTGGACGGTGACGGTGCTTATGAGTTTATCATCAAGCAACCCAATTTTAACAGCGACCCTTACCAGAAGCCGGGCTATTGGAAACCCAGCACCACGACTTACAAACTCGAAGCCTATCGTCTGGATGGCACGATGATGTGGCGGTACGATATGGGCTGGTCCATCGAGGCGGGTATCTGGTATTCGCCGTGGATTGTCTATGACGTCGATGCCAATGGCAGAGCCGAGGTCTATTGCAAGGCCGGCGTTGGAGACCCTCGGGACGAAAAGGGGCTTGTCCAAACCGGTCCCGAATATCTGGTCAAGATTGATGGGCAAACCGGCGAAGTTGTGGCTGAAACGGCATGGCTGAGTCGGGACGGGTTTTCTGATTACAATCGTTACTGCCGCAATTTTCTTACGGTGGCATATCTTGACGGCCGGACGCCATCGCTGATTATGCAGCGAGGTACCTACAACCTTATCAAGACGCAGGCGCTGGATAAAGATTTCAATCAAATCTGGTACTGGGAAGCGCCGCAGGAGCCGAGAAACTACCGGGGGCAGGGGTCTCACGGGTTGGTTACAGCCGACGTGGACCAGGATGGTAAGGATGAGCTGGTTATCGGCGCGGCGGTGCTGGACGATAACGGCAAAGGTCTTTGGACGCTGGAGATGGGACATCCGGATGTTTGTTACGTTGCCGATATTGACCCGGACAATCGTGGCCTGGAGGTTTTTTATGGTTTCGAGAGGCGCCAGGAAACCGACGGGATATGCGTGGTGGGCGCCAGGAGCGGTCGCAAACTCTGGGCCCACAAGAAACCTACCCGCCATATTCACGCTCAGGGAATGGTTGGGTACATCCTCGCGGACTGGCCTGGTATGGAGGTGTATAGCGGCGAAAGAGATTATCAAGAGCGTTGGCTTTATAGCGCGAAGGGCCGGCTGATAGAGTTTCGGAAAAAAGGAACCTTAAGCCCGCGTCCGGTTTGGTGGGATGCGGACGCACAAAAAGAAGTGGTCGTCTCCAGGGGGATTCGCGATTGGGGCGCCGAAGCGATGCAGCTGATTGAAGGCCGAGTCATCGCAGTGGTTGATTGTCTGGGTGACCATCGGGAAGAGGTGATTACCAGCTTAAAGGGAGAACTTCGCATTTACACCACCACCATTGCCGCTTCCGACCGGCGTGTCTGTCTTATGCAGGACCATCAATACCGGTTGGGAGTCGTCGCTCAGACGATGGGTTATTACTATCCGGCTCAATTGGGGAAATGACCGTCTGATGTAATTGATTACTGATTATTGACCAGTGCGCACAGATTTTAATACTATTTCGAATTCGCCGGAGGAAACCATAGAGCTTGGTCAAAGGATCGGCTCACAATTAAAAGGTGGTGAAGTTATAGGTATTTGTGGGCCGTTGGGCAGCGGCAAAACGCATCTGATTAAAGGGATTGCAGCCGGTGCGGGGGCCGAGGACCACAGGCACATTAATAGTCCCACGTTCGTGATAGTTAATGAGTATGCAGGGCGGCTGGATATTTACCATGTAGATGCTTATCGGCTAAATTCTGTGGGTGAGTTTGAGATGTTAGGCTTTGACGATTTCTGTTACCCGCGGTCGGTGGTTTTGATTGAGTGGGCGGATAAAATCGAGTCGGCTCTTCAGCGGATAGATTATATTTGGATAGAACTTTTTCACGCCGGCGAAACTAAAAGGAAAATACACATCGAAAATACACCCGAATACATAGCATTGTGAAGCCGGCAGCGCCGGCTCAGGATCAAACCCGCCGTTGGCGGGTCAGGTTACAAAATTCAGTGTCCCGAGTGTGTAATCTACGTTGCTGGCAAAAATTAGAGCACAAGCTCCTCGTAAGAGGACGAATCAAATATTAATACACGGAGCAGATCAAAACCTGCAGGGGTCTTAATATCGTCTGATCGGTCAAAATTCAATGTGGCGTTGCCCTGTATTGTTGTTGGGTTTTCAGAGTAATTAATAATCGTTCCTTCAATCGTCGCATTTACGTTGCCGGAAAAGTTTGCGCCACTTACAGCCATAACACCGCCCAGAGCAGAGAAATTGCCCTCGAAGGAGACAGCGAAGCCCGGAGCAAGTATTGAAGAACCGGTTTCGGAGCGAATCGCGTCAAACTCGGCCCCTGGAGGGTACGGGTTGGTCTCAAAATTACCAAGGAAGGATATGTTGTTTGTCCCAGGATTATCCACATCGCCATTACCAACTATCAGGCCCTTAACGTCAACATTGCTGTTAAATGTAACGGTGTTGGGTGGTTGGATGAACAGAACTCCCTCTATTATGACATTGCCCTCGAAAACGGGGTTGGTTCCGGCCTTTATTGTTGCATTGGTTAACGTCATACTACTTGATGTGTCAGTGGAACGTTTAATGATATCACCTGTTGCATATTGCAGAAAACGCTCTGTGTCAGGGAGAGGAAATTCTATAGGGTCAGCGCCTATAAAGACGTGATTGTCTATGGCTGCCTGGCCGCTGTCGCCGCCTATTAACACGTCACCTTGGAGGTCAACATTAGCGTTTGTGTTGGAGATGGTGATATCGCCGTCAAAGTTTGTGTTACCGGTGACGAGCAGTGCGAGATTGTCATTTTGGCTTTCAATAAAAATATCGGCTTCACTGTCGGCATTTACACCGTTGAGGGTCGGATTGCCGTTAAAATTCAGCGGCCCCTTTATTGCCAGGCCGAAATCGAAAATAGGATATTCATAGGGTTCAATGTCATAACAAACTTTTATTGTGCGTGTAATCTGACCGCTGTCGCCTGTGGTGTAAACCTGCAAAGTGTTGGGGTCATTGGGGTCGATTAAACTTTGCCCGTTGAAGGTTCGTCCAGTTGTGGAGTCCAGGGTCACAGGTTGAATTGAGCCGTCAAAATTTACCGTGATATTCGAAATGCCGTTGGCAGCCAGATCATTTTGCAGAGTATCGATTATTGTGCTGAGATAGTCAGATGGTTGTGTCGAACTTGGCATTGTGACACGGCTCAGCCAAAATCGCGTTACTTCCAGACCGGATTCGGCGCTGGCGAGGGCACGGTCGACCTTGTGCTGATTTGAAGCAAGTTGGACATTTGTGCCGGACAGGACGGCTATTGAGACAGCCAGGGCGGAAAATATAAGTACAAATATCATAGATATGAGAAGCACAGCGCCCTGGTGCTTCAGGTAGACTATTTTTTTTAGGAGCTTCATTTTTTCCCCCACCATAAAAGCCCCACTCGGGCAGCGTTTTAGCAACTTCTATCTGCTAATTAAAGTATAATAAATGCACGGTGTGGAGCCAAAAAATTAAGGCTAAATAACATCAAAAGTGCAACAATTGACTTTTCAATGTCTGATAAAAATAAGCTTCTATGGTTTTTAGATACGGCCATAAGGTACTTTCTGAATCTGCGAGCTTTGAGACGCAATAATGGTTGAAATACAAAGATTACAGAGGCAGTTCTGAGTAGGTACTGGGTTGAAACTCAAGTACTTTAGTGGTCTCGAAGCCGGCCGGGTGCTCCGCTAATGCGGAGTGATTGAAGACCAGATTGGAGTTGCCACGCAGGGTCATAGGGGTGTCGGCGTAGTTTATTACTGAGCCGTTGATGGTGCCGCCGGCATTTCCAAAGAATTCTATAGCGCTGGCGGCGATAACGCCGTTGATGGTCCCGAAGCTGCCACCGAAGGAGGCGCTAAATCCAGGGGCTAATATGAACGTCCCTGTTTCCTGCTTGATGCCGCTAAACCTTTCTTCGTCGGGTAGCTCTGAGACACTGCGACTCTGTACATGTCCCCGGAATATGAGCTGATTTTCTTCGGAGGGGAAATCCAGGTTACCGTCGCCAATAATGATGCCGGTGATCTCGGTGCCGGCGTTGAATTTAACGACGTTGGGGGACTCGATAAACACGATTCCCCTCAGGATTACGTTGGAGGTAAAATGAGGATTAGTGCCGGCGGGGATTCTAATATTTTCGAGCGTTATGTTTTTGGTGGTGTCGGTGTTGGGGTCAAAGATGTTTTCGATGTAATGCTCGAAAGCGGCGGGATTCGGGATAGGGAAATCAGTAGAGGGGACACCGATGGTAACATGGTTATCGATCGCGTCCTGGCCGGTTTCGCCACCTATTGAGCTGGAACTGCTGACACCCACTATAGCGTCAGGATTAACGATGCTGACGTCGCCTGCTATTGAAGCGTTGCCCGTCATGGACAGGGCGTTGAGGTCGTACTCACTCTCGATGTAAATGTCAGCTTCAGCGCTTTCGTTGAGCCCGTTGACATCGACATTGCCCTGTATATGCAGAGGGCCTTTGGTTGCGATTCCATAATCAAAAATAGGATGTCTGTAGGGTTCGATATTATAATTCACTCTTATTGTTCGCGTTATCTGACCGCTCCTGCCTGTGGTATAAACCTGCAAGATGTTGGGGTCATTGGAGTCGATTAAAATTCCCCCATCGAATATTTGTTGACTTCCCGAGTCCAGCGTTACTGGCTGAATTGAGCCGTCAAGATTTACCGTGATATTCGAAATGCTGTTGGCAGCCAGATCATTTTGCAGAGTATCGATTATTGTGCTGAGATAGTCAGATGGTTGTGTCGAACTTGGCATTGTGACCCGGCTCAGCCAGTATCGCATTACTTGCAGACCGGATTCGGCGCTGGCGAGCGCACAGTTGACCTTGTGCTGATTTGAAGCAAGTTGGACATTAGTGCCAGAAAGGGTAGCCATCGAGACAGCCAAGGCGGAAAATATGAGTATAAATATCATAGATATGATAAGCACAGCGCCCTGGCGCTTCACGTAGACTATTCTTTCTAAGAGCTTCATTTTTTCCCCCCCCACCGCAAAAGTCCTCAGGCGGCGTTTTAGCAACTTCCATGTTCCAATTAAAATATAAGAAATGCCCGGTGTGGAGACAAGAAATTAGAGCTAAGTGATATCAAACGTGCAGCGATTGACTTTTAATGTCCGATAAAAATAAGTTGCTATGGTTTACATACGGCTATAAGGTACTTTCTGACTCTGTGAGATATAGGACGTAATATTGATTGAAATACAAGTATTACGGAGGCAGTTCCGAATAGCTGCTGGGCAGAAATTCCAGAACCTGGTTACTGCTAAAGCCGCTGGGGTTATCAACGCTGGCGCTGCGGTCGAAACGTAATCTGGCATTACCGGTAAGACTCATAGGCTCTTCAGAGTAGTTAATTACTGAGTTTGTAATTGTGCCGTTTGCATTGCCGGTAAAACTTACTCCGCTGGCAGCAATTGCGCCGTTCACAGTGTTGAAGTTACCTGTGAAAGAGCATCGAAACCCGGGGGCCAAAATGAAAGTGCCCGTCTGGTCTCGAAGACCATCGAAAACAGGATCGCCGGGCAACTGCGAAACGGAGTGACTGGTCAAATTACCTCCAAATTGAATTTGGTCGGAACTGATTGGCGAGTCGAGGTCCCCATCGGCAACGATAAGGCCTGTTATCGTGGTATTTCCCGTGAACGCAACTGTGTTTGGCGATTCAATGAAAATTACACCATTGATTGTTATGTTGCCGGAGAAAGTGGGGTTAGCTCCAGCTACGATTCTGATATTCTCAAATGTTTGATTGCCGTGGGTATCGGTAGAAGCATCCACAATATTTGTCGCATAGCTCGCAAAAATGCTGGTGTCAGGAGTGGGTAGTTCCACAGAATCAACACCGAAAGAAACGTGATTATCGATCGCATCCTGGCCGGTTTCTCCACCAATCGAGCTGTTACCAGCTACTGTGGCAAAAGCAGTAGAGTTGACAACACTGACGTTACCCTCTATTTGAGAGTTACCTATCATACTCAAAGCCAGAAGCTCGCCAGGGCTTTCAATATAAACCTTCGCTTCGTCGGTACTATTGAGTCCTTGAATTCTTGCATTTCCTGTTAAGCTCAAAGGCCCTCTGGTCGCGACTCCAAAATCAAAAACACCGCTGGCACTTGAAGAAAAATCGAAGTTTGTCCTTATTGTTCTGCTGAACCGTCGGCTGCTGCCGGTTATATCCACCTGCAGAGAATTTGAGTCAGTCTGACTGATAACCGCACCAAACAATTGGCTGGTTTGTGAATTCAGTGTTACGTCTGAGATAGTTAAGGTTGCGGTTGCCGGATCATAATTAGCAACAATATTTGTTATACCCGCGTCGGCCAGATTACTCTGGAGGGCAGCAGCAACGGTCTGGAGTCTGCTCGAGGGCGAAACTGAGCCGGATATTGTCACGTTTGAGAGGTAATAACGTACCACGTTAAGCCCGGACTCCGTAGCTGAAAGGGCACGATTGACCTGCTGCTGATTTGAAGCAAGTTGGACATTAGTGCCGGAGAGGGTAGCCATCGAGACACCCAGCGCAGAGAATATAAGTATAAATATCATAGATATGATAAGTACGGCGCCCCGGTGCTTCCGGTAGACTATTTTTTTTACGGGCTTCATTCTCCCCTCACCGTAAAAAGCCCACATAGAAACTATCTCAAAACGCGAGACTATGCCAATTAAAGTATAAGCCATATTTGACATAAGGGCAAAATAGCTGAATAAAGCAAAATAGCTGAGCTAAAATGTGCCGAATGTTTCTGATGTCCGATAAGAACAACCCGAGGGTTCACCTGATAGTCTCTGAGAAATATGAGCTGCGGCTCATAATGCGGTGGATAACGAATAAATATTACTGCATGGTTTCCACGTAGGAGTCAGGATCATACTGCAATCCTATGCTCGGCAGGAATCCTGCGGGTATCTCGGTTGTACCGGACGGATTGAAATAAACATCGCTGTTGCCGGTCACGTTCATTGTTCCGTCAGAAGAATAATCGATTATCGAGCCGTTGATTGTTCCGCCGGCGTTGCCGAAAAATTCGATTCCGTTACCGGCTATGGCGCCAGTAAGCGTAAGTGCGTTGAAATTGCCGCCAAATGACAAAGAAAAGCCCGGAGCCACGATAAATGTTCCGGTTTCATCCTTAATACCAGCGAATTGTGACTCATCAGGCAGGGCACTAACCGGTGAGCTGTCCACGCTACCTCTGAATAGGATCTGATTTGTTCCGGAATTATCTGCATCATCGCCGTTGCCGACGATAATTCCGGTTATTGTCGTACCTCCTGAAAATGTTACTACATTAGGTGTTTCGATGTAAATAATGCCGTTTAACGTGATATTGCCCGAAAAAGTGGGGTCGGTGTCGGGTGGGATTCTAATATTTTCGAGTGTCAGGTCGGTGGTGGTATCAGTTGCGGGATCAAAAACATTTTGGACATACTGTTCGAAATAACCGGGGTCGGGAGTAGGGAACTCCGGCTGGTCCGCACCAATAAAGACATTGTTTAGAGCCGCCTCACCAGTCTCACCACCTATTGAAGCTCGTGATCCTAAATCAGCGGTGGCATTGGGATTGCCAATTTTGACAGAGCCGCCTATTCTCGAGTTCCCTGTCATCTTCAGGGCCGAAAGGCTGCTTTCACTTGCGATATAGACGTCTGAGTCAACGGCGACGTTATTTGGGCCTTCAATTTCTGCATTGCCGGATAATGATAAGGACCCTTTAGTTGCTACACCATAGTCAAAAACCGTATCTGGTCTTGGTCCAAATACGTAATCTACGCTTATTGTCCTCGTTACTGAGCCGTACACTCCGGTGACATCTACGTGGATTACACTGGGGTCAAGCGCTGTTGGCAGCGGCGTTATCACTGCGTGAAAACTTTGCTCTTGTGACGAACCCAGTGTAACGCTTGGAATGGTTATGATTGAGCCGTCACAGACAGTGTACACATTCGAAATGCTGTTGGTAGCCAGGTCATTGTGGAGAGCACTGTCTATTGTGCTGAAATAGTTACTTGATGATGTCGAGCTTGGTATTATGACGCGGCTAAGCCAGTATCGCATTACTTCCAAGCCGGATTCGGCGCTCGCGAGTGCACAGCCGACCTTGTGCTGATTTGAAGCAAGTTGGACATTAGTACTGGACAAGGTGGCCATCGAGACAGCCAGGGCGGAAAATATAAGTACAAATATCATAGATATGATAAGCACAGCGCCCGGGGACTTAAGATGAATTAATCTCTGCTTAAGATAAGCTAATTTCTTTATAGGTGTCATTTTTCTCCCCACAGAAAAAGTTTTTACCGAAACAAAATTTTGGTAACTCCTAATTAAAGTATAAGATTGGTTTGGCATGGAGGCAAAATAGCTGAACCAAATAGTGCTGAAAAATGTGCCGATTGTTTCTGATGTCCGATAACAATGATTTGAGCGGCTGAAGTTTCACTATAAGGTGTTCTGCTGTTCTGCGAAATATGAGCTGCGAGTGAACGGCGAAGAGGTAATCCAGGAGAATCCCAATTCCATTGCTTTTTGCTTCCACCAATCGAATTTGGCAGGGGTTACGTATTCGACAACCTCGAGTGAATTTTTTGATGGTTTTAGATATTGGCCGATAGTAATTCTATCGCAGCCTACCTTTCGCAGATCTTTTAGGACCTGCTCGACCTGGGCGTCGGTTTCTCCCAATCCGAGCATAATTGATGATTTAGTCTGAACATTATTGTAGTTTTTTTTGGTTATTTTGAGCAAATTCAAAGACCGTTGGTAGTTTCCGCCGGCTCTGGCAGTCGGGTACAGAGCGGGTACGGTTTCGACATTGTGAGCGAATACGAAAGGTAAACATGGGCGCAGAATTTTTAGGGCCTGAGCCTGGCAGTGACGGAAGTCAGGTGTTAGTATTTCAAATTTCATATCCGGGCACTGCTGCCTCACTTTGTTAACGCAATCGCGAAAATGGCCAGCGCCGCCGTCCGATAAATCATCGCGGTTGACACTGGTAATGACCAGGTATTTCAGTCGCATTTGTTTTGCCATCTCGGCTATTCGGGCAGGCTCGGTCAGGTCCGGCGGCGCGGGTTTGCCGCACGTTAGCGAACAGAATCTGCAATTTCGCGTACAGACGTTACCCAAAATCAAGACTGTTGCCGTACCTCTGGCCCAGCATTCGCCCCGATTTGGACAGTTTGCGTTACTGCATATAGTTTCCAGGCCCAGAGAGCTTAGAACCTGCTGGGTATGGCGGAAAGCCTCATCGGCTGGTAAAGGCCTGCGCAGCCACGATGGTAGTTTTCGTCCCTCGCTCACGCTCGGGGCTCTGTCGTCTGTCTTCTGTCGTCTGTCCTCTGTTGTCTGCTTCACGAGAAATGCCTTATAAGTAGTTGAGATAATCTTTCTTTTACCTGACTCATTGAGTGGCGTTTGCCGGTTTCTTTCAGCACCGATGTCATTTCTATGTCATCGAGGCCGCAGGGTACTATGAAATCGAAGATACTCAGGTCGTTTTGAATGTTTATTGCCATACCGTGATAGGTTACGAATTTTGACACGCGTACGCCAATAGAAGCAATCTTTCTCGGACCGACCCATAAGCCGGGAAACCCTTTTCGTTCCTTCGCTCCTCTTTTGTCATTATGAGCGCAGCGAAGAATCTCTTTTTCGTCGCTCAAGGACAGGCCTTTGTAGCTGTAGACGCCTAATTGTTCAAGGAGTTCAGCGCCTATCGCTTCGAGCTGCCTGATATATTCGCTGATTCCAAGGCCCAAATCCTGCAAATGTAAAATTGGATAAAAGACCAGCTGGCTTGGATTGTGGGCCGTTGTGCCGCCACCTCTGCGGATATCGACTACGTCGATATGTCGTTGTGCCAAATCTTCTCGGCTGGCCCGCAGTTTGTTGGCACTTTGCCGGGCGCCGAGGGTGATAACAGCAGGGTGCTCGGCGATTAAGACGGTATTTGGAATTTTGCCCTTACGCCTTTTTTCGCGCAGTTGGTGCTGTAGTTGCAAGACCTCTCGATACTCGGCAAGTCCGCAATCGCGAATCCGTAATAGACAGTTTTTTGTTTTTTCGGCCACAGTTTTCACAGATTCAATTTTAGCCGCGGATTGCGCAGATTGCACGGCTTTATTTTACAGATAAACAAAAGAGCGCTTTACTCTTCTACCGTCTTTCAGTATAATATATTCTTAGATGATTTACGAAAAAGAGATGGCTGTCTCCTTACCAACCGGTTTTAAGGATATGAAAAAGTGAGTAGTAAGGTAAAAACTTCAGGTAAAGGTAGTCTCGGTTCCCTGGAAGAGAACCTGAAAAAGCTCAAGCCGATGCTCAACCACAGATTCAAGGTCAAACGTCTTGGGATTTTCGGATCATATGTCAGGGGCCAGGCACACAGGCGTAGTGACGTCGATGTCTTGGTGGAATTTTCCGGACGCGTGGACTTGCTGGACTTTGTTGCGATGGAAAGATATCTGAGAGATCAGACGGGAGCTAAAATCGATCTGGTTTCCATAAAAGCGCTGAGACCGGAATTTAGAGACACGATACTAAATGAGGTTATTTATATATGAAACGCGACTGCCGCGTTTATTTGAGAGATATTCTTCAATCCTTCCGTAATGCACGGGGTTTTGTTGGAAGAATGTCTTATGAAAAGTTTATAACTGATAAAAAGACCGTAAGTGCCGTTGTAAGGGAGTTGGAAGTCGCAGGTGAGGCAACCAAACAACTGCCTGCATCAGTGAGTAGAAAATATCCAGAGATTCCTTGGTCGGATATGGCAGGTATGCGGGATAAACTGATACACTTTTATTTCGGCGTTGATATGGAAATAGTCTGGGAAACTGTCAAAGTGCGTATTCCCCAGCTTGAACCGCTGATAGAAGATGTCCTGAACGATCTGGAACAACAATGATTGTGCATGGCGCCGCAGGATTAGCTTCACCGGTGAAATCCGCGTTTTGTTTCGCGGGCAAATAAAAGGGCTGGACAGACCAGCCCTTGATTTGTGAGCTAAACTCTAAATCGACTTATTCTGCGTGTTCTCCGAGCGAAGCCAGGCACCGACCAAGGAACGGTTGCAGCTTATTTCTTTTTGTTTTTTTTCTCTTATGCCTTTGGTGGATTGTGTAAGCTCAGGCCAAAGGCATCTTCGGCAGCTTCTTTGAGCACCTCCGAAACAGTCGGATGCGGGAAGCTTATCCCGGTAATTTTCTCAGTGCTGCCTATAAGTGCTCTGGCTGCGCCTATCAGCTCGGTTACCATAGCACCAGCCATTGTAACGCCTATAATCTTATTGGTCGAGTTGTCCCTTACAACCCTTATCTCGCCGACGGTTTCATTGTGCGCTACGCTTCGGCCGTTGGCTTTGAAGAACGACCTTCCGACGGAGATGTCGAGTCCCTGGTTTTTGCAGGCTTCTTCGGTTTTGCCGACGGACGCAATTTCGGGGAACGTATAGACGGCACGTGGTATGAGCGAGTAGTCGGCCATTTTTTCATTGCCTCCTGTGACGTTGACCGCTGCGACTTCGGCCTCGGCAAAGGCGCCGTGGGCTAAATAAGTTGTCCCCACAGCATCACCAATGGCGTAGATGCCCGGGACGTTAGTTTCCATTTTGTCGTTGACTGCAATGGCAGAATCGGCCATCTGTAAATTCAGGGCCTCGATGGTTTCTTTATCGACAACCGGCTTTCGACCTACAGAGACCAGTATTTTTTCCGCCTCGATTGTTTGGCCGTTCTCAAGGACTACTTTTGCCGGCGCAGCCGTTTTATCGACTGAAGTTACTTTCTGGCCGGTGTGCGAATCGATGCCGAGTTTTTTGAATTCACGTTCCATAAGTCGGCTGACCCATTGGTCCTCCATTGGAATAAGTCGCGTGAGCGCTTCTACAATAATTACCTTTGTTCCTACGGCGGCATATACGCAGGCCATTTCGCAGCCGATTACACCGCCGCCTATGATTACCATCGATTTTGGCATTTGCTGCAGGCCCAGGGCCTCTTTACTACTGATAACGGTTTGGCCATCAAACGGAATTGCCGGAATTTGGCTCGGCTGTGAGCCGGTTGCCAGGATTATTTTACCGGCCTGAATTTCCGTCGGTGAGCTATCGGTCTCAAGTTTGATTTGATTTGGCGCGGTGACGACAGCTCGGCCCTGGAGTATTTCTACCTTATGGCTCTGAATTGATCCTGTCAGGCCTTTTCGAAAGCCGGCCACTATGGCGTCCTTTCTTGTCTGGATTTTCGGCCAGTTAGGAGTAGCTGAGGCGACGTCAACGCCCATCATCGCTGCGTGTTTTATCAACAGCAATGTGTGGGCCGAGGCAAGCAGCGTCTTAGACGGGATACATCCACAGTTCAAACACGCCCCGCCAATGAAGTCCTTTTCGACAACTGCTACCGAAGCACCTCTTTGTGCACATCTGATAGCGGCGGCGTAACCGCCCGGGCCGCTGCCGATTACTACAACATCAAAACTTTCTGCCATAATTTGAGCTCCTTTTTATATCTGCCCTGAGTTTTCCGTGAGGCATATATGTCGAAAGCTTATGTCGGACGGTAGGGATTCTTCTCGGGATTGTACCACGCAAAGAGCTGTTCACACAACTCGTCTCGGACTTTTTTAAGAGCCGGGTCGTTGATACGGTTGACGAATTCGCCCGGGTCGGCTTCGTGGTCGTACAACTCATGGGTTGAGCCGTGATTGAAGATATACTTATAACGCCGAGTGCGAATCATATACTCACAGGTTCGGGACCTTAAATTGAATTCACTGAACGCTGCGTCTGGCCCCTTCATATCCGGGTTGCGCAATACGTCGGCAAAGCTGGCAGCGTCCATACGGGCCGGTGCCCCGGCTATATCGAGCAGTGTCGTCTTTTTGGGTGATTCGATACCGGTCAGTTCGGCCAGCGTTGGGTAGAGGCCAAAGTACTCAGTCAGCGCACCGGTTACCTTGTTCTGCCCAAGATGGTTCGGGTAGCTCACAATTAACGGTACTCGAACGGCCGGCTCGAATAAACAGAACTTCTGGTAGAGGCCATGGTCGCCGTCCATCTCTCCGTGGTCAGAAGTGTACACTACGATGGTGTTATCGGTCAGACCTTCTTTCTCGAGCGCGTTGTAGACATAGCCGATGCACGTGTCGACAAATGCGAGGCTGCCCAGGTAACCGGCGCGGTGTGCCCGCTGGCGTTTTTCCCCCAGCTTTTTTGTATTTTGAATGCGCCGCTGGATGTGCCGAGGATATTTGGAGATGTCGCCAACATCCGGAAGTTTCATCTTACTGACGGGATATTTTTCCGCCCATTGCCTCGGCGGGTAGAATGGAGAATGTGGTTTCATGAAACTGACGACCAGAAAAAACGGCTGCCGGTGGTATCTGGTTATGAACTTCGCCGTCTGGCGAGCTAAGAACATGTCCAGGTGGTCTTCGGGTTCGAGCTGCGAGGCCATACTGTCAAAGTTCCAACGCTCGACGTTACCAACCCATGGGCTGCCTTTGGGCCACAGCCCGTCTATATCAGGCAGGCCGGCACCGCCGTCGTCCACAGTGTCGAAAAACTTCGGACCGAGCGGATGGTTGGCAATCTCGTTGGCGTAGTGCTGTACCTTCGGGCCGAGGTACATCAGCCAGTCGTTGATCGACATATAATACTTGAAGCCGTGATTGTGGGCGTCTCCAAAGTGCATTTTACCTGTCAGAGCGGTCAGATAGCCATTTTCGGCGAAATGGTTAGCCATCGTGCGGTAGCGCCAGTCAAGCTGGTTCTTGTTCGTGATTGCACCGGTACTGTGTGCGTAGAGTCCGGTCAGCAAAGCCATCCGTGAGGCAACGCAGACGGGATATGGGCAATAGGCATTAGTGAACCGGACGCCGCGCGAGGCAATGCGGTCGATATTGGGCGTGGGAACCAGGTCTCTGCCGGCGCATGTCATAAGGTCTGCTCGGTGCTGGTCCGTCATAATAATGAGAACGTTAGGCTTGTTACTAGGGCGTGACGATAAACCTGACCTCGATGGCCTTGCCGTGGACGAGCTTCGCGGCCTGGACGGCTTTGGCCCCGAACGTTGCGCACCGGCAACCTTCCGGCCCAGTAGGACCGAAGAGACTCCGATTCCTGCAGTCTGTAAGAATTCCCTTCTTCCGATACAGTCTTTTTTCATGATATTTGGCCTTTAAAACGTGTGGCTGCTAACATTTGTCTTTATTTTAGTGATTATTACAAGATTTGGCCGTCATAGTCATAACTTCACGAAATTATTTGCCGGGTTTCTTTTGCTGTCGACGGCCCCATTCGTGCGCCCTTGCCGGGTCGAAGTCCGGGTTCGGTGTGGGCATCTTGGCGCCGACCGATTTGCGCCACACGGCGAGCTTCCGCTGCAGCTGGGCCGCCTTTTGCGGCATCTTTGTTGCGAGATTATGCTTCTCGGCGATATCGCGTTTGAGATTATAAAGCTCAAGTCGGCCATCCTCAAAGAACTCGATTAGCTTCCAGTAGCCCTGTCGGATTGCACCGGCAGGTGTTGAGTGATGATAGTGCGGGTAGTGCCAGTATATCGCGTCGCGTTCGAGCGTACCGGTCTGCCTGAGCAAGGGCAGAATGCTTTCGCCGTCGAGCACGTGGGCCGGGTCGACCTTGGCTCCGACAATCTCCAAAAAGGTCGGATAGAAATCGACGCTGGAGACAGGTGCGCTGCAGGTGGTTCCCGGCTTGACTACGCCGGGCCAGCGAACAATCAGCGGCTCACGGATTCCACCTTCGTAAAGTGTTCCTTTTTCACCGCGAAGAGGTTCGTTAGTTGAAACAATCTGCCTCTTACCACGGTAACCGCCGTAGGCTTGATACAACCCGCCGTTATCTGAGAAGAAGACGACAACGGTGCGATGAGCGAGGTTCAGCTCGTCGAGCTTTTCGATAATACGACCGATACTGTTATCTAAGTGCTCAACCATAGCTGCGTAGGTCGGGTTATTAACGCCGGTTGTCGGCTTGGGTTTGTTTTCGTATTTGTCGATTAGCTCCTGAGGTGCTTCCAGCCGGATGTGCACGCTGTGGTGCGACAAATGGAGAAAGAACGGCTTGTCTGAGTTTGCCCGGATGAAGTCGATAGCGCTGTCGGTGAAACTGGTAACCTGTTTGTCATTGCGGTTAGTGCCTCTTTGAATGGCCATATCGAAGCCCTGATGTTCCGGGAAATAGGCCTGTCCTCCAAGGTGCCACTTTCCAATATGGGCTGTGGTGTAGCCATGTTCTTTAAGGGCTTCGGGAATAGTAATCGCTTCAAGTGGCAACTGCAGACGATTTTGTGGTACCTTGAGTTTTTCCCAGGGCCGCTGATGACCCGGAATAAAATCTGTGATACCTACCCGTGCCGGGTACTGGCCGGCGAGAATACTTGCGCGGGTTGGAGAACAGACGGGACAGGCCGCGTAAGCATCGGTGAAGCGCATCCCTTGCCTGGCCAATCGGTCAATATTGGGCGTCTCGTGAAACCGACTGCCATAGCAGGCTACATCTGTCCAGCCCATATCGTCGATGAGAATGAAAACGAAATTGGGTTTTTTATGTACTTGAGAAGCTGCTGTTAGCTGCTCAAAGCCGGTAACACACCCCGGCACGGCCAGCGATGTTACCCCGAATCCCAAAGCTTTCAGAAAGTCACGTCGATTCATAAAATTCTCCCTTCAAAACACGGGTTCAAATAAAGCAAACGATGGCTTGGTTACTCCTTCTGTGCGAAAAGCTGAAACTCCCAAATGCTTGGGCCTTCGGCGGCATTGAGGATGTTCAGCCGAACCTGGCGAGCGGTTACGGGCTCAAACTGCTTCGAAAAGTCGAGGCCGATTTTGGTGCCCCAGACGAAGGTTCGCCATTGGTCGCCATCCTTGTATTGCAGCTCAAATTCCCGCACGCGGTCGTAAGCCTCACTTATCCTGGCCCGGTTGAAGGTCATCGTTCTTCCCAGGTCGATCTGGAGCCAGGCCTGCTTGGTGCCGTAGTCGGTAGCCCAACGTGTGGCCGGGTCGTCGTCCACGGCTTTGACCGGGCCGTGCTGGGCCATGTTTTTGAATACGTTCGAGGCTTTGACCTTCCTTGTCGTTGTCAGCGAACCAGACAGCAGGGCGCGGGCAGTGATCTCGTTCGCGGGGCCGTCGAGCTTCAGCACAATTATAGTATCAAGCTGGTGACGGTGGCCCTTCGGGACGGAAATCTCGACGGACTCTTCGGTCTGTTTGACGGTGGCGGCCCCGCCGGTCAGCACCGAGCTTGCGATAATCTTTTTGGGTATCGGCGGCAGCGTGAGGCGCTCGTCGGGCCAATCGAGGATGTGGACGTAAATGGTGTTGGCCTTGTGTGTACTGGCGCCCCAGGGGCCGCTTTTGAATGGTCCGCCGCGAGTTGCGTAGATGCTTCGGCCATATTTTTTGAGCCATTGGCCCATTTCGTTGAGCCGAGCGACCTGCCGCGGCTCGATTTGGCCATCGGGCATAGGGCCAACATTGAACAGCAGATTTCCATCACCGCCGACGGCCCGCACGAGGGTGTGGATACACTGCTCGAGCGATTTGAGCTGGTCATTTGGCTTCCATGCCCATTGGCGGCAGATTGTCATGCAAGTTTCCCATGCTCGGTCGGTCTGAAATCTGCCGATTCTCTGTTCGGGTGTGTCGTGGTCGCCTGGAAGGCCCGCGCGGTTGTTGATAATGACGTGGGGCTGGAGCCGGCGAATCATCCTGAAGAGGTTTTCCGAGTCCCAGTCCTTCGCGGTACCGCCCAGGCCGTCGAACCAGATGATATCGATCTTACCGTAGTTGGTGCAAATCTCACGAAGTTGGCCGTGGAGAAACTCAATGTAGCGAGCGTGGTTCTCGGTGCGATAGTCGGGATGATACCAGTCGACGGGTGAGTAGTAGTAGCCGAGTTTCAATCCGGCTTTGTGGCAGGCGTCGGCCAGCTCCTTGACGACGTCCCGCTTGAACGGTGAATTAGTGATCTTGTAATTTGTCAGCTTGCTGTCGAACATCGAGAAGCCGTCGTGATGTTTTGACGTGAACACAAGGTACTTCATGCCGGCGTCCTTGGCGATCTGCACCCACTGGTCGGCATCGAACTTGATGGGGTCAAACTGCTTGTAGAGGTTGTCGTAAATCTCAACGGGAATGGAACCTGTCCCGCTACGGCCACGCCGTTCGCCTCCGCGGGACCAGCCGATCTCCGTGCCTTTTAGGCTCACCGGGCCCCAGTGGATGAACAGGCCGAATTTCATCTCGCGCCACCAGCGCATGTCTTCTTCGCTGGCCTTGAGATAATCCCGAGGCTCTTTCAGTCTGCTGATACGGTCCTGCTTCAATGAACAGGCCGTAAGCGAACACACAACTAAAGCCAGGCATATTCCAGGTGACCACTTGCTCAATCTGGTTCTTGCCATAAGTATCGTTTTTTCCGTTTGTAAACTGAGTATATGTTCAGACAATAATATAGCAGAAAGGCGGGGGAAACGAAACTTAAGGTTTGGTTTTTTTGGCAGATCGAGCAGGATCTCCAAAGGACGCCTTGCGGCGGAACACAAAGATGCTCTATAACGTTTGCGAATGGGGTATGTCATTGTTTGATGATAGTGGTATGTATTGCGTCGAACATTCTTACGCCGCCGGTATCTAATTGTAGGATTAGGCCTTTTTCGGGGTCTATTCCAATGCAATTGCCGGTAAATTCCTGGCCGTTATAGATGAGCTTCACTCTGTGGCCTAACTGAACGCTCAGGCTACGCCACCGGTCTGTTACTTTTTCGCTTGTTTCTTGTACTGCTTCGAGCCAGTGGTCTATTGAGGTGAGCAACCTTTTTGCCAGCGAGATGCGATCGACAACTGAGTGACTCTCGATGTCGATACTTGTTGCGATCGGTTGTAATTCAGGCGGGAAGGAATCCTTTTTTTGGTGACAGTTTATTCCTACGCCAATAACGTAAGTATTGCCGCTATTATCGGTTTTTGATTCGAGCAAGATTCCGGCCACCTTTTTGCCGTTCAGTATTATATCGTTTGGCCATTTGATTTTTGCTTCGCCTTTGGCCGGTTTGCCAATCGCTTCGGCGACTGCTACGGCGCAGGCGAGTGAGAGCAGCTCGGCGTTACATTTGCAATCAGTTAAAACAATTGAGCAAAGAATGCTGTCTGAGCGGCTGCTGTGCCATTTGCTGCCGGCTCTGCCTCTGCCTGCGGTTTGCTCTTCGGCGAAGATTGCCAGGCCGTCATTTTTTTTATTTTTTGCGTATCGGTGAGCAATGTCGTTCGTGCTTGAGGTACGGTTATAGACGAGGATTTTTCTGCCGATGCGTTTGGTTTTCAGATTCGCCTTTATTTTGTCAGGGTCCAGCAGGTCGGTTGTTGGGCAAGCCATAAGTTACCTGTCGAGTCCGATGTCAGCGGCTGCGGCTGAATGAGTGATTGCACCTACGGCGATTCTATCGATGCCACACTGGGCAATAGCTGAAACGTTGTTTAAGGTTATATTTCCTGAGGCTTCGAGTAACGGTTTTTTGTTTGTGCCGCACATTTCGTTTCGCATCTCCACGGCGTGCTTTAGCTGCCACTGGCCCATATTGTCGAGCAGGACAATATCGATGCCGGGGATTCTTAAGACGTGGTTGAGCTGGTGGTCGACGTGGTCAACTTCTACGGCGACGAATTTGATGCCTTTTACCTTTTTCGCCTTAGAGACGATTCTTTTTAGTTTCGGCTGGAAGTTTCTGCCAAGCTGCGCCAGATGGTTATCCTTAATCAAGATGCCATCATATAGTCCGAGGCGGTGATTGTGTCCCCCGCCGCACCGGACTGCGTACTTTTCGAGGATTCTCCAGCCCGGCATTGTTTTTCTCGTATCGTAGATTTTTGCCTTGGTGCCCTGGACTGCCCAGACAAATTTGCGGGTCGTCGTAGCTATCCCGCTAAGTCTTTGCAGGAAATTGAGCATAACCCGCTCGGCGGTGAGCATAGGGCCCAAAGGGCCTTGTATTGCAGCAATTTTGCGTCCGACATGAGCCGGCTGGCCATCGTTGACGTGGACTTTTAACTTGAGTCTTTTGTCGTAGCGTCTTAGAATTTCTTTGGCGACATCCATTCCGCATACGACTATTTCCTCCCGGGAGACTATGTTTGCCTTGGCGATAGTATCATCTTCGAATAAAAGCGCACTTGTCACATCGCCTCGTCCAAGGTCTTCTTCGATTGCCAATCGAATCAAGGGTCGCACTTTTGCTATGTTGAGTTTTTTCATTTTCTTTTTCCTTTTGTTCTTAATTTCTCGACGAGGAAGTCTTTTTCTTATACTTTTTGTGTTTTTTTGTGGCTAAAAAGTCCCTTTTCTTTTTTCTTGAGTTTACAAGGACCAATTCCGGCAAATCTTTCAGTTCTTGCAATTGGTCGCGCAGAAAAGCGGCCCGCTCGAAGTCAAGGCTCTGGGCGGCTTCAAGCATTTCCTTCTCAATCTGAGAGGCCAGCTCGACCTTTTCATATTCGCCGGTTGCAAAGCGAACCGCCTGACGGGCGGTCTGCCTTGCTTTTATCTGCTCGGTTAGACTTTTGCGGATTTCCTTTTTTATCGTCTCGGGCGTAATATCGTGCTCTTTGTTGTATTTTACCTGAATTTTACGGCGTCTGTTTGTTTCGTCAATAGCTTTTTGCATCGAAGGTGTAACTGTATCGGCGTATAAAAAGACGGTGGCATTGATGTGTCGTGCGGTTCTGCCGATTGTTTGTATCAGCGAGGTCTGACTCCGCAGGAATCCTTCCTTGTCGGCATCAAGGATTGCAACGGCTGAAACTTCGGGCAAATCCAGGCCTTCCCGCAACAGGTTTATTCCCACCAGCACGTCAAAATCGCCTTTGCGTAAATCCCGCAGAATCTCAATTCTTTCGAGAGTATCGATTTCACTGTGCAGATAACGGCATCTAATACCTTTTTTTGTAATGAAACCGGCCAGGTCTTCGGCCATTCTTTTTGTCAGCGTTGTAACGAGCGTTCGTTCCTCTACTTTGACCCGCTTTTCAATCTCGCCCAAGAGATGCGGAATTTGATTGCCAGCCGGATATACGAAGATTTCAGGGTCTATAAGTCCGGTCGGCCTGATGATTTGTTCGACAACCTCGTTATCACATCTCTCCAGCTCGAACGGCCCAGGCGTAGCAGAGACAAAAATGGCTTTGGCCCAGTTTTCCTGAAATTCCTCAAAGCGCAAAGGCCTGTTATCTAGTGCGCTCGGCAATCTGAAGCCGTGTTCAACCAGGACCTCTTTTCTGCTCCTGTCGCCGGCCCACATCGCCCGCAGTTGCGGAATAGTAGCATGGGATTCGTCGATAAATAGCAGGAAATCTTTGGGGAAAAAGTCAATCAGTGTATAAGGTCTGGCACCAGGTGGCAGGCCCGCTAAGTGTCTGGCATAATTCTCAATCCCGCTGCAGTAGCCGACTTCCTGCATCATTTCGATATCATACATCGTTCGAGCTTGCAGCCGTTGAGCCTCCAGTAGTTTGCCTTGGCCTCGCAGCTCAGCCAGCCGCTGTTTTAGCTCCGCCTTTATGTTCTCTACTGCGGAACCGATTTTGTCAGCAGGCATAATGTAATGTTGAGCTGGATATATAAAGACCTGTTCTTCAACGGCGAGGATTTCCGCGGATATGGGATTTATATAACTTATCTTTTCTATTTCATCACCGAAAAATTCAATGCGGACAGCAAAAGATTCGTAAGAAGGATGCAGCTCGACCACATCGCCGCGGACCCTGAATGTTCCCCTCTGGAAGTCGATATCATTTCTGGTGTACTGGATGTCGGCCAATCCGCCGAGCAGGTCGTTTCTGTTCAGATGGTCGCCGGTGCGAATGGCCACGACGCTGGCCTTATAATCCTCAGGTGAGCCGAGCCCGAAAATACAGGAAACAGATGCAACAATAATACAATCATCTCTTGTTGAGAGACTGGTAGTGGTTGAAAGACGGAGCCGGTCAAGGTCGTTGTTTTTCGAGGCGTCTTTTTCTATGTATATGTCCCGCTGGGGGATGTACGCTTCGGGCTGGTAATAATCGTAATAGCTGACGAAGTATTCAACGGCGTTATCCGGAAACAACTCTTTGAATTCCTCATAGAGCTGAGCAGCTAAGGTTTTGTTGTGGGATATAACGAGAACCGGCACGTTGTGTTGAGCTATGACGTTGGCCATTGTGAATGTTTTGCCGCTGCCGGTAACGCCCATTAGCGTCTGGAACTTTTTCCCTGCGTGCAGCCCATCTACAAGCCGGCTTATAGCTTCCGGCTGGTCACCGGCAGGCTTAAACTCGTTGTTTAATTTGAATTTTGCCATTTGTAACCACAGATTCCACAGATTTAACCACAGATTACACTGATTTTAACCAATGATTGCACAAATTTCACGAGAAAATTAGGATGTAAGCTGGTAGTGGACAGAAGACAGAGGACAGAGGACAAACTCTGACTTCTGAATTTTGACTTCTGTCAATCTGATTTATTTGACCGCGTCCGGGTAGACGATAACGGCGATGAGTGCTTTTCCGTATTGCCGCCACAGGCGTTCTGCACTAAGTGCTGTGTCGCCGGGTAATAGTTCGAATGTTATGATAGGGATTCCCAGTTCGAGTCCTGCGTATGAGCCGAGCGAGCCGGGCTTTGCGCCCAGCTTTTTTATGGGCAGGTCACAATATTGGGCCATTCGGATGGCCAGAATCAGGCCGGGGCCGTCGTAGTCGATGCAGGCCAACGGCTGGTGAATGCTGACAATGCGATTGGGCTTATACTTCCAGATAACCGACTCAATGGCGCGGGCCTCGGGCTCGGAAAGTGGGGCGGTTCCGGAGTTTTTGTTATCAAGACGGTTGGCTGTTGCAAAATTCCTGTTCAGGTCCACACCGCGGGCGTTGTCACGACTGTTTCGGGCCATTCCGTCGGGATTGGCCACGGGTAGAAGCACGACGGTGCGTCCTGCCAGCAGTTGCGGGTGTCGCGGGAGATATTCTGCCAGGTGTCGGAGAAGCGGTGTGCCCGCCGGCTCGTTACCGTGGATGGCTGCCAGGATGAAGGTTACGTCTCGACCATAGCCGAGGGTGAGGCATTCAATCAGCCGATTCTCGATGGATTTGCCGAGAATACGGTGCTGCGCCGGAAGCGTATCTGTCAAGGGGTGCGGCGCGGCGATTATCTCCGGGTAGCTTACGGGTTTGTGGCAGCCGGCAAAGACCAGGACGACAAAGAGAGCACAAGCCGTCGAGCTAAGGGACCATTTCCTGCTCATATCAGGTATTCCTTTCCGTGGAACCTTGTTTCGCAACAAAGTGCCGATACGTCAGGATTATCCGCTTTTCTTGCTGCGCTTCAAGAAAAAAGACAGAGGACAGAGGACAGAGGACGGATGAGGGGCGCGGGATAAGCACGGGAGACAATGGAAGGCAAAAGTAAAAAAGATTGGGGAGCGGTTGACTTTTTGAGAGCAATGCGGGAAAATGCAGCTTTTCGTCTGTTGTGAAACTTGTCTGACGACAGTCAAGATTTGAAATGCTTATTATAAGGAGAGAAAAATGTTTAACGGTATTTTTCACATTCCCCAGCCAGTCAATGAACCATGTTTGCAGTATACGCCAGGCAGTCCCGAACGTGCTGAATTGGGTGCCAAGCTGAAAGAGATGTTAGGTGAACAGGTAGAAGTGCCGATGATAATCGGTGGCGAGGAAGTGCGTAACGGCAAACTTGCGGATATCCGCTGTCCGCACGATCACCAGCACCTGCTTGGCAAGTATCACCAGGCCGACCCGGAATTCGCGATTAAGGCTGTTGATGCGGCTGAAAAAGCTAAGAAGGGCTGGGGCGAGATGCCCTGGGAATCCAGGGCGGTAGTACTGCTCAAGGCGGCGGAACTGCTGGCGGGCAAATACCGCCAGAAAATCAATGCCGCTACCATGCTCAATATGAGCAAAACACCGCACCAGGCGGAAGTCGACGCTGCGTGCGAGCTGATAGATTTCTGGCGGTTCAACCCCCATTTTATGGAGGAAGTGTACGGGGACCAGCCGATGTCCACAGCCGGGGTGCTGAACTATATGGAGCACCGCCCGCTGGATGGGTTTGTTTTAGCTTTGACACCGTTCAATTTTACGTCAATCGCAGGTAACCTTCCGACGGCACCGGCGCTGATGGGTAACACGGTGGTTTGGAAGCCGGCATCGGCGGCGGTACTGCCGGCGTACTTTATAATGAAAGTCCTTGAAGAAGCCGGTATGCCGCCGGGAGTTATCAATATGGTGCCTGGTCCCGGGCCGGTAGTCGCGCCGCCGGCACTAAATGATGTCAGGCTCGGTGGTATTCACTTTACCGGAAGCACATACGTGTTTTCAACGATTTGGCTAACGGTGGGCAAAGACATTCGCAAATACGTCTCATATCCTCGAATCGTCGGTGAAACGGGTGGAAAGGACTTTATATTTGCGCACGCCAGTGCCGATACTGAGGCTCTCGTGGCGGCCCTGGTGCGGGGGGCATACGAATATCAGGGTCAGAAGTGCTCGGCGGCTTCGCGGGCATACATTCCTGATTCGACCTGGCCGCAGGTCAAAGAGCGGCTATTAAGTGAGATAGAGGATATTAAGATGGGCGATGTGACCGACTTTGAGAACTTTATGTGTGCGATTATCGATAAAAAGGCCTTCGATACCATCAGCGAATATATTGAATACGCGAAGAATTCGCCCGATATGGAAATTATCATAGGCGGCGGATGCGACGACTCGAAGGGATACTTCATTGAGCCGACCGTTGTGATAAGTAAAGAGCCGAAGTCCAAGCTGATGGTCGAAGAGGTCTTCGGGCCGGTGTTGACGGTATATGTTTATCCGGAACGTGAATATGATCAGACGCTTGAACTGTGCGACCAGACATCGCCGTATGCGCTGACCGGGGCGATATTTGCTCTGGACCGCGGCGCGATAGTTAAGGCGATGAACACGCTGCGTCACGCGGCGGGTAATTTTTATGTCAACGACAAGCCCACGGGAGCGGTCGTGGCACAACAGCCGTTCGGCGGCTCACGGGCATCAGGCACGAACGACAAGGCCGGCAGCTGGCTTAACCTGGAACGATGGGTCTCGCCGCGTGCTATCAAGGAAACGTTCCTGCCGGCGAGGAACTTCCGTTATCCGTATATGGAAGCCGAATAACTGCCGCGACAATAGCACGACCGTGAAGAATCTTAGAGCCGAAGGTGCTGAGCAAGTGCTCTTTGCGCCTTCGGCATTGCCTTTGTTCGGGTCCAAACCTGCATTTCTTGGATTTCACCAAATTTCTCATTTCGAGTAGAATGTGGTTCTGGATTGACGGGGTCGCAGGTGTTGGTTATTGTATGAGCTGAAAGTTTGATTTGGGATTTGGGTTAATGAGACAAGAGGTTGATTTTGATATTGTTGTGATAGGTGGTGGGATTGTCGGTTTGGCGTCGGCCTATAAGATTGCGTTGGGCCATCCCGATATTCACATTGCCGTATTAGAAAAAGAAGAGGAGTTAGCGGCTCATCAGACCGGCCATAATTCGGGCGTTATTCATTCGGGGCTGTACTATAAGCCCGGCTCAAATAAAGCCAAGACCTGTGCTAAAGGACGAAAGGAGCTTGTAGCTTTTGCCAAAGAGCATAATATTCCTTATGAGATTTGCGGGAAAATAATTGTTGCAACGCAGGAAAAAGAATTAGCTAACCTCGAAAAGATTTTCCGCAATGGTTTGGAGAACGAAATTGAAGGTGTTGAAAAGATTGGGCCGGACGAAATCAAGAAAATTGAGCCATTCTGTCACGGCATCGCAGGTATACGAGTGCCCTGCACGGGGATTATTGACTTCACCGAAGTTGCAAAGAAATTAGCCGAGTTGATAGAGGCAAACCGAGAAGCTAATAAGGTTCTGACTTCTCATAAGGTATCAGGTTTTGACAAACACGATTTTTTTACAAGAGTTGTGACAAATCAAGGGACGTTAGATGCGAGATATATTATCAACTGTGCGGGACTTCAGTGCGACAGGGTAGCGAAAGCCAATGGGGTTGAGCCTGAGATGAAAATAGTCCCTTTCCGTGGAGATTATTATGAGCTGACAGACGAGGCGAAAGAAAAAGTCAAGGGCCTGATATATCCTGTTCCGGACCCGGCCTTTCCGTTTTTAGGCGTTCATTTTACACGGATGGTTGACGGTTCAGTCGAATGCGGCCCAAACGCGGTCTTCTCATTCAAGAGGGAAGGTTATGGCAAAACCGACTTTAGCTTTAGAGATTGCTGGGACGCGCTGTCTTACCCGGGGACCTGGAAAATGTTTCTCAAGAATTGCAGATATGGCCTGGGCGAATACACACGGGCGTTTTCCAAGAAACTATTCCTTCGGCAATTGCAAAGACTTATTCCTTCGCTTATCGCCGATGATGTAAAGCCCGGCAAGGCGGGTGTCCGGGCCCAGGCACTTGGGCCGAACGGCGAGCTGATTGACGATTTCAGAATAAAGAGGCAGGGAAGGTCTATTCACGTTTTGAATGCGCCCTCGCCGGCCGCTACTGCGGCGCTGGCCATCGGCGATTATGTAAACCAAATAGCTACGGAATACTTTAAGCTCAAAGATTAGACCTCAAATTGGACTGTCTCGGTTAATAAATGAGTAGATACAAAACAGACAGTTTATTTGCAGACGTGAATTCCCGCTTGCACGGAAATGACAAACAGGGGGGCTGTAGTCATATTATTCGCGTGGCGTTTGAGTCGGCGGCGGATGCGGAGTTCGACTACGCAGTACCCGATGAGCTTTGGCCGATTGAAGCGGGGCGGAGAGTCGAGGTGCCGTTCGGGAGAAAAGACAAGCTCGAAGCTGGGTTTTGTGTCGAAGCAGATATTCCGCCTGACCAATCTTTCACTGCACGTGGTAGAGGGCGTAAGCTAAAAAAGGTTTTCAAGTTGATGGATAAGGAGCCATTGTTAGATTCCCAGCTTATGGAATTGGCGCGGTGGATTAGCGGTTATTATGTTTGTCCGCTCGGCCAGATTTTGGCGGCGATGGTGCCGGGGGCGGTGAAGAGAGGGGCCGGCGTTAGAAGGCAAAAGTATGTTTATCTTGCTGAAGGTGTTGACGAGGTCCTCGAGCAATTGAGGGGCAAGAAGCAAAAGCAAATCGTTAAATATCTGCACGGTAGGGGGGCTTTGAATTCGGAAAATGCTTTAGAGCTGCAGGGGGTTTTGGAAGCAATCGGCTGTACAAAGGAGCCTATCAAGAAATTAGCGGAAAAAAGGATTATTAAAATAGCCGAGAGGACAATCTTAAAATCTTTGCCAGCTATTCCAAAGGGCATGTCAATAAAAACAGAAAGGATAGTACTCAACGAGCATCAGCGAAAGGCGCTGGCTCATATAGAAGATGAGGTAAATTCAGGTAAATTTGGTGTTACGCTTTTGCATGGTGTGACCGATAGCGGCAAAACTGAGCTTTACATGAGGGCTATCGAGGCGGTTTTGCAAAAAGACGCCAGCGCTATTGTGCTGCTCCCTGAAATTGCCCTTACGGCGCAGACCGTTCAACGATTTAATGAAAGGTTTAAGAAAATAGCTGTAATGCATTCAGGCTTAACCGCTGCTCAGCGAAATGTACAATGGCAAAAAATAAAAGCTGGTGAAGCCGACGTAGTTATCGGTGCTCGCTCAGCGGTTTTTGCGCCGGTGTCGAGGCTGGGCCTTATCGTTGTTGACGAGGAGCATGAGCCAAGCTACAAGCAAGATACGGCGCCTCGATATAACGGCAGAGACGTGGCGGTAAAACGAGCGCAGTTGGCAGATGCGCACTGTATTTTGGGCAGTGCTACGCCGTCATTAGAAATGCTGTCTAATTGCCAGGCTAAAAAGCATTTTAGCCTGGTGCGTCTGCCCGAAAGGGTGATGAGCTTGCCCATGCCTGAGATGAAGCTCGTCGATTTGCGACAGCAGCCGGTAACGCAAAAGGGTATCAGTTTGATAAGTGAGCCGTTAGGCGAACGGCTAAAGGAAACCATCGCAAAAAAGGAGCAGGCGATTTTGCTTTTGAATAGGCGCGGCTACAGTAATTTTGTGTTTTGTCCATCCTGCAAGCATACGCTGCACTGCCGTAACTGTGATGTAACGCTGACCTTTCACAAATCAAAAGCCCTCAGCACTGACCGAATGCGGACGGTTACAGGGAAACACATAAATTATGGTTATGCGGTATGTCATTATTGTCTGGCGCAGACACTTGTGCCTGAAAAATGCCCATTGTGCGGTAAGGGTATGGCAATGATAGGGCTTGGCTCGCAACGGCTCGAAGAGGAGCTGGCCAAAAAGTTTCCCCAGGCCCGTGTGTCGAGGGTTGACAGCGATTCTATGGCAAGCAGAGACTATTACCGGCTTCTAAGAGATTTTAGCGAAGGTCGAATCGATATATTGGCCGGTACGCAAATGCTGGCTAAAGGATTGCATTTTCCGAATGTAACGCTGGTCGGCATTATCAGTGCTGATACGTGCCTTTATCTGCCGGATTTTAGAGCGAATGAGCGAACCTTTCAATTGATTTCTCAAGTGGCCGGTCGAGCGGGGCGCTCGGTGAAAAAAGGTATGGTTTTCGTTCAAACATTTCTGCCGGATCAGCCAGCCATACAGTTTGCTCTTAGCGGAGACTTTGACGGCTTTGTCAAAGAGGAATTAAGGCATCGCAAGGCCTGCAATTTGCCACCATTTTGGCGATTGGCAGTTATCGTTATGCGAGACAGGAGTTTTGATAAACTTGACGCTGCGAGCAGGCAGATGCGTCAAATAATAGATTTGATTATCGAGCGGGAAGGGCTAAAAGCGACGGTTCGTGGGCCGATGCCGGCAGTGATAAGTCGAATACAGCGTTTTCACAGGATGCAGATAATTATTCAGGCTCCGGAGGCAAGAACTGTACAGCAGTTGTTTGCCAGCTTGCGGGCCCGCCGATGGCGGGCTCGGCCGACCGTCAAGGTTGTTATAGATATAGACCCTGTTAATTTATTGTAGGTTGCAATTCGGCAGAGGATGTGCTATAGTTATGAGCTAAAGTGAACTAAAGTGTCTAAAGTGGGAAAATAACCCATAACTTTAGGCATTTTAGGCACTTCAAACTTTAGGCACTTCGTGTCACCGGGGAGTAGCTCAGTTTGGCCAGAGCGCTGCGTTCGGGACGCAGAGGTCGCAGGTTCAAATCCTGTCTCCCCGATTTTGAGCAAAGCTCAAAAACAGAGCAGGTGAGCAGTAGAACAGGTGAACAGGCGGGTTAGAACAGTTGAATAACAGAACAGGCGAACAGGTAATGATTGTGCCAACCTGCGGTCTCCTGTTCTCCTGATCAACTGTTCAAAGGGATTGCTGAATGGCTTTCATGTTCGTACTCATATACTGAGTCCATTGACATGATAAAGCCGGGTCTGCATCCCTACTTCCTTTACCGAGCGATCCTTATTTTCCCCACCCACTCCTAAGACGGACCATCAACGACTCTGCGTGAGCTCCTCATATCACTTATAATAACAAAATCAGCACAAAGTCTCAAGGTTTTTTAAGGTTTTTTCAAGAAAAGTCAGAGTTGTCGTCAGGTAAAGAAATACGCAAACTTGGGAGTCGTTCCAAGCCGCCGGTCGATCTTGCGCAGATTTTGGAACTTTTTTGCCTCGATCCTGAGATCAAGGGCCCACACACAATAAACAGAGCGGCTTTGATCCTTAACAAAACTGTTGGGATTTGGTATAATCGTCATAGAAGAGGGCGCAGGAGGGAGGCTCAGAAATCCGTGTAATC
>JAUXAL010000069.1 GCA_030619925.1 Phycisphaerae bacterium | reverse complement strand
TGGTGTGACCAAACATAAAGGCACGGTCTGGAGCTTCTTCATCCCCTCCAGAAAGGCATATAATCCTGTCCCGCCCGACGGCGCCGAATCTGTAGCCGCGAACGTTACCCTTACATGGGCGGCCGGGCTCGGCGCCGAATTACACACGGTATATTTCGGCGACGATCCCGAGGCCGTGGCCAACGCTGTGGAGGGGACACCTCAGACGCTGAGCCAGTATTACCCCGGCGCTATCGAATTCGACAGTACGTATTACTGGCGCGTAGATGAGTTCGACGGCGCCGTGACGCATAAAGGTGACGTCTGGAGTTTCACTACCATGCTGGCGGACGCATTGGAGCTACCTTCAGCTGTATCGACATTTCACTGTATAGGAGTTTACTGGAGCCCTCAAGATGGTAGTAGTGATAATTTCTGTCAAGTCCATTATCGCCGGGTTGGTTCGACCGAGTGGAAAGAGGCCCTGCCACTATGGTATGATGACAGAGGAGTCGGCGGATATCCCGCAGGATATCGTGGTAGCATCGTTAATTTAGAGCCTGGAACTACCTATGAGATAGAATTGAGATTATTAAATACCGGCAATACAGAGACATTTACAGCCAGTACATGGAGTGAAGATTTTCCGATAGCTAAAACTTTATATCTTCCTGCCGGGACGACTAATCAGCCTCTTGAGATAACCGAATCCGGCTCACCTGACGGCTATATTCTTTATACCCATCCCGAAGGTGAAACCTCAACTATTAATGTAAATAATCAGGAAGACTCCTGTATCTATGTTAGCTCTTCCTATATTATTATACGCGGGTTAACTCTGAGAGATGCAAGTGTACACGGTATCCGCATACTAAATAATGTGCATGATGTTGTTATAGAAGAATGTGATATCAGTGGATGGGGCCGTCTACAGGAAGGTGAGTGGGGTCACGATAATGATGCTGCCGTTTATTCTAATTCACCAAACATTGAAAGGATTATCGTCCAGAGGAATAAACTTCATCACCCCAGGCCAGATACTAATAGCTGGAAGGAATCAGCTAGGACTATGCCAAGAAACACGCATCATCCCTTGGGACCTCAAGCCATTGTGTTCACACCCAGAAACGAAAGAGCGGGCCACTATGTCATACGCTACAACGAAATCTATTCGGATGATGATCACTATTTCAAAGATAGCATGGGAGACTCGCATAACAATAGTTACCATGGTTTTCCTATTCGCGATTCCGATATCTACGGCAATTATGTCGAACGATGCTGGGACGATGGTATACAGAGTGAAGGTGCAAACTGTAATGTGAGGATATGGGGTAATTATATAACCCGGACTCCGATTAAGATAGCTACAAGAAGCGTTACCGTCGGACCTATATATGTCTGGCGCAACGTATTTGGCATTAGCCGGGCAGGTCCAAATCACAACTATGGATGGCCGGCTTTCAAAGCAGGTAACTATGGAAGTTGGAGTCACGGTAAGTTTTATATGTTCCATAATACGATATTGCAGCCCCCGCCCCCAGATGCAGGTTCTTCCGAAGGAATAATATCCGGAAGCAGTAATACACTTGGCAATATGTTTACCAGAAATAATATTCTCCATGTCTCCAATGACAAATACAATAGTATCTCTAATCAAAATCAAAACCCAACCAATGATTTCGATTACGATTTGTACAACGGCAACATTAATGCCGCACCTGGCGCGGAGCCAAACGGAATCAAGGATGTTCCAATATATGACCCAAATAACGGTGATGGGGAATTCGTGCTTGATTCATCCAGTCCGGGGTATGACGCGGGCGTGGTAATTCCGAATTTCAATGACAATTACAACGGCGCCGCGCCGGATATAGGCGCGCATGAAGCCGGCAGCCCGCCGATGGAGTTCGGTGTCGACGCATACCAATAAAAAATATACATAAAACACGGACAAAAACTACGATGACGTGCATTTTGGCCAGTCCGACAGAAACTACTTCTACAATCCCTTTATGTCCACGCCCATACGGCGTCCTCAGAATCTCCTACAGGCTATCTTACCACATTCCTTTCCAGGTTCCTATAGCTCATCCCGAATCTCAACCATTCACTATCAGAGGGTACGGTCTCACCTAGGCCAGCAAATACGACCAGCTGCCAGAGGCAAGTATTTTTTTGGAGAGCCACGAGAACAAGGACTTCTGGCTTGATTAGCCGGTAGTCAAGACCGTGTAAGTGCTGCATATTGCCAGACTTGTAAAAGGCGGCAAGTTCATACGTACCACGTATACGTACCCGACAAGGCTGAAATGACCACAGATGTCTGCACATAAGGATTATCTACAAGTAACGCCGTTTTGCATAGCGGCTGTTCTTTAGCTTCATACCCCCTCAATGCCCCAAATTAAAGATGGGGATTGACAGGGACCAAATCCTGATTACAATTATTTTTGTATTATTACAAAAGGGACTATGTGCGGTGAAAAAGAGAGTTGGGGTCCATCGCCATTCCTCCGGTGCCACCGTATCCTCAGGCGATGTCACCTGGCGCATCGCTGTAAGGGACAGTCCCTCCCTGGACCGAAGGACCTCGGGAACCACGCCGCTGACAGAGCCGCCTCCAATACCGCTGACAGAATCCTCACTCACGTCAATTTCAAGCTCCATATTCTTATGGATCTCCAGCGGGCGATGCAATGCGAACTTTGTATCTTCTGGCCACTTGGTGGTTCCGTGAGCATGACTTGGAGTCCAGTTTACTGAGAGCGTGTAAGTTCCTTCCGCGACGTTAATGACTTTAAATCGTCCTGCATGATCGGTCCCGTCCGTTCTGAGTCCTGTTTGTCTCGAGTGCAGCACGACATGCGCGCCTTCTAGGATATCATTGCCGGCCCGCACCGTACCGGTGATCACATATCCCCCTTCGTCGCCGAAGTTCAGTTCCATCGACTCACCGGGCTTGAGGTCCACCTTCTTACGCCCGATTGTGTAGTTCCGGGGAGACATCACGGAGACCTGCACCTGTCCCGTCGGGACCCCGGATAGCTGGTAGTATCCGTCCTGGTCAGTGTTCGCCCTGGGTCCCAGGCTTGGGAAACGCTTTAGCACGTCTCTGGCTCGTCCGAGGTCAACGAAGGCATGCACGCGTGCGTCAGCCATTGCCTTGCCGTTTTCATCCAGAACGCGTCCAAAGAGACTGGCCGCGCGGTCGAGGACAATATCAGCGAGCAGGCCGGGTGTTTCGAGCAGATCCGTCATGAGATAGACACGGGGGGTGAAATCAGCAGCGCTGACAAACAGGCATTGTGGCTCCAAGTCAAGCCCGGAGATGGTAAATACGCCCGCCTTGTCGGTCACCGCCCGCGGCCAGTTCTCACGGTCCTGCACGTTCCCGTTCGAGAAGAAGACCGCCGCTGCTCCCTTGATCGGCTGGCCATCACTGGCAATGACCCGACCCGCGAAAACTGTCGCCGGTAGAAGCCTGAATTGAGTACGATTGGGGTCCTCTGAAATCGGCTGTACCACAACCGGATCAATAGTCAAGGGCGCATAGCCTTCTGCGTGGAGCGTCATTCGGTATTGGCCGTTAACAGGCAGGTCCGCCCTGCCGGTATCAAACAGGCCCTCGAATGAGTCGAAGGTATATCCCTCTCGTCTCCACTTGGACGCGTATCCAAAGGTGCGAGGACCGACCTGGCTGAAGGTCATCTTGACGAGGAATCTGGGGATTGGTTCACCGGTCGTAGCGTCCACCACCTTCCCGTAGATTCTGCCTGACCGGCTAACCACAATAAAGCACTCGTCCTGGCCGAGGTCCACCTTGTGGTTTGTTCCGGTGATTCCCTCGCCGAAGACTCGTAGCTCCAATTCGCCGTCTGCAGGGGCATTGGTAATCGTGAATCGCCCATCTGAATCACACGAATGGCGATGTTGATCCAGATTTCTCACCCCGTTGTACTCGGCAGTTGTAACAGTTGCCTCCGGTATGGGATTGTCTTCACCATCTGTCACACGTCCATGGAGTGTGCGTGCATCTTTGAGTTGGATATCAATACACCGTTCTGCCTGGTTCCTTGCAAGCACAGTGCGCTCGACGAACGGGGCATACTGGCTATGGATCGCCCAGAGGACAAGCTCCCCAACATCCACAATACCTAATCGGTACATCCCCTCTTCGTCCGTCTCGGCCTTTAGGGAGTTCCACATCGCACCGGATCGGGTATTGCCCACCGTTACCCCCGAGATGGGTACTCCTTTCAAATTAGTAACCTGGCCAAAGACGACCACGCCCGGCTTCAATACAATCTCCTGATACCGGGTCTGTCCTGCTGGTGCTGGCGGCAGGCTGATGGAGACCGCTGGATACGTCGGATGATTGACGTGAACCTGATAGGAATGGACCACCGGGTCCAGGCCGAGGATCTCAAATCGCCCTTCAGCGTTTGTCACCGCGGCAAGAGCCGAATAAGTGAGGCCAAAGATTCCCACCTCGGCGCCCTGTATGGCCAGACCATTCGGATCCGTGACTGTGCCGACAAGCTTCGACCCGGGACTTAGCTCAATGTTGACATCCTGCGTGCTTCCCATTTTCATGCGCACTACAATCCTGCGTGACGCATAGCCAGACGCCGTTACATACACATAAGCCTCTTCATAGGACTTTGCATAGGCAAGCTGGAATCGGCCTTCGGCGTCCGTGGCGACCGCCTCCGTAGGCTTGAAGCCGACATGGGCTCCTTGGATTGGTCGGAACGTGTTCTTGTCAATTACGATACCCGCCACTCTGGTTTGACTTGCCTCCGGAGGAGCCTGAGGTTCATTGGGCTCTTGGCTGCTGGTGGTTCCCCGGGGCCCAGGTTCGGCTTGACGCTCTTGAATTGCCTGAATGGCCTTCTGGAACGGATTCTCCAGTTCTGAATCCTGCCATTGCTCGGCGAATATCTGCAAGGCAGACAAGACGGAGTCATCGCCAATTTGCCCAAGATAATCGGCAACCCGGACCTTAGTAGGGTCCTGGCCGGTCTGAAGAAGTTGCAGCAGTCCTGGCAGGTCTTGTCTCTCAAAAAGCTGCTTTGCCGTCTCCAGCTCTCTCTTGAGCAGTACTTGGGAAAGGATCGCCTCTCCTTGGTTCTCATCCTGATGGGCGGTGACTTTATGGGTCTGCTCGGTATGCTGTGGAGTTTCACTACCTATAAGATGGATAGTCAACATGAACAATCCTAATAGCAGCACAGCCGCTGCGGCGAGTATTGTTATTCTGCTTTTCATAATTATTCTCAATATGTTTGGTTGAGTTAAAGCTGATTTCTGTTTCTTATAATCTTCAAGTGCCTGCAAAAAGCTGCGAAGAACTTTCTCATATGCCTGGGCACTCGCCTTATAACGCACCTTCTTAATTAACCTCTCAATATTTTCCGTGCGTTTCATGCTCCTACCTCATCATCTAAGATTGACTTCAGTTTATCTAGTCCATGTCGATACCGACTATGAGCCGTTTTAATTGACACCTTCTGGAATCTAGCTATTGCTTTAAATTTCATATCGCCATGCAAATGAAGCACGACCGCCTCCCGCTGCTCATAAGGAAGCTGTTTCATCGCACAACTCAATTTTCGCACCTCTTCACTATGTACGACCAACTGAACCGGCTCATTAACATCTGATATCATCGGTTCCACTTGATTTACGGCAACGCTTCGTTGTCTTTGTTTCTTTCGGACATAGTCACGTGACTTATTAGCAACACAAGTTATCAAATAACCCTTTAGATTACTTCTTAGCTCGAACTTTTCCACTGCACGTAAAAGTGATATAAAAACATCCTGCGCGACATCTTCAGCGTCCATTTTGTCCTCCAAAAGACTAGCTGCCAGTGTCCGCAAATCACTCTCATACTTTTCATAGATGCGTTGGAAAGCAGCGCTGCTGCCGTACTTACATCTCAATATAAGCAATCTATCTTCAACAATCATTTGTGCTTCGTTTATCTGATATCAGAACAATCAATTGTCATTAATATGACGACCCAAGCATGTGTTTTTTACCCTAAAAATTACTTTTTTGTCAAAATTAAAAGGCTACGAGTGAAAGAAGGTGATTCTTGCTCCCATAAGCAAATGTTGTCCCTTCAATTACTTGACCCAGAAGGTATCGTTTATGAGGGTTTATGTGAAAGGTGCCAGGCCTGAATTTAGCTATCTCCTCAATGGGTAAAACTTATGGTCGTATGTTCGAAACGCTCCCCCGCTATGAACCTACGACCCAGATAATGACGAATACCAGCTCAGCTATCGTTTTATCGCCTTTAGCCGCTGCCAAGGCAACTTTTGCCTTAAAGGTACGGTTTTAGAGAATAACGGCGGGCACTTTCTGCATGCCTATATCAGAATGGAATCGGCGGACTCCAGGTTAATGACATTGGTACGGCACAGTTGTATGAAGGCAACAGCGTGTCACAATCGTCAGGGTGCGCACCAAAAACAATGATGCGTAGTTTACCGTCGTCTGCAGACTTGGCAAAAGCCTGTCCGGACACACAAAGTGCCAGTATTACCGTAGTGAAAACCAATTGCACAAGACTGTTTGCCTTTAACGTTAGCTGCCTGTTCATCCATCCATTCATTTTCAGATACCTCCACTAAAATCATTACCTTACTTACATCTTCCACACGTACAAGATTAAGTTCACATTCGCCTATGTGTTCAAACATTGAGCACGCAGTCGTAGGGGCGGTTCGCGAACCGCCCTTACGACCGCCCCTTCGCCATCTATGTTACCTGGGATTTCCCATATAACAATGCATACCGGCTGTATAGACCACCATACAATACGATATTTGTATGAGAAAAGCAACTGTTATGAGCACTATGGGCAATCTGAAATTTCAAATTTGAAATCTCAAATTTCTTTTTGAGGACGGTTAGATAAGCCTCATTTTTGGACTTCAGATATCTTGGTCGGGGGCTCGAAGACATGCTTCAGTGCGCGGCTCAGTGCGCTCTGATTGGTTGGTGGGATTGGTTCAAGAAATCTCTGTATCATGCTCTCCATTCTAACAGCAAATCTGAACGCTAAGCAGTCTTGCCAAAACCAATATCAACTTATACAATATTGGTGGAGACTGTTCAACTTTATGGCCTCTTGCTCTAATGACCAGTAGAATATCCTTTTCGAGTAATACAAAGCCTGATGCCTTTGCTTGAGATAAGGTTAGCTGAAAAATGTCAGACAATACCGACATGAGTTCTACCCCAACTGGTACCAGCCGGTTCGCAACCACACACTGGAGTGTTGTGCTTGCGGCGGGTTCACCTGAATCATCACGCTACCGTGAGGCCCTTGAGACACTGTGTCAAACGTATTGGTTTCCCTTGTATGCTTATCTACGGCAGAGGGGATGTAATGCTCACCAAGCTGAAGATTACATTCAGGCTTTTTTCACGCAAATGCTGGAGAAGCACTCTCTAAGTGGAGTTGACGCGAAGCCTGGCAAGTTTCGTTCGTTTCTACTAGCATCGCTAAAGCACTTCGTAGCCAATGAACTTGACCGTGTTCGAGCTCAAAAACGCGGTGGAAGCCACACAATTCTGTCTCTCGACTTTTGTAACGCGGAAAAGCAATATATCTTGGAGCCAACCCACCAGATGTCACCTGAAAAGCTCTTTGAAAAATCTTGGGCGCTTACAGTGCTGGAACATGCGATGAATCAATTGGAAGCTGAATTCGCCAACTCAAAAAAGAAAAGACTCTTTGACCGTCTAAGAGTTTACCTCACCGCAGAAACAGATGCCATTCCCTATCGTGATGCTGCTGCCCAGTTGAGGATGACCGAAGGGGCTGTCAAGATGGCTGTACATCGCCTACGAACTCGGTACGGTAAGTTGTTGCGTGAAAAGGTTGCTCAGACAGTTGCTACCCAAGAGCAAATCGACGAGGAAATTCGTGACCTGTTAACTGTTTTATCTTCTTGAGCTTCATTTGAGATAGAACAGCCACGAGCTACACGTCAATTCGATCAGAAACACAGGTTACCCATAAATCCCGGAGTAGCCTTGCTATTCATATGGCTAAACAAGGAACATAATACAAAAAAAATGAAAAACTGTGTTACTTTTTGGCAATTTTTCTTTGGTAAATGATAGGTAGAACAATGGTAAAAAGGAGCGATCATAATGATCGAAAAAAAACGGTGTCCAAAATGCAACGCTGACTTGCCAGTAAATGCCCTTGGAGGGATTTGCCCAAAATGTCTGATGATGATAGGTCTGGAAGATAAGGCCAATATTGCCCAGAAAGAATCTACTCTCATCGAAGGCCCAGGCGCCAAGATCGGCCACTACGAGTTGCTGGAACTGATTGGTGAAGGCGGCATGGGTTTGGTCTATTTGGCTGAGCAGAAGGAGCCGGTCAGACGCCGGGTTGCGTTGAAGATCGTCAAACTCGGCATGGACACAAAACAGGTTGTTACCCGTTTCGAAGCAGAGCGTCAAACTTTGGCCATATTGGAGCACCCCAATATTGCCCATGTATTCGACGCAGGAACAACTGAGGCCGGGCGGCCATATTTCGTTATGGAATATGTAAAGGGTATGTCCATCACCAAGTACTGCGATAAGCAAAAACTTAGTGTTGAGGAAAGACTTGAACTCTTCCGACAGGTCTGTGAGGGTGTTCACCACGCACATCAGAAGGGAATCATTCACCGAGATATCAAACCATCGAATATCCTCGTTTCCATTCATGGAGACAGGCCGGTGCCGAAAATTATTGACTTTGGCATAGCCAAAGCTATCACGCAGCCACTGGTCGAGAAGACATCGTACACTGAACAGGGCCAGTTGCTCGGGACACCCGAGTATATGAGTCCTGAACAGGCCGAGATGGCCTACCAGGACATCGACACCCGCTCGGACATCTATTCGTTAGGAGTGGTGCTTTACGAGTTACTGGCCGGCGTACCTCCGTTCGATGCCAAGAGACTTCGTGAAGGTGGGATTGACCACATTCAACAGGTAATCTGCGAAGAGCAGCCAAAAACACCAAGCGCTCGACTGACGAGCTTAGGCGATAAGGCCAAAAGAATTGCGGAAAGTCGTAGAACACAGATCATCACATTAACCAGACGTCTTCATAGAGAATTGGAGTGGATACCCATGAAAGCAATGCGAAAAGATCGAACGAGAAGATACCGGTCGGCGTCTGAGCTGGCCGACGATATTCAGAACTATTTTACTGGCGCCCCTCTGATTGCCGGGCCCGAGTCCACCGTGTACCGGACCAGAAAGTTCGTGCGAAAACACGCTGGCTCGGTGGCCATGGTTGCGCTGGTGGCCGTAGCAATTGTTCTGGGCCTGGTGGCCAGTATCTTTATGGGCTGCAGAGCAGAACAGGCCCGGAAGCAGGAGGCCGCTATGCGTGCACAAGTTGAACAGGCTCTGATACGTGCTGAGAACGCCGAAAAGGCAGCCAAGGATAAATCCGAAGAGCTCCGTCGCACCCTTTATGTAAACAGTATTCAGTTGGCTGAAGCAAAATACGGCGAGGCAAACATACGCCATGTCCGCGAGCTGTTGGATGCGTGTCCTGAAGACCTTCGTGGCTGGGAATGGTATCGCCTCCGGCATATCTCGGACCAGTCCCGTATGACCCTCCTTGGGCACAAGAAACTCGCAACATCTGTTGCATTCAGTCCGGATGGCAAGCGCATCATCTCAGGCGGTTGGGACAACACAATCAAGGTCTGGGACGCGGAAACCGGCGACGAACTGATGACCCTCCGTGGGCACAAGGAATGCGTTAAATCTGTTGCGTTCAGCCCTGACGGCAAGCGTATGGTCTCAGGCAGTAACGATAAAACAATCAAAATCTGGGACGCCGCAACCGGCGCCGAACTGATAACTCTCCGCGGGCACGGGCAATCGATCAACTTAGTGGCGTTTAGCCCTGATGGCAAGTGCATTGTTTCAACCAGTGCGGATAACACAATCAAGGTATGGGACGCGGCGACCGGCGAAAAACTATTGACTCTTCGAGGGCATAGAGACGGGGTTAAGTCGGTAGCGTTCAGCCCTGACGGCAAGCGTATCGCCTCAGGCAGTAACGATAAAACAATCAAGGTCTGGGACTTGGCAACCGGCGCCGAACTGATGACCCTCCGTGGGCACGGTAACTGGATCGAATCGATAGCCTTCAGTCCGGATGGCAAGCGAATCATCTCAGGCAGTGGGGACAACACAATCAAGGTCTGGGACGCGGCAACCGGCAACGAATTAATGACTCTCCGTGGGCACGGTGATTGGGTCGGTTCGATAGCCATAAGCCCTGACGGCAAGCGTATAGTCTCAGCCAGTGGCGATAAAACTATCAAGGTCTGGGACGCTGCCATCCATCCGGGCTGAAAGCTATGGAAAGGACATAGTCTTGGTGCCCACTGAGTGTCACTACCTCGGCCCTGATGCAGAGTCATCACTTCTGCGCCGGTTGTCGCGTCCCAGACCTTGATTGCGTCGCCGTAACAACCAGAAATGATCCGCTTGCCAGGAGTACTTCATCCGGGCTTCTGCGGATGCTTATCGGAGTAGTTGTAGCTCTTGTGGGATGGTATATTTGGGCTTACTTGACTTATTTTATAGGTACAAGATTACTTCCAGAGCCACAAACTAAAGCTGATCACGGAGAATTGTTGCGAACGATTGGTTTTTCGAGCTCTCCTGGGCTGATTCGAGTGCTTGGCATTGTCCCCGTGATGCGAGGTATTGTTTTCCCAATTGCCGCAATTTGGATGCTGGTCGCAATGGTAATTGCGGTTAGACAAGCTCTCGACTATACAGGTACACTCCGTGCAATAGGAGTATGTGCCATCGGTTGGATTGTTCAAGCTGTAATGCTTGGATTATTGTTTTTTGTTTTCGGTGGTTTTGCAAGTTAATCTGATGCTGGTTATGTTGCCACTGTTGTGAACCACCCCGTATTAGCCCTTCAATAGGCCAGCAATCCCAGAATCCATAAGTTATCCTCTTACGTTCCAGATGGCGATAAGAATATGTTTCTCTGGCTTAAAAAACTTATAGCCACCATACAAAGCCGCCACAAGGCCCACAGCCGCAATAGCCTTTAATATTGCTTTGTTCTTCATTTTACTCGCCTTTCAATATTTCCCCGAAACTCTATAGAATTGTACGCCTTCTAAGCTATAAATCAACGGAAAAATAAAACCAGCACGGTCCCTATAATGCCGCCTATCTATTTATTGACAAGCAAGGAAAAACAGGGCAAATTATTGCCTTCCAAGCCGTTTCTCGGTAAGCTACAGGGTATGGAAAAGGCCGAAATCAAGCAGATTGCCGATTATCTCAAAGACCTCGAAGAAGGTTTACACGAGTGGGATTATCGTGGGATCACTACGCAAGGACAATTGACCGAACTCTACCGAATTATCAAACGGCTAATGGACGCAACATACGAGACCAAAGACCAGCAACTCAAGCCACTGCTGGCAACGTTAGAATACAAAGCTCGAAAGTGCAAGCAGTGTATCGAGGCAAGGACAGGGGTAAGGAACTAACCGATATGTACGAAGAAGCTGAAACAAAGGCGATAGAGAAATGGCTGCGGATGGTGGATAAGCCACTATTAGCTGCCTTTTAGGACTGTCGGAGACTTGATTTTACACTCCTACCATTTGAAATCTGCTTGTGTTCTTTGACTTTCAGCGGTAACATTTGAGTGAATTTGTGCATCGTAAAAGCAGTGGAGAAACAGCGAAATGGCGGAAAAATTACCAGTCATAATAGACAATATAGAGGTTGGAAAATAGTAGTGAAAAGTAACCCATTGCCTGAACAATTTGGTTTTTTGAATGAACCGTATACGGTTCACACCAGTCGGACTTTGATGTTTCAAGAGTTGGCAGAACTCTTAAGAAGCTCACAGCCTGACACCTCAATCGATGAATATTCCAGACTTATAACCGAGTCGAATGTACTCGCGAAGCCGACTTTGAGTAGTCGCAAAAAAACAGCTAAATATATATCTCAGTTGTACAGCCTCGACAAGAACATGGCGATTTTCCGAGTACTGCGATTCTTTTGGGAGCGAGATTCTGAGGGGCACGCTCTAATGGCAGTCCTATGTGCCCATGCTCGGGACTCATTACTTCGTGCAGCATCAGATACTGTGCTATCGATACCTCTTGGTTATGATTTAAATCTAGAAGATCTTGAAGAGACTTTGGAAGGGAAGTATCCTGGGAGGTTCAGCCTCAAGACATTACATTCAACAGCTCAGAACATCGCATCATCTTATCAGCAGTCCGGACATCTAGAGGGTCGGCGTAATAAAATACGAAAACGCACTAAGGTTACGCCAGTGACCGTGACTTACGCTCTGTTCCTAGGATACCTTGAAGGTAACAGAGGCGAGAATCTTCTAAGCTCAATTTGGTTAAGATTGCTCGATGTACCTGCAAACCAAATATTGGAGCTTGCTCATCAAGCACACAAGCTTGGTCTGATGAATTTTAAGAAAGCTGGGTCAGTGATTGACTTCGGTTTTGATAATCTGCTTACGGATACGGAAAGGAAGATGCTAAGTGACTAGAATCGAACAGCTTCTACATAATTACAAACAGTTTATATCGCTGCCTTGGACTTCGCTAACATCTGGTGCCGAAAGAATATGGTTTTGTGTCTACAACAAAATGGATGAACGTAGATTAAGGCCTCGACTAGGTGAATTTGAAATTGCAACGAAACAATCTGATCACGGCTGGTATTTAATTGATTTGACAAAGTCCTTTGCAGAATGGCTTTCATCTGAGGACTATAAGGAGGAATTCTTCCAAAATCCCGAAGACATAAAGCCTGCATTGGATGAATTCAAGCAATCTGTTAAGGAAAATGTGATTGGCCAACTGGAAGGTTCAAGCGAAAACGATGTGGTGGCAATTTTAGGTATTGCCAGTTTATTCGGCTTTATGAGGGTTTCCGAATTAGTTAAAGCAGTTAAAGATAAGGTCAAGGGGAGATTAGTTGTTTTTTTCCCAGGCGAATATGATGGTAACAATTGTTACAGACTCTTGGATGCTCGAGATGGATGGAATTATTTAGCGTTGCCAATAACCTGTCATGAAAGGGCATTATCATGACCAAGAACTATGAGTTATTTGTTGATAATCCAATTAAAAAGCAACTTATGAATGATGGAGTTGCTGAAGTCGCAGATGATTTTTCTGATGAAAAACTTAAGCTGCTCCGTTACGAACTGCAGACCTTTGTATGTGAAGGCCAATACGCCAAGGGCTTGGTTCGCATCCTTGAATCATACCTAGGCAATATTACAAAGGCCAAACAGCCAGCTGCCTGGGTCAGTGGATTCTTCGGGAGTGGCAAGTCTCACTTAGTAAAGATGGTACGCTACCTTTGGACGGATTATCAATTTCAATCAGATAATGCCACAGCGAGAGGTTTAGCAAAATTACCATCTGATATTAGTGATCTCTTGGTAGAACTCTCTAATACAGGTAAAAGACACGGTGGGCTATTTGCTGCTTCCGGAACGTTAGGATCTGGCGCTGGCGATAGTGTTAGACTTGCTCTTTTGGGGATAATTTACAAGTCTCTTGGCTTACCAGATACATACGCAGTTGCCAGGTTTATATTATGGCTTAAGAGTCAAGGGATTTATGAACAGGTGGAATCTTATGTTAAATCTAAAGGAAAAGATTTCTTAAAGGAAGCACGCAGAATATATGTATCGACAGTTCTTTCTGAAGCCATCCTTTCAGTAGATTCTAAGTTCGCTTCCAGTGTAGCGGAAGCCAAAAATCTCTTACGAAGCCAGTACCCTCCACAAGTGGAAGATATTTCAAGGAAGGTGAGAGGCGGACTACATTCCGATCGCGTCTCCCACTCTGCTGGGTCCGGGAGTGCCGTAATAACGATCTCAAGAAACTGTGATTTTGAGCTGAAAAACGGGTCTGGATTTTGTCTCCGGGGGTTAATAGCGGGGGAGCGTTTCGAACATACGACCACCCCGTACGCGCCCAGAACCGAGGCTGGCGGCAGACTCTTGGCCCATGAGTTGGCCCATACTATCCAACAGGGCGTGGAATTGGTTGACCAACACCGAAGATGGCGTTAAAATAGTCTATTACGAAAAGCTGCATATAGCGCTCCAACATTGGCAAGATGTAAAAGACGCTAACCCGGAAGCAACGAAATGGACAGCCAAGCAGCTTGAAGATAGTGCAGTGGGAAAATATGGACCTTATGCAGGCGTTGGCTGGAACTGGCACAAGCAGAGCAAACGGTGGAAACAAGCTCCCCCGCTATTAGCAGACTGTGTCGCAATAGCATGCAAAGCTAAATACCAGATTACTTCATCTAATTCCGCCAATAATTCTCCAACGGCCACTGTGACGATATATTTCGCGGACAAAGGGACCATCAGGTTGCCACTCAAAAGCAGGTATTGGAAGAAATGCGGGACATAAAAAACCATGTTTTCCTGCCAATTTTCAATAAAGCTGCCTCGAAAACGGAAATCCTTGACAGTTCAAGGTGATTTTGATAAGATTACTGACACCTACAGGAGTGAATTATGCTTTTTAAGCGTTTAAATGGGAAATGTCAGTTTGACTTTACTGACAGTTTGAGATACGTTATAAAACAAGATGAAAGTTGGGTATTTTAATATTGGGTGCGTTGCCCAATACGCTCAAAATACCCGTGAACGGTTACACACATTTTTCAGAAGGAGGAAAAATGGTGGAACGAATCAAATTGCTATTATTACTGTTGTTGGCATTTGGAACTTTTGTCTGTAAAAAAACAGAGATTGCCGCGAAAAATGCGCAAGCCGAGAAGGGCGGTAAGAGATTGTATCTTATTCACAAAGCGGACATCGATAACGATCCTGAGTTGGAAGAAATCCGTGTGCCTTATTGGTTCCCAATTCCCACTTACATTGGCTCCCTTCTGGTGGATCCGGACGTTGTGGCGATTCGTCCATATGACTTTGGACTTACTGAGCGGGATTGGGGATCTACCCATGGGTATGGAAAACGAATGTTGGATGATGCCCAACGAACCGGATTTATGTTCATTGGCATCCAGCAAGAAGCTAAAGATCTGCTGCACGTTCCCATCACCGCAATCGACCCCGTTGCACCAGATAAACAGCTAAATGATGGGACCCTGATGCGCAGCTATAGCTTTAGCTCTAACGGGCTGCATCTTACGATTGAGCGAAAAACGCGGCTTGTCGAGTCTTCGGCGGCTCCGACCGGAAAACTGTTTGAAGAAACACTGACATTGTTCAATCGGAGCAAAGGACTGAACATCCTGTATTGGTCGGAGAATCTGGAGTGCGACGACGAAGCAAGCGTACACGATGCTGATGGCGATAAGGCGTTGGACACTATGGTTTGTTTGAATTGCTTTCGCGTTAAGAACTTGCCTGCTATTGCCAAAGTATACACTCGTGGCCCGATTTACCTGGTCAGAGATATGCCCAGCCCTCGCATGAAACCTCAGCGTGTTGTTACTATCAGACAACCACTGGGCCAAAGCGTTCCACCTCAAGGAGCTATTACTCTTTCTAAAGCCTACTACGTTGTTAGCAATGCAAAACCACCTGAAGACTGCGTTCGCCAAGTGCTGGATTGTGCGAAAATCTTGCTAATAAAGAACCCACAAGCGGAAAACCAATGACAATCTTACGCTGATTTCTTTTTCTCCTTTGTGTCAAGTTGGGCTTTATCGCTGGATTTTGGTTCACGGACGGATGTCTGAGAAATGCCGAGCTGGCAAGGGTTTATGAGAGAAAAATATTGACAAAATTGCAAAAAACATGTAACATTTTAGTAGCATCCGCGCCTTTATTCATATAGTAAACAGAAAAAACAGGCCCTCGGTCTGGTTAAATAGATAACCCTGTTTGGAGGCCCTGCAAATGGGAGAGAAAGCTTACATTTGGCTTGCTACGGGCGTTAGCCTGTTCGTCCTGGCATCAATGACTGGGGCGCAAGAAGAGCAGTGGCTGCAATATCACTCGTCGCGCGAGGCACCGCAGATAGTTGGTGATATTAGGGTGGCGTCAATCCCGAAAGTGACGTCTGAGAAGCCACAAGGCGTTGAACTGCCTGATTTCAAATGTGATGAACCGTTTTTTGCTCGCTGGCCGACTTCTATGGTTCCCACCGGCGGTTTCTGGATAGCATTGGACCGCAAAAGCAAGTACGGTCCGCATGACTTACTCTATATAGACTCGAATGGAAATGGCAGCCTGGCTGATGAGTCCGCTCAGGAACCTTATCGCCAGGATGAGCGGCGAGCGATTTTCGGGCCGGTAAAGGTACTTTTTGAAGGCGAAGATGGCCCCATTACCTATCACCTGAACGTTGAGTTCTATACCTATCGTGACCGCAAACATTTGTATATAAAGGCGGCGGGCTGGTACGAGGGGACCATCACGGTGGCAGGGGCGAAAAAGCACTGTGTGCTTATCGACAATACCGCAAACGGGACGTTTAATGACAAATCACTCAGGGCCTACGCGTGCGACCGCATTCGCATTGGCAAGAAAGATAGTCGGGACACTCGTTTTGTGGGCAACTATATCGAGGTTGATGGCGTCCTGTACCGGCCAGAGATTGCTCAGGATGGTGCCTATATAAAGCTTAGCAAGGCCGAAGACGTAAGATTTGGAGATATTCAACTACCCGAAGCGATTACCGAGTTTGCGGCAGGTGGTGAGAATGGGCTGTTTATACTCGAGCCGGAACAGGGTGTGGGTAAGCTGCCGGTGGGAAGATATCGCATCAATCACTGGGAAATCGACCGCAAAGATGAAAAAGGCAGTGCCTGGGTGTTGAGAGGGTACGAGTCTCGTGAGACGGATGATCTCGATGTTACGCAGAACAGGAAAGCTGAGCTTTCGATTGGGGAGCCGATCATCTGCACGCTGGAGGCAAGCAAAAGAGATTCAACTTATTCTTTCAGTCAGAGCCTGAAGGGGCAACTCGGCGAGCGTATCGAACTGACCCGCAACGGTTCTCGGCCGCAAGCCCCGAAACTGCATATCAAGAGCAAAGACGGCAGCTACGATCGGAGCTTTAGCTTCGAGTATGGGTGAGGCGGCACCTGTTCGCTCTCGTGGCGAGAGCCCAGAAATGTAAGAGGGCCGTTTATCGCAACCGTTGACATCGGTGCCCCCTTCAAAGTACAAAGTGAACCTTACACCATAGCAGCCACAGCTATTGAGCCCGAAATTATACAGAGGCGATATGTTTGGCCGGTGGTTGTTGCCCTGGCCATCGTAATCGCCTATGTGATTATTCGGGTGCTTCGTACAAAGCGAGCACAGTAACTCGGTAACTTAATTGAGGGAATAAGAATTGATAGGCGGCAGGAGCCGTGAAGGAGAATTACTATGCGCAGAAATTGGATAACATTTTTGCCTCTGGTGTTTCTGGTCAGCTTCATTAATAATTCAAACGCCCAGGAGATAAAAGAAATAACCTGTACCGGCAAGGTTGTCGATGCCCAGGGCCAGCCAATCGCCGACGCCAGAGTCAGACTGTACGAGATGGTATACGGTGGGGCGCCATATTCATACGATATGAGGCTGGCCGAAGAGGCGACGACCAAGACCGATGGTGCGTTTTCTTTTAGCACAAGTGCCGAGAGTGATAGCTACCGATATGGATATATAGTTGCCGAAAAAGAAGGACTGGCTCTGGGTTGCGGTAACTGGGATATGAAGAAGGACAAGGCCCTTGAGATCAAACTGGGCCAGGCGAAAGAATTGGCAGGAATCGTGGTTGACGAGAACGATAAACCTGTTACCCAGGCTGAGGTTGGCATATACATGCTGCTGATCGGCGAAGGAGAGGAACAGCGGGGTCTGAGCACGGAAGTAGCCTCTAAGCTACTTATGGTAAATACGAACGCAACAGGTAAATTCGCGTTCACTAACATACCGGCCGAGGCTACTGCAGAGTTTTTTGTCAAGAAACCTGGCAGAGCTATTGTTATTACATATCAACGCACCAGATATGCAGGCCAGAAACTACAGTTTGCCCCAGGGCAAACCGACATCAAATTGGTTTTACCGGTCGAGGCGAAAATTGAAGGTACTGTTGTGGAAAAGAATACCGGCAAACCAATCGATGGTATCAAAGTAATGGCGATGCAGGACTGGAAAGGATCGCTTTTTGGACAAGAACCAATTAGCTCAAAAGAGGATGGAACATTCGGCATAAACGCCCTTGTTGGCGGCAAACATTTGCTGCAACTTGTGCAGTCCAGGGAGGAGTTGGCAGATTGGGTGGCTGAGCCGGTGGAAGTCATAACCGAGGCGGGCAAAACTAAAAGCGGCGTGAAAGTAGAGTTGAGTAAGGGCGGAGTACTGGAAGTTGAGGTTACAGATGCCGTAAACAAGAAACCTATCAAAAAGGCAAGTGTAGTCGTTCAGCATGAAGTAGGCGGTCGATTCTATAGCCTCTCCGACAAAGATGGGGTTGCCCGGATTCGGCTGATGCCGGGCGAATACCAGATAAGTTACATTTACAAGCAAGGTTATTCGCGTCAGAGACCTCAGGATGCTATCACGATTGATGATGGCAAAACGGCACGCATTGAGTGGCAGCTCACCAGCCAGCCGAAAATTGCCGGTGTAGTGCGAGACGAAAAAGACAATCCGTTAGAAGGCGTCAAGCTAAACGTTTGTCCGATGGGCGCCAGGGAAGATGTTACTACGGACGCTGAGGGAAAATTCGAGTTTGTTTATGACCCGGGAAGTTGGCCCGGCGGCGAGATTCCGGTTATGTTTCTCGTCGGACGATATGAAGAAGGTAACCTCGCTGCTGCTGTGGAAATCGATGAAGATACACGAACGCTTGACATCAAACTTAAGCCGGGCGTAACTTTCACCGGAAGAGTTATAGACCCCGACGGCAAAGACATTGCCGATGCTCGAATTATGATTATGCTAAGCGGTCCAAGGTGGAGGTCGGTAATAGGACGCGACCAGGCAAAAACAGACGTACAGGGAAAATTCGAAATCAAGGCCATACCTTTGGAGCATACATATAGTATTTATACAAGGGCTGAAGGATATGGCGAAAATCGTTCTCAAGAAATCAGTACGAATGATGCAGTGAATAATCAACTTGATATAGGAAATATATCATTAGCAGTGGCGAATCTTTCGGTTTCAGGTGTGGTGGTGGATGTGAATGATGAACCGGTAACCAATGTGAGGGTTTACTGCTCTGGCGAAAGTCAGCCGCGTCGACAGACGCGAACGGATGACAAGGGCAGATTCACGCTTGAGAAAGTCTGCGCCGGAAGGATTCGAGTTAGTGCAAGCATGAGTGGTAGAACACGATTGTATGGCTCTATCGAGACCGAGGGAGGAGCGACTGATGTCGGGGTTGTAATAAGGGAAAGGCAGTTGTCAACTCGCTATGTACCGAAGCGGCCGCCGTCGCTTGTGGGCAGGCCTTTACCCGAACTGAAAGACTTGAAAATCGACCTATCACCAACCGATGTCAGCGATAAGATTATGCTTGTCTGTTTCTGGGACATGGAGCAGAGACCATCAAGGTATTGCATAAGAGAACTTGCCAAGCGTGCAGAAGAACTGAAAGAAAAGGGCGTAACTGTTGTCGCTGTCCAGGCCTCGAAGGTTGATGAAAACACACTGAATGAGTGGGTGAAAAAGTATAAAATCCCTTTTCCGGTCGGAATGGTTCAAGGCGACGCAGAAGAAACACGTTTCACCTGGGGTGTCAAGTCTCTTCCCTGGCTGATTCTGACCGACACTGAGCACGTAGTTTGTGCAGAGGGATTTGGCTTGTCGGAATTGAATGGAAAACTTGAAGACATAGCTGGAGAGTGAAACAATGAAACGAGCACTTTGTATCGCCATCTGGCTTTTCTGTATCTCGCCCTTTGCCGCAGCGGAACAAGTTCGCTTGAGGGTTGTACACTTTCCCAAGGAACGGGCCGTGGGTAGGTTGAAGATAAGGGACGTCAGTTCAGATGATTATTCTGACCGTGGCTTGTTAAGTCGGGCTGGCTGGGTCTTATTAGGTCAGGCACAGGGTAATATACAAGTACCTATCGGTAAGGACCTGAGGCTTGAAGTATACACGCAGGCGACCGATTTCTCTTTCCTCGCTGACCTTAAACCAAACGATCTTCAAGTGCTATATCTGTCGCATGGAGAAGTCTTTGATGAAGACCTCGTACACCTCAAAGGTCTCAGCGGTCTGCTGGGGCTGCTCCTGGGTTCCACAGCAATTGAGGGTGCTGGGCTTGTTCATCTGGCAGCTCTTACATCACTAAGGAAGTTAAGCCTTTATACACCGCAAGTTTCCGACGCAGGATTAGTACACCTTTCCGGCCTGAGGTCGCTTAAGGACCTGACCCTTCACAGGACTCAAGTAAAAGGCCCTGGGTTAAAACATCTGAAAAATCTAACTTCACTGGCACATCTTGGTCTTGGCACGACCCCGGTTACGGATGAATCCCTTGTTCATCTGGCAGAGATGACCTGGTTGAAGGAATTAGAACTCTACGATACGGATATTGGAGACAAAGGCCTGGCTCATCTGAAGTCTCTCTGCTCCCTTGAAAAGCTGGTGCTTGGTAAATTGGGATCGCTGCATGAGTACTCTCCGATAACTGACAAGGGGCTGGTTCACATTAATGAATTGACCTCGCTTAAAGACCTACGGCTTTATCGAACCCGAATCACAGATGCCGGCCTTGCCCATTTGGGTAACTTAGAAATGTTGGAAAGCCTTCTTCTAACAGGGACACAGATTACAGGAGAAGGACTGGCATTTCTTGAGTACCTTCCTGCACTGAGATCTTTAAGCCTGAATCAAACGGGTGTTAACAGCGCGGGTTTGGCCAACTGTAAAGTATGGTCAAATACGCTGGAAGGCTTGGGACTCGATGGCACGAAGATATCAGACGGGGATTTGGCTCACCTTGCAGAATTAAAGGCTCTTAGGTTTCTAACCCTTTCAAACACACCTATTACGGATGCCGGACTTGTTCACCTTAGCAAACTCAAATCTTTGGAATCGCTTCGTCTTGATAACACCAGGATAACCGATGCCGGTTTGCTGCGGCTTAAGGACCTTCCCAATCTGCACGGTATCAGTCTTACGGGAACGAAGGTAACCCGCACCGGCTTGGGGAAATTCAAGCAAATCAGTGCAAGTAAATCAATCAAAGTGAATGTTAGCAAAAGACTTGTCATTACAAAAGAACAAGGCACTGTTGTTGTCGAGAAAGAACAGCTCCAGCCCGAAGGGCAGGCACCTTCACTCGTGGGCAAGCCCGTACCTGAGCTTGATGGCATCAAAATCGGCATTCCTCTGGAGGACGCGAAGACCAAGAATTTGCTGGTGTGCTTCTGGGATATGAACCAACGCCCGTCGCGCAATTGCATTATGCGACTCACCAAGCAAGCTCAGCAGCTCAAGCAAAAAGGCATAGCTGTCGTCACCGTCCAAGCCTCAGAAGTTGATGAAAACGCGCTCAATGAATGGGTGAAAAAGTACAACATTCCCTTCCCGGTCGGAGTCGTTCAAGGCGACGTAGAAAAAATCCGTTTCACCTGGGGCGTACGTTCTCTTCCTTGGCTGATTCTGACGGACACTGAGCACGTAGTTCGTGCGGAGGGATTCGGCATTCATGAACTGGATGAGAAAATGGCGGAGACCGCTCTCAGAAAAAAACAGTAACTTACCCCGCTCCTATCGGGCGTGAGCCTACGTGTTTGTCGCGTGTGAGTATGTCTGGCTGCTCACCGGCGCCGGCGCGTAATCGAACCCATAGGTATTGTAAAGTGCTATAGCGCATTGTTCCTGTCCCGCTCACCGTCGTCTGCATCCACGACGCTTGCAAAGTATCTTGCGTCCATTCTTAGTTCTCATGCGAGCTCGGAAGCCACTTGTTCGTAATTTCTTTATCTTGCTCTTACGATGATTCTCCATAGTATTTCGCACGCTTCAATGTGAACAACACAGCTGTTGTCACAACAGTGGCAACATAACCAGCATCAGATTAACTTGCAAAACCACCGAAAACAAAAAACAATAATCCAAGCATTACAGCTTGAACAATCCAACCGATGGCACATACTCCTATTGCGCGGAGTG